>CALJGU010000367.1 GCA_938075565.1 uncultured Opitutales bacterium | reverse complement strand
TACAGCTGCTTCGTTCTTGGAGTGATTCTCCAGTAATTGAATCAGTTTATTGCCTGTGCCCTCCCTGTTTCTTTCAATCAATAATCGTTGGGCAGTCTGCCGATGCCAGTAGACGGGGCTGAGAAATTTCTTTTCGAGGCCTGACGTGGATAATTTACTGAGGTTTGCCGAAGGTGCCGGTTTGAGGTCTTTGTGGGTCAGCCGGTAAATGCGACCGTGGCCGGCTCCATTATAGAGTTCGTATTATTGCTGAAGGTGACGAGGAATTGCAGAATAATCTTCGATGATCTCACGGTAGTAATCGACTACCCAGATCGCTCCATCTGGTCCATGAAGCAGGTTTATGGGATGACTCCATTGGTCGGTCGTGGAAGCAAACTCGGAGGTACTTTTCTCTTCTAAACGATGAAGGCTCAGGGCTGAGCCATTCTGGCGAACCTCCGCTCGGTGAATGAGATTTGCGGATGGCTCGCAAGCGAACAATTGTCCCTGCAGTCCCGGCAGTGCACTATCGCGATAAATAAAGTTTCCACAGGCAGCCGTGAACCAACCGTTGAGATCAATTTCTGGAGCGCCGAACCGAGAGTTATAGAAACTGAAGTAGCCAGGATGATCGGCCTGCTTACTTCGCCAGGGATGTGCTGGAGCCAAGGAGTAAGCTCGTGCATCTCCAGTTCTTACTTCGATATTGCTGGCTGCGATATTGGGATTTCTTAGTTGATACTGATAGGGAAGTGGTGCGATGAAAATACCGGGTACTGTGGTTCCGATTACAAAGCGATCCCCGCCCTGGGTCATGGTAAATCCAAAGGTATGGGTGCCACCTGTTACAGGCTCAATGGCAGATCCGTCTGCCCGTATCCGAAAATCGGAGTCAGGTAATTTTGTGCTACCATCAAAATTCGGTCCAGTGATGGTTCCTCCTGGCCAACCGCGACCAAAGTAGATCCAGTCGTCGTCTCCCCATAGCGGAGCATTGATGCCTCGTTCGAGCATCCCGGTTGCAAATCCAGTGAATAGGGTCTCTCGCGTTTCAGCAGTCCCATCTCCATCTAGGTCTGCCAGGTAAACGATATCTGGCGCGCAAGCAACAATCACTCCTTTGCGGGCTGCGACCAACCCATAAGCCGGAGGCAGGTCATCTGCCCATGTATCGGCCCTGTCCATACGTCCATCACCATCAGTGTCGCTAAGTAGTTTGATGACTCCATAGCTACCTTCTTCCGCTTCTTTCTTGTGTGCCTCACTCGCCTGAACGCGCCGAACCTGTGTGTCGAGTTTTCGAGACTTGTTTAACTCTTCGATATCAAGATGACCTTCCAGGTTGTACCCATGGAGTTCGCTTACAAACATCCGCCCTTCCTCATCCCAGCAGATTCCAGACGGAGAAGCGATTAGAGGCTCACTTGCCACTACTTCCATTTGAAAGCCTGGAGGTAGTTTAAATGAGGCCGCACTCTCTTCAGGGGAGCGTGGTTTGGGTGCGTCGTCAGGGCTTGGGATTTGTGCTGAGAGGGAGCACATTAAGAGCACGTTAATTGAAACGAATTTGAAGAGTTTCATTTTCAATATAACTCTGAAGCTTATTCGGTCTCGGGTTGGATGGTTTTTGTGCAGTCAATAAATAGCCAGGTGATGGAACTTACCATATACAGGCAGGCAACAAGAATGAACATAGGGATGTAGTCGGTGTTACGCACTATTTCTCCTCCGACTGTTTCCATGGTCGAATAGTGGTCGAGCATGGGTCCAACGATCAAAGGCATAACTAGGGCTCCAATGTTCCCCATCATATTTACGCCGCTAAATACCGTTCCTGCATTTGATCCTCCTATGTCGGTGCAGGCTCCCCAAACGGTAGGTTGAGACCAATCGCTAAAGAACTTTACGACAAACAATCCCCATGCCAAGGCCTCTGCGCTCGTTTGCGATATAGCAATAAACAGGCAACCAGCGGCGATGGCTTTTCCTAGGGCCCCCATGATTCGACGTGACCAAAGTCTATTCCCCAGAATTCTGAATAAAACATCATTCAAGTAACCGCCAACATAGCCGCCGATGGCGCCTCCGATGAGAGGAAGACTGGCAAACACACCTAATTCTGTCCAAGATACGCCTTTGGCAACAAACACGCTTCCCAATACAGAGGTATATACAATGTCCGCACCGGCATTTGCGGTTTGTTGAAAAAGAAGCAACTGATAGCTGCGATGTTTGATCGCTTTGGAAAGTTTGAGAATTTTCCGTTCGGGCTTCTTGGCTGCGTCACTCGACGATTCATTGTTTGGATCATCGCTATGTTTAAATCTTTTCCTGCCGAAGATGGCTGAGACCATCGGTTTGAGAAAGAAAGCGATTGCGACGACAAGAAATGTGATCGTGAACCAGTTATAATAAAGGATGGTTAACGGTAATGCGACAACTAGAGGAGTGAGTGTTCTTACGGTGAGCCCTTTCGGTTCCGTGCCTTCTTGAATGAGTTTCAACTCCTCTTCATTCACGCGGCTATCTATTTGCGGCGAGTTGCGATATAGAATGAAGAATACACCTGCAAAAAGTACGCCGACTCCCGACATGATGACTAGCGTCATGCGCCAGGAATAACCGAAGTGTCCGATTAGCACGGTCGCCATTATGACCGGGGCCAAGGCACCGCCCATTCTTCCTGCGAAGCTTGAAATAAATCCCTGCAATGTGGTTCTGCTGGATGGAACGAACCATCTGCCGGAAATGCCACTTAGGCTAGGATAGGCTCCTGCTTGAGCGGCTCCAAACAGAACCCGCACTCCGGCAAATGCCCAGAAGCTGCCAACGCATGCAAAAAGCACCAGGCAAAGTGACCATACCGCTATGCTTGAGCTCAGAAATATATGCGCTCCAAAAAAGTCAGAGACAATTCCACTCGGGATTTGTCCTAAGGCGTAACTGAACTGAAACGATGTGAATATCCACTCCAATTGTGTATTTGAGAATCCATACTCTTGTTCCAGTTGAGGTCTTATAATAGTCCAGGTGTATCGGTGGACATAGAGGACTAAAGAGATCAGTGAACTAAAGCCTAGGACCAGCCAGCGCACATTCGTGGGTTTATGGGAGCTCATGAATTGGGATAGATGGGTAAACTAAAAAATCTATCTTTAGGGGATTCGAGGATGCTGCAATGCTCATTCTCTTGTATGACCTTATTTAGCGAAAAGAGGTAGTATCCTGTAAATGGGGGATGGTCTTATTTCTTGCTTAGCTATAAGATGCGCTTTTTCCTCCCTGAAAAGCTTGTTTATCCATACGTAAATGAGGCGATTTAACTCCATATCGATGATCTATTCAAAAAAATCTAGCCTTCTAACTTTTATCTCAGCCCTTTCTTTGCTGGTCCTAATCGCCGGATGTTCTCCATCTAAGGACGGTGGTTCAGAATCTTCCAGTAGTGATAGAACCACCATTGCGGCTATTCCCAAAGCAACCGGTGGTGATTTCTGGGAAACGGTCGAAGCAGGAGCTCGTAGAGCTGCTACGGAGATGGATATTGATCTGAAATGGGAAGGCACCGTGACTGAAACTGAAATCGCCGAGCAGACCAAGATCATTGAGAATATGATCAATCTAGGTGTAGATGCCATCGCACTTGCACCTCTCAATAACCAAGCTCAAAGAAAACCGGTTCAATCGGCCGTTGATAACGGAATTCCCGTGGTCGTTTTTGACTCGGGTGTAGATGGGAATGCTCACTCCAGTTTTGTGGCCACGGACAATGAGCTGGGCGGTAAGCTCGGGGCTGGTTACCTCTCTGAACAGCTTTCCTCCAACGGGCGCATAATCGTATTTCGCTATGTTCAAGGAACGGCCAGCACCACCAAGCGTGCGGATGGATTTATTGATTCTGCCAAAGCAGCGGGCCATGAGATTGTTGCTGATCCATTTTCCGAGTCGGGAACGCTTGAAGGTTCCAAGAGTGTTGTTGCCAATACGTTTGAGCGATTCATTCAAGACGGCAAACTGGATATCGACGGCGTATTTGCCGCGAACCTTACTGCCACCTTGGGTGTGTCTTCGGCCATGGATGATTTAAGGGATAGCGGTATTGAGGTGGATATAACCTTTGTTGGCTTTGATAGTTCCAAGAAACTGGTCGAAGAGGTTCAGTCCGGTAAAATTGATGCGCTTATTGTGCAGAGTCCTGAGAAGATGGGTTACCTTGCTGTTAAAACAGCCTTGGCAGTTTCCAGGGGTGAAACGGTAGATGCTTTAATCGATACCGGTGTTGAAGTGGTCACCGCGGAGCGCCTGGCAAATGAGGCCGACATTCGCACACTCGTTGGATTGAAATAGATCTACGGGCC
The DNA here is from genome assembly GCA_938075565.1 of uncultured Opitutales bacterium. Classification (GTDB taxonomy): domain Bacteria; phylum Verrucomicrobiota; class Verrucomicrobiia; order Opitutales; family UBA2995; genus UBA2995. The sequence goes on along the minus strand of CALJGU010000367.1, from coordinate 18,358 downwards.
ATATAATCATTCAATCAGATTGACCGAATTGTGAGCGATACACCTCGGCTGGAAATGCGCGGTATCGAAAAGAGTTTCGGTGCTACGCGTGCGCTGAAAGGTGTAGATCTTTCTGTAAATCCTGGAGAGATATTAGCACTGGTCGGAGAAAATGGTGCAGGCAAAAGCACTTTGATGAAGGTGCTTTCGGGGGCGCATTCACCTGATAGTGGAACGCTGCTTCTGGATGGTGAACCCTATACTCCGACAAACCCGCTACACGCTAGAGAGTCGGGTGTGGCTATGATTTATCAGGAGCTGTCTTTGGCGCCGCATCTTTCAACCATGGAGAATATTCTTCTTGGCATTGAACCAGCGAATAAGGGGTTGGTGAAATGGAAGGAAATGAAACGCCTGGCCAGTGAGGCTTTGGCAACGGTGGGATTAGAATCTGTGGATCCAGAGACACCGGTCAGTAATCTTTCGATCGCTCAACAACAACTCGTAGAGATTGCCCGTGCGGTGGCACTGGATAGTCGTGTTCTGGTTTTGGATGAACCAACGAGTTCACTAACGGCTCAAGATATTCAAAAACTTTTCGACCTGGTTCGTTCACTATCGGCAAAAGGTATCGCGATTATTTATATCTCTCACTTTCTTGAAGAAGTGCAGGCCTTGAGTGATCACTTCACGGTATTGCGAGACGGTGAAAGTGTTGGGGGTGGAATTACGGCAGAGGCTCGTAATGAAGAAATTATCGAACTCATGGTTGGGCGCAATGTGGATAACCTGTACCCAAGAAATGAACACGTGCATGGTTCCGTTAAATTGGAAGTGGAGAATGTGTGCGGCTTTGCCAAATCGGGATCATCGAGCTTCCAATTGCATGAAGGAGAAGTATTCGGAGTTGCCGGATTAGTTGGAGCAGGACGGACGGAGCTTCTTGAATCAATTTTTGGACTGGAGCCGGTTGCGCAAGGGACGGTTAAGGTTGGAGCCTACTCGGGAATGAAAACGCCTGCCCTTAGTTGGGGGCAAAGCGTAGGTATGGTCAGTGAGGATCGTAAGACACAAGGGCTCGCATTGGGACTAAGTATTGCCGACAACATCACTTTGCCCAAGCTGGATGGACTTGGACCGGGGCGTCTGGTGATGCCTGCAAAGCAACGGGCTGTTTGTGATCCTTGGGTTGAGAAGATTCCAATCAAATGTCAGTCGGCTGCACAAGCGACAAGTGACTTATCGGGAGGCAATCAACAGAAGGTGGCCATTGCTCGATTACTTCATGCCGATGTGGACATTTTATTACTCGATGAGCCAACCCGTGGAATTGACGTTGGGTCGAAGGCCCAGATTTACCGCCTGATTGATTCGCTCGCCCGCGGTGACGAATCTCAGGGTCGAAAACCTAAAGCCATCCTCGTAGTCAGCAGCTATCTGCCAGAACTGCTTGGGGTCTGTGATCGCATCGCCGTCATGTGTAGAGGCGTGTTGAGTGAACCGCGTCCGGTAAACGAATGGAATGAACACCAGTTGATGGCCGCCGCCATTGGTGAGAACTAACGATATATTTTTCTATGAGCATCTCCGCATTCAATAAGCTTTTCAGTTCTTCCGGATCTAAAACCTGGATCAATATCGCTGCCCGGTTTCTCGCACTGGTCATTGTCTTTATGTTTTTCGCCATCTTCGTTGAAGACGGAAAATTTTATACATTGAGGAACTTGGAAAACATTGTTCGCCAAAGTTCGGTCTATGCCACGGCAGCACTCGGGATGACCTTTGTTATCATTGCCGCAGGAATTGATCTGTCCGTTGGGTCCATAATCGCCTTGGCGGTAGTTGTGGTAGCCTGGTCCTTGAATATTCAAGTCGATGGTCCGGCTGGAGAAATGGTTTATCTGGTTCACCAGTACCCGTTCATGACTCCAATCGCAGCTTGCCTACTTGCCATTGGCGCATCAACTGCGGTGGGTCTACTCAATGGGGCTATTATCGTCAGACTTCGAATGGTGCCGTTTATTGTAACACTAGGCTCGATGGGAATTATTCGTGGACTGGCGAAAGGCATTGCCAGTGAAAGAGACATTTATCCTCCTGAGGAAACGTGGATTGGTGGACTGATGGATCCGACGCTCACTAATCAGGCAAAGAGCTGGATGATATTTCCTGCCGGCGTTTGGATCTTGATCGTCTGCATTGCCGTAGCGTCCTTTATTTTGAAATACACACGCTTTGGTCGTCACGTCTATGCTGTAGGTTCCAACGAAGAAACAGCTCGCTTGTGCGGAGTCCCTGTAGGGCGAACCAAGCTTATCGTTTACGGATTAACTGGGTTCTTTTGTGCCCTGGCTGGCTTCATGCAATTTTCCTACATCGGTGGAGTGGGGCAGCCTACGACTGGCGTCATGTATGAGCTCTTTGTCATTGCCGCTGTGATCATTGGCGGTGCCAGTTTTTCAGGTGGAGAAGGTTCCATCCTCGGAACCATTATTGGAGCACTGATTATCACTATCCTCTATATGGGTGGACAGCAGATGGGCTGGCCCAAATGGGTGCAGGAAATGGTAATCGGAGGAATTATTATTCTGGCCGTGGCGGTCGATCGATTACGGCACCGTAAATTGGTTTAAGCTATCGGCCTTTTATAGCGGCTTCGCGTTTTCATAAACCTCAGCTTTGGATCCGACTTTCCTCGTTTCCGCTCCGACCACTTTTAGGAATTCTACCATGTGTTGATGGAGTTCCTTTGTCTTCTTAGAGTTCTTTTTCGAAAGGTCTTTGGATTCACCAATGTCGTTGGACAGGTCGAAGAGTTCTAAGCGATCATTCTTCCAGGTTTTGACTAGTTTGTAGTCGCCGAGGATTAACGAAGTTTCTGCGTCACGAGCAACCGCTTGGTGAAAGATTAAAAAAGGATTATTGCGCTCAACCTCGCCACGTCCGCCATTGTGAATCATTGAGGTCAGGCTTCCGCCGTCCAAAGCATTTGGGAGAGCCTTCTTATAACCTGCCAGCTCAGCCAGGGTAGGAAGAATATCCAGGCCGGTTACTGGGACATTGCTGATAGCATTCTTATCAACGCCGGGTCCTGAAATGATGAACGGCACGCGCACGCCACCTTCGTAAACGGTGCCTTTGCCATCCCTTAAAGGATCGTTGCGGTGCACTGCAGGATCATCCTGGCCCGGTATTCCATTTCTTCCACCGTTATCAGAAAGGAAGAAAACGTAAGTCGAATCTGTCAGTCCGAGTGAAGCGATCTTGTCGATGAGTAGTCCAATACCCGTATCCACGTCCGATGTCATCGCTGCGAATTCTGGCATGGAGTGTTTCTGTCCCCTCCGCCAGTTATTCGTTTTTTTGAGCGTTTGTTCCCGGTAGAAGATAGCCAGATGCACCGCATAGTGAGAAACCTGCAAGTAAAAGGGTCGTCCAGCCTTGGATTGTTTCTCCATGAATGTGCTGGCTCTTTCCGTGATGCCCCAGATCAATTTTGGATCATCCTTGGCTGATGCACCACCACTGCCTTTGCCGCCTCCAGTTCCGTTTGTCGATACACCATCACTCGCATCGTAACCCATTTCCTCGGGCGTGACATCATCGAAGCGAAAATCCCACTTCCCGAAGTGTGCTGTTTGGTAGTCAGGGTTGGCTGCTTTGAGCATCTGTGGAATACTCAGCTGTTTTCGATAGTTCGCCGTCCAGTTCCGCTGATCCTTCTGGTAAATATGCCGAGCCGGTGTTTGGCCAATCAGAATGCTGCGTCGGGTCGGGCAACAAAAAGGTGCCGGTGAATAGCCTTGAGTGAAACTGGTTCCCTTTGAGGCCAAGCGTTCAATGTGCGGCGTCCGGTAGTAATCGCTCTTCGTTCGCCCGTCACCCGGAATGATCTGTAGTGAACTTCCGACCCAGCTTTGATCGTCAGTCAGGATCACGACGAAATTGGGGGATTGGGCAAAGGAATGTATCGTCAGTACAAAGTAGGTCAGTACTGCGGCGATGGTACAAGGGTATGAGCGGCGCATAAGCTTGGTTTTTTGGGTTAATGCAAAGATTTTGTATGTATCTCGATACTTTATGTGGCAATAAACAATTCTGAGGAGACGGTTGACGAGTCCTAGAATCTCATGAGTCTTGTTTGAAAATTTAATAATAGAAATGATCGACACGATAAAGAATAACACAGGGGAGAATTTAGATTTCGAGATTTCCAAAGGAGACCATGACTCTGATCGAAGCGAATGGATTGCGGTTCTTGGGCACGGAGTCACAGGGAATAAGAATCGACCCGTAGTTGCCGATACCACGGCTGCTTTGAATAAGGCCGGGATTGATACCCTCCGTTTTTCTTTTTCCGGTAATGGTGATTCCGAGGGGCGGTTTGTGGATTCAAATATTTCCAAGGAGGTGGAAGATCTAGGAGCTGTGTTGGACGCTGTATCTAGCACCTATTCTAAGGTGTGTTACCTTGGGCATAGCATGGGAGCGGCGGTAGGTGTTATTCGGGCAGCGGGAGATAAGCGTATCAACGCTCTCGTATCTATTGCTGGAATGGTAGATGCCAAAGCGTTTGCTCAGACAGAGTTTGGAGAAGAGGTGCCAGATGCAGGGCTCATGTGGGAAGAAGAGGAGTGTCCATTATCCTCCTCGTTTATGAACGATCTGTGTTCTACGGTTGGTAATGTCGAATCTTGGATTCCGAAGGTCGAAGTGCCTTGGCTGCTCGTGCATGGTACCGCAGACGATGTGGTGATTCCCCAGGACAGTGAAACCGTCAAACGCCTCAAGGGTGATTCGGTCGATATACTTTCTGTCGAGGGTGCCGACCACAGTTTCAATGAGCCCACCCACAAAGCAGTGCTTGTAGAAGCAGTCGTTTCGTGGTTTAGAAAACTAGTCTAGATTGGGAAATGATACGCAACGCCTTTAAAATGAAACTCAAAGCTGGCTTTGAGGAGGAATACAAAAAACGCCATGACGAAATATGGCCGGAATTATCAGCTGAGTTATCTGCAGCAGGTGTATCCGATTATTCGATATTCCTCGACGAGGAAACGCTGACACTCTTCGCGGTTCAAAAACTCTCAGAAAATCATACGGCCGACCAACTACCCGAAACTGAGATTGTCAAAAAATGGTGGGCCTACATGGTCGATATTATGGAGTGCAATCCGGACAACTCCCCGTTGGCAATCCCCTTGAAGGAAGTATTTCACACTGAATAGTTAGTATCATCTATGAATATCTCCTGGTTCGATTTCTCCATCATTGCCTGTTACTTTGTCTTTATCTTCATAATTACGGTTCGCATAGGGCGCAAGGTTTCTGATTCAGATGATTACTTCCTAGCCGGTCGCTCCATGCGATGGCCAATGATTGGGGCATCTCTCTTTGCTACTAACATTTCAGCTGAGCAATTCGTGGGGCAGGCTGGTCTGGCGGTCGCAGTGGGGATTGCCGTGGCCAACTACCAATTGGCTGGAGTGCTGGGGTTCGCTCTGATGGGGCTTATATTTCTTCCGACCTTCATTCGCTTGGGGATAAAAACAGCACCACAGTTTCTGGAGATTCGTTATGGGATCGAGTCGCGGAAGTTCCTTTCGATTATAACGATTCTATTTATCGGTTTAAATGCAGTGCCACTTTCGCTTTATGCGGGAGGTCAGGTCATGCGGGATATGTTTGGCTGGGATTCCATCCTTCCAGGAATTTTAATCCTTTGTGCCACCACAGGGGTTTATGCTGTGATTGGTGGATTGAAGGCAGTGGTGGTTACCGATTTCCTCCAAATGTTCATTCTGGTTATCGGAGGTTTTTTAGTGCTTGGCTTTGGACTGCATGCCGCCGGTGGCATTGATAGTTTTCTGATCAAAATGGAATCTTTGAAAGCGAATGGAGGTGAAGATATGTTGTCTTTATTTCGCCCGGCCAATCATCCGGTTATCCCTTGGACTGGTGTGGTATTCGGATTGACGGTACATGCGTTTTATTACTGTTCGATGAACCATACGATCGTGCAGCGTGCGATGGCCGCAAAGAGTATTCACCAGGGACGAATGGGTGGGTTGTTTGCCGGGTTACTTAAAGCGCTAACAGTTTTTATCATCGTGCTCCCGGGAATCGTCGGGTTGGTCTTACTTAAAGACGGCTTCTTTACCACGCCTCCTGAAACTGAGGACCAAATATACTCAGCCATGGTGCGCTCGCTATTGCCGAGTGGATTAATAGGTCTCACGCTTTCTGGATTGGTAGCTGCATTAATGAGCTCGGTAGATTCGAATATTTGTTCCGCATCCAGCCTGATCACCATTGACTGGTATCAGCCTGCCAGGCCCAAAGCTTCAGAGAAGGAACTAGTGAAGGTCGGTAGAATCGTGGGCGCTGTAATCATAATAATGGGAATGATCTGGGCGATATTTGTGATTCCGCATTTCAAGTTTCTTTTCGATTACCTGGCCAAGTTTAATTCCTACTCGGTTGGCGGTTTGCTTGCCTGTTTTATTGGCGGATTGATTTCGCCTTACCCCAACCGCAAAGCTGGATTCTGGACTCTGATCATCGGATCCGTCCTTGGCCTTGTTATGTGGCTGATCGCCGATAATAATGCGGTTAATGCCTTGGCTCATTCAATGGGTTTGGGATTCCTGGATATGCATTTTCTTCATGGAGCTGTGTTTCTCACTGTTAGTGGCTTTGTTCTGCTCTTTGGAATTTCATTCCTTACAAAAGGTGATGGCGCTGAATCCTTCGCGGATATGAAAAGCACCCGCTTAACGGGCATGGAACCCACCGTCGCTGAGAACAAACAATTCAAACTGTGGCTAGGGATCGTGGGAGTCGTCTACGTAGGGATCTATTTGTTGTTTATGTAGAAGCGGCTTTCTGCTTATTGATCTGGAGCACGGTTATCCATTGGTTCCTAGGAAGGAATGATACTCGATTGCCCCTTGACCGCCTAGTTTATGCAAAAGCAGAATATGGGCATGAGGTTTTCCATATCTACCCTGAATAGTGTAATCCTATTGATGTTGTCTGTCGCGGGTGGATACGTCGCTGTTGAGGCTCAAACTCGGGTGATTCTTTTGGGCACAGGTACCCCAGTGCCAGATGAAGAACGTTCTGGATCGGGCCTTGCCATCATCTCAAACGGTGAGGCTTACCTTTTTGATGCAGGCGGAGGCATGGTGCAGCGAGCAATTGAGGCCTGGCAGACCATGGATGCAGAGGAGCTATATCCTACGAATGTTAAACATCTCTTTATCTCACATTTGCACAGCGATCACACGCTCGACTATTCGGAGCTGGCAGCTACATTCTGGTGGCGAAGAACGGAAAGGCTTAACGCCTATGGTCCGGAAGGGCTTCAGGAAATGACGGATGGTTATTATGCCATGCAGTCAACGGATATCGCGCTGCGGACGGGCGGAAACCAACCGGTGAAAGATCCGACTCTATACAAAGTCAATGTAAACGAAATCGCCGAAGACGGGATCATCTTCGACAACGGGGCTGTGACGGTGGAAGCGTTTAGCGTCAGTCATGGCTCTATTCATCCTGCTTATGGTTACAAGATAGTGACTCCGGACAAATCGATCGTTTTCTCTGGTGATACCAGCTACAGCGAGAAACTAGTGGAGAAGGCCAAGGGAGTCGATATCCTGATTCATGAGGTCATTAGTGAAGAGGGCTGGAAAGCGCTGCCTCCCGACTGGCAGGCCTATCATCGGTCTGCCCATACTCTGACCAGCGAGCTTGCTGATATCGCCAACAAGACAAAGCCAGGGTTTCTCGTGCTGACCCATATTCTTCACTACGGTGCGCCGATCGAATCTGCCAAGACCGAGGTTGAGGCGCTCTACTCAGGTAAGGTCATTCTCGGCAATGATCTTGATGAATTCTGAGGTGCATTCGTCTATTGGGTACATGTATGAGGTTCAGCGATTTCTACCGGAATGAATTCATAGTAACCTTTTTACTTATTCATTAGTTATCCAATTAAGGAATCAGTATCGAATAGCCTACAAATCATTACCCCAAATTTATGGAACTGAAAAATAGCTTCAATGAATTGTTCATGAACCCAGTGACTATCGAGTCATTGCCGACGTTCGCCATTAGCCTGTTAGCAGCTGCTCTGCTAGGTTGGATACTAGGTCTAGCCTACATCCGGTTCGGAACCGCAATTTCCAATCGCCGGCAGTTTGCCCGCAACTTCCTGTTACTGACGGTAACAACGACGCTGATCATCAGTATTGTGAAATCGTCTCTCGCCTTGTCGCTTGGATTGGTCGGGGCGCTTTCGATTGTTCGTTTCAGAGCAGCAATTAAGGAACCCGAGGAGCTGGCATTTCTATTTCTGGCTATTTCCGTTGGATTGGGTTTGGGAGCAGGTCAGGGGCTAGTAACCGTAGTTGCCTTTGTATTGATCCTTGGACTCATTGCATTGCGAAGCCTATCTCGTCCAAAGACCGATTCGGGGAACCTGTTTCTTACCATCAATAGTTCCGCTCCCGACAAACTGAACACTCAACAGATCCTGGATGCACTCGCCAGTGTTGGAGCCACGGCCAGTTTGAGGCGAATGGATGATGGACCTGAGGTCATGCGAGCCTCGTTCCGGGTGGGCTTTACAGATGCGCAAGGTATTGAATCATTTAGCGAGAGTGTCCGTAAGCTCAGCCCATCGGTTGAGATAAGTTGCGTTGAGGATGGCGGCCTAAATCATTAAATCGATCCGCGATGCCTGTTGTGAATACGGCAACTGAAGAATTTCGCCACGAACGCAAGTTGGTTCCAGCTGGCTACGACCTGCCAGAGGTGTTGGCCTTGGTTCGGCAGCATCCTTGTGGATTTCATGAGGCCTTTCCGGCACGCTGGGTGAATAATGTTTATCTAGATTCGGAAGGATTGAATGACTATCACGATCACGTCACGGGCCTGGCGGTTAGAAGCAAGAGCCGGATCCGTTGGTACGGAGACTTGCGAGGATCGATCCCGAAACCGGTTTTTGAGATTAAACATAAACAGGGTATTGTGAATGGGAAGCGCTCGAGCGCTTTAACTCCCATGTCTCTGAATGGAAGTCTGACGGAGCCTACCTTAAGAGATATGCTCAGTGATCTCGAAAAAGAGAACTCCTTGTGGTCCTGTCTCGATTATCGACAACCCAGCTTGATTAATCGCTATCATCGTCATTACTACCTGAGTGGGGATGGTCGAGTCCGTCTGACGGTGGATTCCAATCTATCTTTCTACGAGCCTGACAACACGTCTGAATCCCTGGCGAGTCAGTCGCCGGAAGAATACTCAGTCGTTATTGAGCTTAAATACATGCCAGCCGACTCGGATTATGCCGCTGACATCGCGGGTTGGTTTCCTTGCCGAGTGGTACGCTGTTCCAAATACGTCCTTGGCATTGAAGCAACTCGTCGTGCCTGACCTAAATTTCAAATCATAAAGTTCTCATGAAACGCCAACTCTCCAATCTTCCTCGTTCTTCGGTGCTCGACTTGATCTTCGGTGTTACGGCCGTTGGATTGGTTGCGGTTGTTTTGATTTTGGTCATCCAGTCGGGTGGTTCCTCAGATGAAGAGACTGCTTCAGGCGACAGTGACACGCTTTCAGATGTTGCCGACTTACCCGCTTTTGGTGGACCAGGAGCCGGAGGCCCGGGGGGGGCAGCAGGCCGGGGTGGACCTAGACGTGAAACCACCAAGGTCCTTAAGCAGTTTGATGAGGATAGCAATGGCTGGCTCAATGCGACCGAGCGAGAAGCAGCCCTTGTGCATCTAGAAGCAGAGCGCGCGAACGGAGCCCAAGGCGGTGGCCGTGGGGGTTTTCGCGGTGGAGGAAGATTTGGTGGCGGTGATCAAGGAGAGCCTGAACCGGGTCCACAAATGACCCCGTCGGATGTGGCTTCCTACCCCGATGCTCCATTCTATGATCCGTTTACTTTACGTACCTTATTCCTGGAATTCGACAGTGATGATTGGGAGGACGAGCTGGAGAAATTTCATGATACCGATGTCGATGTGCCGGCAAGCCTTGAGGTCGATGGTCAGACGCTTCGTCACGTAGGTGTTCGTTTCCGTGGGAACACGTCCTATAGCTCGATATCGAGTAGTCGTAAACGGCCGCTGAACCTCACTCTCGACATGGTATATCCGAAGCAGGAGATAGGAGGCTATAATACATTGAATCTACTCAATGCGCACAGTGATCCGACCTTCCTTCGGAACGTGCTCTACTACGAAATCGCCCGGCAGTACATTCCGGCCTTTAAAGCGAATTTTGTGCGCTTGGTGATCAATGGAGAGAGTTGGGGACTTTATATTAATGTGCAGCAGTTTGATTCAAACTTCACCAGGGACTTCTTTGGTACGCCAAAAGGTGCCCGTTGGAAGGTGCCTGGTAGTCCACGAGGTCAAGGTGGCTTTAGCTACCTTGGTGACGATATCGACTTGTATCGGCCTATTTTCGAACTCAAGACCCGAGAGGATCCTAAAAGTTGGGTCGGGCTCATGCTTCTTTTTGAGACTTTAAACAACACGCCCAGCGAATTACTGGATAGCGCCCTTGCTCAAAGTCTCGATGTGGACGGCGTTCTTAAGTTTCTGGCTCTGGACAATGTTTTTGTAAACGGGGACGGCTTCTGGACTCGAGCAAGTGATTATAGTCTCTATCAGGATCCACATGGGAAATTTCACATTTTCCCCTACGATGCCAACGAGACCTTTTCTGTTGGTCGCGGTGGTGGACCTGGAGGTCCTGGTGGCCCAGGTGGCGCTCGCGGAGGTCGTGGACAAGGTGGAAGGACAAGGGGCGGTCCAGGTGGATTTGCCGCAGGAGCATTTTTGGCTCCGGGGCTGATTGCCAATGTGGATGAGAACCAGGATGGAAAGATTGAACGGACTGAGCTATTAACTCTTGCCGATGCCTGGTTTGAGGATGGAGGAGTGGACACCACAGCCTCTTTGAACCGCGAACAATTTGTATTTACTCTGGGGCAATGGGTTGAATCGGTTGGGCAGTCGCCGCAAGGTCGAGGTGGTTTTTCACCGATTGCGATTATTGGTAACGACCTATTCCGATCTTTCGATGCTGATGCGGATAATTCAGTGACGCACACAGAATTGCAGGAGCGACTCGGCAATTGGTTCGGGTTATGGGATTTAGAAAATAGTGGTGAGCTAACCGAAGAGCTGCTGACCGCTGGACTCGACCAAACGCTGGCAAGTCTCCGTCAACAAAGTGGAGGAGGGCAAAATGCTCCTGGCGGATTTAGAGGACAACGGGGTAGAGGAGGCGCTCCTGGAGGAGGACCCGGAGGTGCTCCCGGTGGCGGAAGACCTGGTGGCGGTGGAGTAGACTTAGATCCATTGGTGCTGGAGAATGACGAGAGTAAGCCGCTCGCATCGAAATTGCTGGCAGTTCCTGAACTGCGGGCCCGATATTTAAGCTATGTCCGTGATATCGCTGAAAACTGGCTCGACTGGGAGAAGAGTGCACCGCGGATCCTTCGTTATCAGGCCTTGGTCGAGGAAGTGGTCAAAGAGGACACACGCAAACTCGATTCGACAGAGGCATTCTATGCTGCATTTGACAATGGTGGGGCAGATGAGGAACGCACGCTTCGAGGGTTCTTCGAACGACGTCAGGCGTTTCTTCTAGCCAATGAAGATGTGGCAGGGGCTCAAAAGACGAGTCCTTAAATCTGGATGTTTGAGGCCTTGAAGCTTAGTGCTGTCCTTCTTTTCTCTGGCCAATCGTATTTACCTGTTAACTACAACGGACATTCGCTTCAGCGGGAGTTCCCTTCATGTATGGAACTGATCTAAGATCTGCTTTGGGTAGTAGAGTGCCTTTTTTATTAATAAATAAATGTGGGTGTAACCTCAAGAGTTCCAAGATGCGTTATTTGTTGGACCTACACATATACTTGCCAGACTCTACTTCATTGCTTTTACCTACTATTCAGTGCTGCGATGGTTGACCGTATTGCATGATCGATCAATGCATCCTAGAAATCTTTATTCTCAATCCTGTGACGCGTAATGCGCTCATTTTTCAAGGAGGAACCTGTTTTGTCGTTTAAAAAATCAGCTACCCAAATATTTGTTCTCATCGCACTCGCATCCATTTTAGGATGTTCCAAGTCCGATCAATCAACAATTCGTTTAACGGTCGTGGATGGTTATCCGACTCAGTCGTTGTGGGTGAAGGAGTTTATCGACTACTACATCCCTGAGGTTGAGAAGCGCTTAGCCGCTACGGGGACTTATCAGATAAAGTGGAACCAGGCTTGGGGTGGGCAGATCGTCAAAACGCGCAACGTGCTTCCCGGTCTGCAGAAAGGCCTGGGCGATATTGGGGTGGTGACCACTGTCTTTCATCAGGATAAGGTGCCGATCCAGGCCATTGCCTATGTCACCCCGTTTGTGACAACCGATCCAGAATTAGTAGCGCGCACGGTGGATGAGATTGCTGAGAAATTTCCGGAGATGAAGGAGGCTTGGGATACATACAACCAGGTTTACTTAACCAACATGGTGGTGCTCGACAGCTATCAGGTATTTTCCAAAGAACCGATTCAAAGCTTATCCGATTTCAAAGGGCTAAAGATAAACGGGGCTGGCACCAATTTACGTTATCTGCATGGCCTGGGTTCGGCCGGAGTAGCCGGGAGTCTCGTGACCTATTTTCAGAATATCAACACAGGTGTCGTCGATGCGGCTATGATATGGCCTGAAGCTGCTGTTTCTTTCAAAATGCATGAGGTCGCACCTTATATGCTTAAAACGGACATGGGTACCGTGAATTCCAAAGCGATCACGGTTAATAAACGAGCGTGGGAAAAGTTGCCACCTGAGGTCCAAAATATTCTTGCTGAGACAGCTATCGATTACCGGGACCATGTGGCGAAACTGGCCGTGTCCAAAGGTGCTGAAAGCATTAAGATATTTCAGGAGAATGGTGGTAAGATTGCTGAGATGTCAGCTGAGGAACGTAAGCAGTGGGCCATGAATATGCCGAATATTGCGAAAGAGTGGGCTGATGGCCTGGAAGAAAAAGGGCTACCGGGCCATGAGATTTTGAAGTTCTACATGGATACCATGCGGGCCAATGGGCAGGATATTTCACGGCACTGGGATCGAGAGTAATTATTTATGGAAGACGTAAGTTCTGCAGGATCAAACGGTAAGTTTGATCGGATCTTGGAAATTATCCTATCGAATCTGAACAGTATCGGTTCGGTCTGGATTTTTGTGCTGACCATTCTGATCAATATGGATGCTTTTGGCCGGAAGCTTTTCCATTCACCGATTGATGGAGTGAACGAAATCGTAGAACTGTCGATTGTGGGTATTGTGTTTTTGCAATTGGGCGATGCTACACGCAAGGGCCGCTTACCGCGCTCAGATGGACTCTTTAATATCATTGGAAGAAAATGGCCCGCGTTTGGTAAATTTCATGCCGCCCTGTTCGACCTTTTAGGAGCAGTATTCATGGGGCTGATACTCTGGGGGAGCATTCCGCTTTTCCTCGAAGCCTATCAGGCAGACTTTTATGTCGGCGTAGAAGGTGTGTTTACCGCACCGGTTTGGCCGATCAAGTTGATCATCGTCATCGGCTGTGCGGTTACTCTTCTGCAATTCGTTGTCTTTATTCAGAGAAATCTGAGTAAGCCGAGGACCGAACCAGCAACTGTAACCAAAATAGTTTAGCGGAATGACTGAAATTCAAATTGGTTTACTTTCGGTAGTCATGATCCTCGTCTTGATTTACTCGGGCCTGTACATTCCCGTGGCGTTGGGTCTGGTATCCTTTGTTGGCGTGTGGATGCTGCGCGGAGATATTGACGTTCCGATTTCCTTACTTTCCTTGGCCGCCGCTGACAGCATTGCTGAGCCTACCTTTGCTGTGGTACCTTTGTTTGCTTTGATGGGGCTCTTGATCAGCCATGCGGGAGTAGGTCGTGATATCTATGAGGTATCCAATTATGTGTTTCGCAGACTTCGTGGCGGTTTGGGAATAGCGACTGTTGCAGCCAATGCAATCTTTGCGTCGATTACAGGATCATCCATTGCTTCGGCATCGGTGTTTACCAAAGTGTCGATTCCGGAAATGAAGCGTTTCGGATATACTCCTCGGTTTACGGTGGGAGTAGTAGCTGGTAGCTCTGTGCTTGGCATGTTAATCCCGCCGAGTGTGATGCTTATTCTCTATGCCATTATCACCGAACAATCGGTGGGGCATATGTTTATTGCCGGTGTGATTCCGGGCATTCTGCTTTCCGTAGCTTTTGGGGTAGCGATTCTTTCTATGGCCACCTTCTTTCCGAAGATGGTCATGAAAAGTGGAGGTGAGAAAGTCGAAGAACAAGGTCAGTCGTTGAGCGGCCTTCAGATTCTGCGGATGGTATTTCCCATTGTTCTTTTAGTAGGTATAGTTTTGGGCGGCATTTATACCGGCTGGTTTACGGCTACTGAGGCTGGCGCTGCTGGTGCGGTAGGATCTCTGATTGTGGCTGTCGCCAAAAGGCGTTTGACCCTGAAGGGCTTCTGGAAAGTGCTTATTGAAACCGGCCATATTACCGCTTCTATTCTGCTGCTCTTGATAGCAGCTTCCATGTATAGCCGGATGCTTGGAATTGCTGGACTACCAACTACCTTTAGTGAATGGATCCAGCACCAGGAATTTGGGTTTGTTGGCATCATGATTATCTACGTGATCCTCCTGGTGCTCATGGGGACCATCCTAGATACGGTATCTATTATTCTCATTATCGTTCCTCTCTTTTTGCCGATTTTAACTCCTTTGGATATCCACCTGGTTTGGTTTGGGATTGTTACGGTTATCGGAGCTGAGATTGGATTATTAACGCCACCGTTGGGTGTATCTTGTTTTGTGATACATAGTTCGCTAAATGATCCGGAGATTAAATTATCTGATGTATTTATCGGAGCCTTTCCATTTGCTCTGATCATGTTGGCTGTTCTCATTTTAATTATCATTTTCCCCTCTCTTTCCTTGGTCTTTCTTTAAGACCTCTGACCACTATTCAGAATAACAATCTATGAAAAATCTTACAGAAGGTAATATAACCGATGCGGTCCTTAAGGCCATTGATGGGACTAAGGACGCTCGGGCGAAAGAGGTGATGTCGAGCTTGATCCGCCACCTGCACGCCTTTGTTAAAGATGTTCAATTAACTCAAGATGAATGGGAAGGAGCGATTGAATATCTCTACGACACCGGACAAATCACCGGACCCACGCGCAATGAGTTTATCCTGACATCTGATACTTTGGGAATTTCTTCCCTAGTCGATATTATCAACAGCAACCCAGATGGTGGTACCGAAGCGAGCGTGTTAGGCCCTTTTTACATCGAAGGCTCGAAGATGGTTGAGATCGGCACCAATTTGATCGGTGACAGTGAAGGAGAGCCAACGGTGGTTTCTGGTATCGTTCGGACACTGGGTGGGGATCCCATCGAAGGCGCAATCATCGATGTGTGGCAAACAGCCGCCAACGGTCTCTACGAAAATCAGGATCCCGAACAACCAGAAAATAATCTGCGTTGTAAAATGCTGACCAACAAAGATGGCTATTATGAATTTACCACTATTAAGCCGGTCAGTTACAAAGTCCCGACCGATGGGCCCGTGGGTAGGATGCTTGATCTACAAGGAAGACACGCCTGGCGACCATCGCACTTGCATTATAAAGTGAGCGCCGACGGACACAGGAACCTGATAACAGAAGTTTTTTGCGAAGAGGATGAGTATATCGAGGAGGATGCTGTCTTTGGTGTCCGTAAATCCCTTGCAGTGCCTTACAAAAAAATCTCCTCCGAGGAAGAAGCTAAGAAGTATGGTATCTCCTCACCCTTTTATCGGGTCGAATTCGATTTCGAACTCGAAACTCTCTAACCTCAATTTATACTAAAAACATGGCAAAGTCCTCTTGGGAAGAACACCACGACCACGTTAAGGAAAAAGGCCTACTGGCCAAAAAGCTCTATGTAGTCCTCACCAAACCAGCTGGTGGAATGGAGGCAGTGATGGAGAATTTGCAGGAACATCTCAAATATCATTTGGAGTTGGAGGCAAATGGTTCCATGTTTGCGGCCGGTCCATTCGCTGATGATGCAGAACAGGAATGGGAGGGCGAGGGCATGGTGATTTTGCGTGCAAATTCTCTCGATGAGGCGCGAAGTATTGCCGAGAACGATCCCATGCATAAAAGTGGAGCTCGTACTTTCAGAGTCAGACCATGGATGATGAACGAGGGATCGGTTACCATTAAGGTGACTTATTCGAATGGGCAACGAGAAGTTATATAAATCAATTTGATCAATAAAGAGATCACTTCAAGTCTGAGCGAACAATCAACATACAATCTTTCAAAACATAGAAATACGAACATGACTGAAAACGGCAAACATTACAAAGAGGATCAGTATTGGGTCAGCCCATACAATTTTCACCCTGAAGTAACCGGCGGACTCAATTTACCAGAGAAGGTAGAGATTCATGACGCGACGTTGCGAGATGGCGAGCAAACGCCAGGGCTTGTCTTCACAGTTGAAGAGAAGGTTGCGATTGCAAAGAAGCTAGACGAAGTCGGTATTGATCGTATCGAAGCTGGAATGCCTGCTGTTTCTCCACAGGATTTTGAAGCGATTAAGCAAATTTCGGCCCTGGGTCTTGACGCCAAGATTTACACTTTCGCTCGTGCCATGAATGCTGATATCGATCGAGCAGTCGAATGTGGAGCCAACGGTGTGATCATCGAAGTGCCTATCGGCTACCCAAAGCTTAAATACCAATTCAATTGGACCTGGGAAGACGTACTCAAAAAGAGCGCGGATGTGATCAACTATGCTAAGGATAAAGGACTCCACGCTGTTTTCTTTCCATACGATACCACTCGGGCACGTGAAGATGATCTGACGAACTTGTTGACCGGTATCATGAAGCATTCGTCCCCGGATTCAGTTGGAGTGGTAGACACCATGGGCTGTGCGACACCCGAAGCGATTAAGTATTTGGTCGATTTGGTTAATGGTCTGACAAATCTTCCGGTTGAAATTCACACGCACAATGATTTTGGAACGGGAGTAGCGACTGAACTCGCTGCCGTTACAGTAGGCGCAAACTGTGTGCACAGTTGCGTTGGCGGACTTGGCGAACGAACGGGGAATGCAGCTCTAGAGGAGTTGATTCTTTGTCTCGAATTACTCTATGGTTACGAAACCAAATACGACCTGGCTAAGCTTCCGGAATTGGGGCAGCTATTGGAAGACATTACTGGTATCCCATACGCTTTGAATAAACCGATTCTAGGGGATAGGAATTTCACTCGCGAGTCCGGCATCGGTGTAAACCTGGTTGTCGAAAAGCCACTTGCGATGTTCGGTACGCATCCAGCATTAACCGGACGCACTGGTGATATCGTGTTGGGTAAGAAAAGCGGTAAGGCCTCTATTATTTACAAACTTAAAGAACTGGGTGTTGACGGTGTGAGTGATGATCAGATCACGGAATTGCTTGCGGAAGTAAAGCAGGCGGGAATTGCTAAGAAACAGATTTTGACCGACGACGAGTTTAGGCAGATATTAGCCAACGTTACTTAGGAAACTTTTTGCTCATTCAATCTATGTCCGAAAACACGACACCCGGTGATGCTGTAAAAAACCTTAGAGCCCGTATCCAGAGTCTGGATGAGGACGGCCTGGACTTATTGTTTCGGGACGCCCGCTCTTTTAAGAAATGGCAAGATAGGGAAGTAGAGGACTCAGTTATTGAGAAGCTGTACGAGGTTACAAAGTGGGGGCCCACTTCGCAAAACTCCAATCCGGCACGTTATTTATTCCTGAAAAGCGAAGAAGCTATCAGTCGGACTCTTCCTGCGATGCATGAGGGGAATGTGCCGAAGGTTAAGGTCTCTCCCTTAGTCGCTATCATCGCTTATGATACTCAGTTTTTCGAATACTTACCCAAACTCTTTCCGGTGAAGGATGTTAGTGGTTTGTATCGGGATAATCCGGCTAAGGCCGAATCGACAGCCTTTAGGAATAGCTCACTTCAGGGTGCCTACTTTATGCTGGCTGCCCGTGCGCTCGGCTTGGACGTCAATGGCATCTCGGGTTTCCACAACGACATTATCGATAAAGAGTTTTTTGCCGATGGTCGTTACAAGTCTAACTTCCTCTGTTGCTTAGGATACGGTGAACTGGAAGGACTGCACCCGCGCGGCCCACGCTTGGACTTCGATGAGGTGGTTCAGATTCTGTAAACTATCGAATGTAGGAGCTGCTTTAGCTGCGATTTCTTCGAACATGTGTTTCGCAGCTAAAGCAGCTCCTACAA
>CALJGU010000366.1 GCA_938075565.1 uncultured Opitutales bacterium | reverse complement strand
GTTCCGTTCGCTCGAGATGGCATGTACTATAAAGAATTCCCTGTCGTGATGGACTGGATGCACAATGGGGAAGGACTACTTGTGTTTAATCTCCAGGGGTTATCCGATCCGTACAATTTGGACTTTCAAAAGCGTGTCCGTCGATACGCCGGTTTCTATATGAATGAAGATCCGGGAGCGCTTAACTGCGACTACGAGCACAAGATAATCAAGAGCGTGTTTAATGGAAGTCGTGGACCGCTGATGAGGAAGACCACGGGTCTTGATTGGGCAGGAGATCCAATCGAAGTGGAGAATCGTTTTCATCTAGGCCACGGTGAGCGTAACTACGCAGAGATGGTGGCTCACTTTAAGGATTACAATGACACGATCGGTGATCATCCGCAGAACATGTCTTCCATGACGCTGGCATCGAATGCCTATATTTTAACCGGTGAGGAAAAATATAAGAAATGGCTGCTCGACTATGCGGATGCCTGGCTGGATCGCATGAAGCGTAACAACGGCATCATCCCCTCCAGTATTGGTCTCGACGGAACCATTGGCGGTGAAACGGACGGCAAATGGTGGGGCAGTGTCTATGGCTGGGGGTTCTCGGTTATTGTTTCGCAGACCGGCGAGTTGGCTCATCGCACTCGCGTTTATCGAGCGGTTGATGGTTTCGGGAATGCCTTCCTATTGACCGGAGATCGGAAATACATCGATGCCTGGACTCAGATGATCGATCTCGTGAATTCGAATGCTAAGTTGTTCGACGGAATTAAGAAGTACCCCTACATGTTCGGAGACGATGGTTAGTACGACTTTAAACCCGAACCGGTTCCCTGGGGATTGTTGAATTGCTGGTTCTGGACGCAGGATGAAAACGACAAGGCTCGAGTAAAGGATGATGCATGGGTTCGTTATCTCAGTGGTAGCGATAGTGCTTATCCAGTAGGAGAGCTTCAAAAAGCATTCGGCACCATTCGTAGCAAGGTAGCTGGAATGCGAGCAGACACCACCACTCCCGACACTCGCTTGGCCGATGACCCCATGAAGTACAATCCCGCTACGGTGCAGACCCTCAACAAACTCATGATGGCTGGCCTTGATCCCGGAAGAGGAGCCGCTCCTCTGCATTGCCGCTTACGTTACTTTGATCCGATCAATCGAAGAGCGGGTATTCCAGAAGATGTGGCAGCGTTGATCCATTCGATTTCGGACCATGAGGTTTCCGTCACCTTGGTAAATCTAAACCAATCGAACCCCCGGGAGTTGATTGTGCAAGCGGGTGCTTACGGAGAACACAAAGTGACAGAAATCCAAATGGGTGATCAATCGCTACGGGTAGATAACTCGAACTTTCAAGTAACACTAGCTCTCGGTAGCGGCGCACGGTTAGTAATCAAGAATGATCGCTATGCAGTTCAACCGACGATGAGTTTCCCGTTGATGAAATGATTTATTTTGTCATTTAGCCACGGATAAACACTGATCAAACACCGATTAAAAATTGATATGAAGTATAAAGAAACAACCGAACAAATTATTGGAAGCGCCTTCGAAGTATATAATCATTTGGCGTATGGGTTTTTGGAGAAAGTTTATCAAAGGGCTATGCAGGTTGAACTCAAACTAAGGGGGATTGATGCTGAGTTGGAGAAACAGATAAAAGTAAACTACAAGGAATTCCTGGTGGGCGATTATTCGGCCGATATTTTAGTCGAGGATCAGGTTTTGGTGGAGTTGAAAATTGCACCTTCCTATTCTTCAAGAGACGAACCTCAGCTGCTTAATGAATTGAAGGCTACTAATTTCAAAGTTGGTCTGCTTATAAACTATGGAAAAGAAAAGGTAGAATTCAAACGCCTCGTATATTGAGAGAATCCGTGTTTGATCTGTGCTTATCCGTGGCAAATTCACATTTATTGATTTTTAGACATATAACTCCACTCGTTCTCATCTCCGGATTATTCATCTGCGGCTGCACTGAGCAGGAAATCGATAGACGTCCCAACATCGTTATCATCCTCGCCGATGACTTTGGTGTAGGGGACATTCAATCCCATTTCCCAAACGGGAAGATCCCATCTCCATATCTGGATCAGTTTACCGAGCAGTCTATGCGTTTTACCAATGCACACAGTGGATCAGCCGTGTGCACGCCGACTCGCTATGGTTTGTTGACAGGGCGCTACGCTTGGAGGACACGACTACAGGAGTGGGTGCTTGCAAGCTATGAACCGCCCTTGATTGCGGAGGATCGTCTTACTCTGCCGAAGTTCTTGCAAAATCACGGATACGCTACGGCTTGTATTGGCAAGTGGCATTTGGGATGGAATTGGCCAGGTCCGCAGCCTAGCACAATGGAAGAGGAGGCGCATATTCATTCCAAGAACACTTGGTACTTCGATCAGCCGATAACGGGGGGTCCGACTGAAAGAGGATTCGACAATTATTTTGGCGTGCACCTCCCCAATATGCCGCCGTTTACCTTCATTAAAAACGACCGGATCGTGGAGCAACCGACGGCTCGCTTTGAATACGATCCATACGATGGTCGTTTCATGCCCCGGATATTTGATGGAAATCCAATTGCACCAGATTGGAAACTTGATCAAATACTGCCGGAAATCACGAAGCGTGCAGTCAGTTACATTCATGAACAAGCGCAGGAGGATGAGCCCTTCTTTTTATACTTTCCCATGACCAGTCCACATACGCCCATCGTGCCAAGTGAGCCGTTCATCGGAAAGAGTGGCATTTCCAGTGTAGCGGATTTTATAATGGAAACAGACTGGTCGGCTGGGCAGGTGATCCAGTCGTTGGAGGATGCGGGTATAGCTGATGACACTTTGGTGATTTTCACATCCGATAACGGTCACTTGCCACAAGGTTGGGACGACTTGATTGAAGTCGGGCATGAACCCAGTGGCCCCTATCGTGGAAGAAAGGCTGAGATCTGGGAGGGGGGACATCGCATCCCATTGCTCGTTCGTTGGCCGGGTAATATTCAGGGCGGGATTGTTAATGATGATCTCCTCAGCTTAAACGATATATTTGCGACCTGTGCCGATATCTTGGATACGGTTTTGTCGAATGATGTAGCTGAAGACAGCTTCAGTTTTCTGCCGACCCTTTTGGGTGAGAGTGAGACTCCTTATCGGGACCATCTGGTATCTCATTCCGTTGGAGGTGAATTCGCCTACACCGAAGAGGGGTGGAAACTGGTGTATCGAAATGAAACCCCCAATCGGGATCAATCCCGAGGAAAACCTCGGATTCTGGAGCTCTACCATTTGGCGGAGGATATTGCCGAAACAACCAATTTGATTGATCAAGAGCCGGAACGAGCCGAGCAGCTTCGTGAAAGGTTAGATACTGTGGTTAGTCGGGGCACTAGTCGCGATGGGCCTGATCAATCCAACGACACGAATGTGGAGATCGAAACAACCCAAATGCTTCGCTGGGGACCTCCCATCAACTAGGCTGAGGTCGCATGTCCACATCCAATGATCGTCCAATCCGGATTACGATCTCCGGTAACTTTTCAATTTCATTGAGCGTGGTCCTGAAATTTACAATACACGCGCGTAATACATACGTGCCATGTAAGACCGCATTGGATACGAATGCTTCGCCTTCCTTCTGTAGTTGAGTGAGAAGGGCTTCGTTGAGTTGATTTAAGTAGTCGAGCTGTTCTGCTTTTTGATCGCTAAGATCATTTGGAACGTAGCGAAAGGTAGTGATACTCAGATGGCGGGTAAAAGATTCCAGCTCTTTCGACTGGTCGATCACTTCCTTTATGGCTTGAGCAAGCTGGATGTCCTGCCGGATCATATCCACAAAGGCGGGGCCTCCAACTTGTTTGAATCCTAGCCAGACCTTGAGCGCGCGAAATCCTCTGGAGTTCTGCAATCCCAGTTCGAAGTAATTGGTAGGGGGCTGATCACCTTCCAAGTCGAATTGGTAGTAATCCGGATTAAATGCAAAGGCATCCGACAAGTCCTGTGGGTTTTTAACCAAAGTTGTTCCTGCTTCCAGGGGAGCGTAAAGCCACTTGTGTGGGTCGAGTGCTACAGAATCTGCCCGGCTGATCGCTTTCAGGTCTTCGCTTGCTTCCGGCAGCGCTGCGGCCATCGCCCCATAGGCACGGTCTACATGAAGCCAGAGATCATTGGCCTCGCAGATGTCTGCTATCTTGTTGATGTGGTCGACTGCGCCCGTCGCTACAGTGCCAGCAGAAGCTGCAACCAGGATTGGAATAAAACCGACTTTGATATCCGCCTCGATTTGCAGCTCGAGTTTTTCCACATCCATGTGCTGATCGAGATCGCTAGGAATCCAGCGAATAGCATCGGTACCCAGACCAAACAGGTCGGCCGCTTTATGTACCCAGGTGTGTGTAGCATCGGAACAGTAGACGCGCAGTTGCCTTGTTTGCTTTTGGATGCCTTCTTTGCGAATGTCCCAGGGAGTGCGTGATTTCCGCCCCGCAAGAAAACCAACAAAATTAGCCATATTGCCTCCGCTGACCATGAGACCACCGCAGGTGCTCGGATATCCAATCAGCTCAGCGATCCAGCTTATGGTCTGCGCTTCCACTTCGGTGGCCACCGGAGATAGTTGCCAAGCTCCGACGTTCTGATTGACGGCCGAAGCGAGAAAGTCGCCCAGCATACCGATGGGAGCGGCCGACGAAGTGACATAGCCCATGAAGCCTGGGTGGCCGTTAAACAGGGAGTAATCGGCTAGTAGTTTTGTAGTGTCTTTCAGGAGTGTTCCTGGATCGGTACCCCCTTGTGGCAAAGAATCGTTTCCCACCAGTGCCTGAACTTCTTTCACCGACTTGGAATTAACGACTTTTCTATTCGGCAGCGATTCAAGGAATTCTGCCAGGTCATCCACCAAAGCATGTCCGAGTTTTCGAAAATCCTCTCCTGAAATGTCTATCGAGACGTTTCGATTTCTTAGTGCTTCATCTGAGTATTCTCCTGACATGGTATTCTAGCAGGATGAAACGAACTCTAAAGGGGGGATTCTGTGATATCAAGTGAGCGAATAAGAAAATGAGTAGATTCTTAAGCTGCTGAAAATACTTGCATGAAGCGTCTGAGAAATTGAGTTTCCGAGTGTGGAGAATAGCGAATCTCAGATAGATGCTCAGCGCTTGAATGATATCATCCAGATTTTTGAGGAGGTACTAGCGGTAAACCCAGTGGAAGAGGATGATCATTTTTTCCACCTTGGTGGGCACTCACTGTTAGCAATGCGTGTGGTTGCACGCGTCCATAAGGTGTTTCAGATTCGAGTGTCAGTGAAAGTTCTCTTTGATCATCCGACGCCTCTCGCATTCTCAGAACGCATACGTCAGCTCAGTCAGTAAGCCCTAAATCCGCAGAGCTAAAACTGCCACGCTTCATCAAAGAAGCCTGCATCGACTACGCCATTTGGGTGACGCATGTGACGCGGTATGGAAATATCGATAACCGCCCAATCGGGAAGCTTGGGAATCTGAAGAGAGTTGGTTCCGCCGGAAAATTCGCTGAAGGTGAAACTTGAATTTAGAACAACGTAACGATGCGGATTGAGTGGATTCGGAAATATGAGAACAGGCTGGTGGGTGCTCGCCTCGTAAGACTTGCCATGAATGGTGAATTGCGAGTCCGACCACTCGACGGGTAAGGAATTTTGGATACGTTGCAGAATCTGGTTACTCGATGGGTCTCCCCACAGGATGAGGTGGTTGTTCTGTATATCTTCGGCGGTGATTTCGTAGTCACGTTTGACCTGAGCCTCCCCACGGAATTGTCGCCACCATTGAACACGTGCGTCCTCCGCTTCGGCGGCTACCCAATCAGACAACTCGCGATTCGATTCGTCGCCGCTTGGTAGAACGAAGATAAAGCTGTCCATGAAGGCATCGTCGATCGGGCCTTGGAGGCCGTGGCGTTTGGACAGAGTGTGAGAGAGGCTGTCAGGTGTCCGTTGCCAGGAGTTATTAATAAGAGACAGGGAAATGGTCTGGCTGTCCGCCGGGAGTTCGAGGTTTTTGGAATCGATTTTTAAGAAGACCTTCTGTTCGGGAGCAAAGCTGTGATTGGCCAATGGAGGCTCAATGGTGAGTGCTGTGACGTTCTGCGTTTCGATAGAAATGGATGAAGGGCCTGTGATCTCAGCGGATACCCGCGCTTCTTCCCAGTGCTCCTTCAAGGCATCTACGGTTATCCAGTGCATCTGATTGTAGCGAAGCGAGTAGGTAACGAATTCGATTTTGTCTGGGTATTGGGCTTTCCCATGTTGAGCCCAGTTGTCGACGGTGGCGTTGATGATCTTAAGTGACGGGTCGTCGTATTTGTGTCCCATGCCTTCGCCGATGACATGCATGAGATCCATGTTTTCTTTTTTCATATACTCGGCCATGATGTCGGCAGCCTGCTTTTGTTTATCTTCGGAACCACTATAAGCCACGGTAGGGCACTGGTGAAGGTTGGCTGCGTATTTCGTGGCGTCGTAAAGCGCGTGAAGCTTGAGCTCATACCAGGCGGGCTTGGGGTCCTTCGCCATCACATTTGCGTAGACGGCGCTTTCTGCGAAACCAGCACCGGGCGCCGCAGCGGACCACTGGTCTGCATGGTGAGTGGCCATTTGCCAGACGGCTGCACCTCCCATCGAGAAGCCGCGAACCGTTACCCGGTCCGGATTGATAGGGTAGTGGTCTTGTACGTGTTCCAAGGCTTCAAAGGTATCCACTTCGCCGGCGAACTTGTTAGCATTGCAGTAACGACCAAAAGGGTGGAGGACGATGGCTTGATCGGTAACCAATTTCCCCACGTCATTCTCCCGTTGATCGATGAACTTGAGTTCGGAGAGGGTATTGCCTCGACCATGATACCAGATGTCGAGGCGGGCAGGGGAATCAAAATCATAAGACTCAGGAATGACCAAGCCATAGGGTTGAACAGAGTCATCGATCTTCGAGCGGTAACCTCGTGCGACCAATCCTTTTTGCCGAGTCCAGGGAGCTTCTGCCTGTTCCAAGGCTGCTGCGCGTTGGCGTCCGGTTTCCAGTTGCTCAAAAGCTATTTCGAATTCGTCCTTTTTTTTATCCGAGTAGAATTGGTTATGGACCAGTGCGTAGTGAACGGCGTTGTAGTAAACGATGATATCGTCCACGAGGACTCCCATCGTGGCGTTTGTTTTGTAGTGCTCCTGTAATGAATCGATTCTCTGCTTGAGTTCAGCCGTTTCCGTTTCCAAGCGTTCACGGACATCGTCTGGAATAGGAATTCCCGGAGGAGGATTGAGCGCTGTTTGAGCCGAGAGCCCAGAGTAAAGAGCTAAGAGGATTAGGGGTAAGATTCTCATGAACATGAGTGACTATTTGGATGCTATATACTCGTCGATCAACTCCTCCAAAATATTCAAAGGAACAGAACCATTCGACAAAATGACTTCATGAAATTCCCGAATATCAAATTTATTTCCCATCGCGTTCTTAGCCTTTTTCCGAAGGTCGAGAATTTTGAGCATTCCGATTTTGTAGGCGGTCGCTTGAGAGGCCATGACGATATGGCGCTCGACCATGCGGATACAATCGCGTTCCGAATCCGGTGTATTTGATTTGTAGTATTCGATACCTTGTTCCCGAGTCCATTTCTTGGCATGGATACCGGTGTCGACCACCAAGCGACAAGCCCGCCAGAGTTCCATTGCGAGGCGGCCAAAATCAGAGTACGGATCTTGGTAAAGCCCCAGCTCTTTTGGGATTAACTCACAGTAGAGGCCCCAGCCTTCGATGTAAGCCGTATGCCCTCCGAACTTACGAAACTTCGGCAATCCTTGTGACTCAGTGCTTAGAGCTAATTGCATATGATGCCCGGGAATACCTTCGTGGTAAGCCAAAGCGTCCAACTGGTACTTGGGCATGTTCTTCATATTATACAAATTGGCGTAATAAATGCCTGGGCGACTACCATCGGGAGCTGGCGGCTGGTAAAATGCTGTTCCGGCAGACTTCTCCCTAAAGGCCTCCACACGCTTCACAATCATTTCTGACTTTGGTTGGGTAATGAACAGTGAATCGATCCGGTTGCGCATGTCATCAATAACCGCCACTGCACGTGCCAGGTATTCATCCCGACCCTCATTTGTATTCGGGTAGTAGAACTGTTCGTCCGTGCGCATGAATTCAAAGAACTCCTGCAAGCTGCCTGCGAATTCGACTTGTTTCATGATGGCTCGCATCTCCCCATGAATGCGGTCCACTTCCATTAGTCCAATTTCGTGAATTTCATTAGCCGTCAACTCGGTGGTCGTTGTCTTACGAAGGGCCTCATTATAGAAGGCTTCGCCGTCAGTGAATTTCCAAACTCCGGCATCTTCGTTTGCGCGTGTGTATTGATCTTCGAGAAATGCGATGAGTTTCTCGTAGGCTGGCTTTACCGTATCGACCAGTGCGGCAGTCGCTTGTTGAATAAGGCGCTTTTTTAGCACTGGATTCAGTTCCAAGGCATCCACCTTCTTTTTGAAGTCGGTTAATAACTCAGAATCTTCCCCTGTATTGGAAAAAGGGGTACCGGATATAATAGTTCGGCAGGATTCCAGTGCCCTGGGAAACACAAATCGTGGAGGAATGATGCCGGCTTCTTCTCGGATTTTTAAGCCTGCGACTAGATGGGAAAACTTGTCGTCTACTTTTCTGAGGCGTGATATATATGCCTCAGCATCTTTCATATCCGAAATGAGATGCATGTTGATCAAAAACGATGGCACATTCGCATGTGCTCCGAACATCTGATTCACCGGATAATTATAATGGCGGTATTTGAAGTTACGAATCTCCTCTTTTGCCTCTTCCACGGCCATGCGGTAGCTGACCTTGGTCTGGGCATCGAGCAGGTCTTCGTTGATCGTTTCTTCCAGCTCTTTGAGATTTCGCTTGGTAATCTCGAGTTCGTAGAGTTTTGCCGCTTCGGAATTATCGTCCCACTCGCCATAATCCTTTTTGATCCCCAGATAAGTCTGATCCTCAGGGTGGCGATCCACGAAGTCATCGTAGTGCTTATCGAAGAGGGCGTTTGCCTTGGCTGATTCCTGCTCGATTGCCCTTTGAGTGGGTTCAGCGGCCGACAGCCAAGCGATGCTAAGCAAGAGGGCAAGAGGGGTGAAAAGAGGAATGACGGAATTTTTGAGTGTGCGGAGCATCCCAACGATTGTCAGTGAACCACGTTCTTCGTCAAGGTGATCATTTCTAGTAAAATATCTGAAGTGTTTCCCCTAAGCTAAATGATTTGCCTGAACGGACCGTTATTTCTAATCTAATCAATTCAAAATCTATCAACTCAATCGAGTCGCCCTATGAAAATAATCACTATCCGCAGTATTTGCGTAATGGTTGCCAGCCTGATGCTGGCTTCTCTGAGTCAAGCCGCGCACCATGGCAATGCCAGCAAAAAAGGCTCTGTCGAACTTTCCTCCAGTGGATCCCTCGCATTTGGTCCTGAAGGGGTGCTCTTTTTAGCCGATCAGAAAAATGCCCGGATCCTCGCGATCAAGACCGGTGATACCAAAGTCGCTAACCGTGGCGGCACTTATAAAATCAATGATATTGATGCCAAAGTGGCGGCCGCATTAGGAACGTCTCCTGATCAGATCCTTATCAGCGACGTCGTTGTCAATCCTACCAGTCGCAATGTTTATATGTCCGTGAGCCGTGGTAAAGGGGCAGATGCCCAAGCCGTTATTCTCACTGTGAATGCCAAAGGTAAAATCGATCTGTTTGATCTTAGCAATGTATCTTATTCGGAAGCGATCATTCCGAACGCACCTGAAGACAAGATTACTGGCGAAGGTCGCCGCGCTTCGAACAAACGCATGAGTGTGGTTACCGACATGTCTTACGTGAATGAGCAACTCGTTGTCGCCGGTCTTTCCAATGAAGAATTCGCCTCAACGCTTCGCGCCATTCCTTATCCATTTAAGAAAGTGAACGCAGGAGCCAGCATCGAGATCTACCATGGCAACCATGGTAAGTATGAGACGCATTCTCCCGTTCGGACCTTTGTGCCGTTTGATATCGGAGGCGATGTTCACGTTGTTGCCGCTTACACCTGCACGCCGCTTGTTACCTTTCCGCTATCCGACTTAAAACCGAAAGCTCACGTCATGGGTAAAACCATCGCCGAGCTCGGCAACCGCAACCGTCCACTAGATATGGTTGTGTATAGCAAAGCGGGTTCCAATTACCTGCTCATGGCCAACAGCGCCCGTGGTATCATGAAAGTCGAAGCGATGAGCCTCGATTCGTTTGATGGTATCGTCGCCAAGGTTCCGAATCAGGAAATTGCCGGAGTGCCTTACAAAACAATCGAAGATTGGACCGGCATCATGCAGCTCGATCTGCTTGATCCGGAAAACGCCTTGGTCCTTCAGCAAAAAGAAGGCGGTTCCATGAACCTGATGAGTATCGGGCTTCCTTGATCCATTTCTGAAAGTACTTTTTGAGTATTCAATCGGCAGCAAGCTACCTTCCTACAGTTGAGGTTCCGTACGAAATTTAGGAGGGCAGCTTGCTGCCGATTTTTAATTATTTTGAGAAAGAAATATGCGCCAAACCTTCAGACTCTTTTGCTGCATCCTTTTCTTATGTCCCTGTTTGTCTACTTTGACTGGCAATGAGATCGAGGATACGGAGGAATACTTCAGGTTAGACTATAGTATTGCGGCAATGCCTGTCGGGGAAGGGCACCCCGACGGAATCCTTCCCTTTTTTCATAGCGCCGATAACGGGTTCGTGAATGTTATATTGAGGGATCCAGATTTTGAACAGATCAGTGATCTACTCCAAAGCTGTGTAAGAGTTTATACGCGTGATCCAAGGGTTGAAGAAGTGCAGCCAGTTTTTGGTGAAGTGGTCGCTAGTGAGAGCTCACTGATGTTCATTCCAAGATTTCCTTTAAGCAGTGGCGTTGAATACTATATCGAGTGTGCTCCTTTCATCGCTTCCGCAGAAACTTGGCGCTCTAAAACCTATACAGAAAATTTCTACTACACTCTTCAGCTTCCGGAAGAGAATTTAGAGCCTACAGCCACAGTCTCCGCCGTCTACCCATCCCGTTCCGAGCTCCCCGAAAACCTACTGAAGTTCTACATTCACTTTTCGCACCCTATGAGCGTAGGCAAGGTGTATGACTACATTCATCTCATCGATGAAGAGGGTAAAGAGGTGGAGCTTCCATTCCTCGAATTGGGTGAAGAGCTTTGGGATTACGATTCTCAACGACTCACCCTACTTTTTGATCCGGGTCGCATAAAGACCGGTTTGGTTCCGAACATTCAGGAGGGATTGGCTTTGCACGCGGGACGTTCCTATACTCTAAAGATCGATGGCGATTGGGAGGATGCTCAGGGGCAGCCTATGATCGATGGGTTCGAGAAGGTATTTGGGGTAACTACAGGTGACACCGTGTCGCCGAATCCCTACAATTGGAAAAAGACGTGGCCAAGTGCTGGCACCAAAGAACCCATAGTTCTCACTTTCCCTGAGTCACTGGATGAAGCACTTCTTCAGCGTGTGCTAATTGTCCAAAACAAGTATACGCAGATCATGAATGGCACGGTTAAAGTCAGTGATCACGAAACCCGTTGGGAGTTTACGCCCTCCGTGAACTGGCAACCGGGCAAGTATCGCCTGGAGATTGAAACAATCCTGGAGGATGTTGCGGGTAACAGCATTGCCCGTCCCTTCGAATTGGAGAAAACGGAATCAGAGAATTATCGTGCAGGACCTGAGGTGGTGCATCTGAATTTTGAGATACAATAATTCGATCAATTAAATGGACTGGATAGTCATAGCTGTTGCGTTCTTTATAATTGGGTCCGGCTTCCTTTTGCTTTGGTTCCAACTGAAGGGTCGAGTCACAGACGAGCAGATACGTGAGTTTCTTTCAGAGGGAGCCCTGGTTGTGGATGTAAGAACGAGGGGTGAGTATGATGAGCGTAGCGTATCGGGGGCGATCAATATTCCGCTAGACAAGGTTGTTGAGCTTATTTGTGAAACGACGACTGATAAATCTCAGGTTATCTTATGCCATTGTGAGAGTGGTGGGCGATCGGCCATTGCTGTAGCCAGGCTCAGAAGGGCAGGGTACCCCCATGCTTTTAATCTTGGTTCCTATAAGCGAGCTGCTGCATTGTTGAAGTCTTCCTAATGAAATCCCTTTTATGCATTTTAGTTTGTCTGCCCTTGGTTGCTTGCTCCGCGAAAGAAGAATCGCACATCGAAGTAAAGCGCTTTGCTGAAAACCCGATTCTGCATGAAGGCTTATCGGATACTCTCGGTAATAAGCTCAATGGGCCATCTCTGATTCGCGTTCCCGATTGGGTAAAAGATCCATTTGGAAAATACTACCTCTACTTCGCGCACCACAAAGGGAATTTTATTCGTTTGGCTTACGCCGATGATTTACATGGGCCATGGCGTATTTACGAACCGGGTACCATTCATTTAGAAGAAGCCCGATCTCTGGAAGATCACATCGCGTCGCCCGATGTGCATATCGATGATGAGAACCAAATTATCCGCATGTACTTTCACGGTTCTCATCCAGGGACCAATCAACGAACGGTGTCAGCGGTTTCGAAAGACGGTTTGGTATTCGATGTTTTTGATGAAATCCACGGCCTCAGCTATTTTCGTGTGTTCCAACATGAAGGGGCTTACTACGCGATGGATGCCTCCGGATATTTAAATCGATCCGAACAGCCCGACTCTGGCTGGGAGAAGCGGGAGCACGAGCTAATCGCTACTATACCCACTGATGACGAATTCGGGGCTCGTGACGATGTCCGGATCCGGCACAGCGCGGTCCATCTGCGTAATGAGACCTTGTATCTCTTCTGCACGCGCAAGAGTGACGCGCCTGAGCGCATCCTGATGGTAACGGTGCCATTGACCGGTGATTGGAAAACCTGGAAGGCCAGTGAGCCCATCGAAGTTCTTCGACCTGAAATGGGTTATGAAGGTATTCTGCACCCCAATCAGCCTTCGAAAAAAGGCGGTGGCATTGGGCTTCAGCAGCTTCGTGATCCCGGTATCTTCGAGGAGGACGGGCAGCTGTATTTGCTTTATTCCGTGGCCGGCGAAGAGGGAATCGCGATTGCAGAGTTAGAGATTCGCTAGCTGGTTGTAGGAGCAAACTTGTTCGCGACCCGTGCGTGCATAGATATACAGGTCGCGAACAAGTTTGCTCCTACAGAAACGAAACGAACGTCTTCACCGATGCTGTTTCCAACATCGCCACATTTATTCCTCCGGCAACAACTTCGAGATGAATCGATTGCTATCATCGAAATACTTGATCGCTGCCTGGCGTATTTTCTCAGTGGTTAACGATTCGGTTCGTGCTACCCGTTGATTTACCGCATCGAAGTCGATGTCGTTCTTGGTATAGGTTCCAAGAGCTGACATCCAGAAGCGATTTTCGCGTAAACTGGTTTCGATCCCTCTCATGTGCATTTCCTTTATCGAGGCCACGTCCTCTGGGTCTGGTCCTTCCGCCTGAAACTTCTTAACCACGTCCAATGCCGTTTCAAGGAGCTCGTCCACGCGTTCCGGATCACAGCCAAAGCTGATGCCAGTCGAAAATTCACCTGTCGGGTAGCGACTCATGCCTCCACCCACGCTTACGCCGTAGACGCCGCCTTTGTCTTCGCGGAGTGCTTCGCGCATCGGGATCTTCAATACATCAACCATCGCGCCCAATACATACTGATCGTAATAGCTCCAATCGGTAGGACCATAGAAGCTGACGTCTACCGAACTCTTGGGTTCGATCCCTTTGCGAACAATCACCTCGTTTTGCCCGGTGATCTTGTCGTCATCGATATCCTTCCAGCTTTCTTTGCGACCAGTAGTGGGTAAGCTGGCGAGGTATTTCTCCACCAGAGGCCGAATGATTTTCAAGTCAAAGGCACCTACGAAAATAAAGGTGAAGTCACCAGCGTCCTCAAATCGGTCTTCATAAAACTCCAAT
>CALJGU010000365.1 GCA_938075565.1 uncultured Opitutales bacterium | reverse complement strand
TGAAAACCAAAGTAATCACTAACCTATTCATGGGCCTATTGATAGGAGGACTATCTAGCGCCTCATTTGCAGCTGAATCAAAATCTGCAGAATCGGATGGAATTATGCAGCTTCCTACTTTCTACGTATACGCTTCAGACTCCAAGCCAGAGGATGACACTCTGGCGGTGATCAATATCACCTGGACATTCCAGAAATCGCTAAATTTTCAATCGAATCTCGATATCATTACTATCGCGGCTCCCGGCAATACGACTAAAACTGTTTTAGTGCCAAGCATTCAGACATCACTCGTCAATGCCGACTTTGCCGAAGGTTAAATGCAACCAACTAACTTCTGACGTGCAGGATGGTCTTCCTCCTGCACTTATTTTTTAGACTACCAAAATTAAAATTCCAGCCCTCCACCCTCAATACTTACACAGATGAACCACCTGAGATGCCGCACTGACATTCTGATAGTAGGAGCTGGAATGTCCGGCCTGGCTGCAGCATATAAGTTAACACAATCAGGAAGAGAAGTCCTCCTACTCGACAAAGCTCGTGGCGTGGGAGGCCGCCTCGGAAACCGTCGATTTGATGGTGCTATTTTTGACCATGGCGCTCAATTCATGACAGCTCGGGACGACCTTTTCAAAGACCTCGCAGCAGGCTGGAAAGACAAAGGAATCATCAAGGAATGGCGCGATGGCGAGCCAGTAGGTAGCAGCGATCCAAGATTCCGAGGAAGTCCTACCATGTCAGCCATTGCCAAAGAGCTCGGACAAAACTTGGCCACTCGCCTCAAAAGCCCAGTGGCCAGCATTGAGCAGATAGGCGAAGAGTGGTCTGTTACCCTACAAGACGGAGAGCACATCCAGGCCAAAGCGGTATTGATGACGCCTCCAGTCCCCCAATCGTTAGCAATATTGGATGCAGGAAATATTTCTATTCCAAAAGCTACCAGGCAACGACTCGACCAGATTCGATACGAGAAATGCTTTGCCGTCATGGCCCTCCTCGAAGAACCTTCACGAATTCCCCACCCCGGTTATGTAAAACCTGAAAAGGGGTCCATAGCTTGGATTGCAGATAATCAAACCAAAGGGATCTCTGAACTACCAGCTGTTACCATACACGCCACAGGCGAGTACAGTGAGACGAACTGGGAACGCGACAGGGATGAAGTCGCGAGAGAGCTCATCAATAACGCTCAGGAATGGCTCGGCTCATCAGTAGTCAAATTCCAAATACACGGATGGCGATACAGCAAACCGGCTACCATAAGCGCAAACCGTTGCGAAATCATAAGCCAAGACCCCCTATTACTTATAGCTGGCGACGCCTTTTCCAGCGCTCGCGTGGAAGGTGCAGCGCTCTCCGGATGGGCAGCCGCTGACACCCTACTAGAACTAGGATCCAACTCATAAAAACTTAACATTTAGAACCCACTCAAACCCACAAAATCATGTATAAATTTCTATTACCACTGGTACTCATCCTCCAATCACCCATTCTTATGGCCTACGAAAAAGCCTTCGAGCCGACAAAGCCTGGTATAATCGAACAAAAGGAACTCCCAGCGGGGAGATTGCTCGAGTCGCGTGGCAACGGTTCTTATTTTGGCAGTTCTAATGATCTTTTTGGTCCTCTTTTTCGCTACATACAAAAAAACGATATCGCAATGACTACTCCCGTTGAAGCGCGAATAGATCCTGGCACCATGTATTTCTGGGTATCCACGACTCAGGTAGAAAAAGCGTCAAGCGACGCTTCCAATGTTCGAGTGATAGATGTGCCCAAACGTAGAGTGGTCGCTCACGGCGCCCGCGGATCCTACAACTCAGAAAATTTCGAAGAAACCAAGAACGCTCTAATGAAGTGGATCGATGGCCAATCGGATATTGAAATCGTGGGTAAACCATTTGCGGTTTATTGGGACGGGCCATTCAAACCGTGGTTTATGAAAACATATGAAGTCCAAGTAGAGATTAAATCCAAGGATAGTACCTCGGATTCCCTCAAGCGCAGTTAGGACAACCATGAAAGAAATTCTGCACAAAGCCTTTCTTGGCTCCTTGATCGCTGATGCATCGGCGATGCCCGTTCACTGGTATTATGATGTTCAGTCCCTCGACCGAGACTACCCAGAACTGACCGTATACACCGCCCCAAAGAATCCTCATCCAGACAGCATTCTCTGGCGATCTTCCTACAAGCCACGCAATAAGAACGCGGATATCTTGCACGTCCAAGCACACTACTGGGGGAAACGAGGCGTTCATTACCATCAATTTCTGGAAGCGGGAGAAAATACATTGAACTACCGCTTGGCGGTCGAGCTCTATGGCAGCATCCTGCAGAACGGCGGTTATGATCCGAGACAATGGCTGCAAACCTACATAGAACTGATGCTGACACCAGGATGGCATCGAGATACGTATGCCGAGGAGTATCATCGGGCCTTTTTCGACCGTTACGCTTCAGGCATCGCTCCCGAAAAATGCGGAATCGATGATCTCCACATTGGAGCATTGGCCACCATTCCTTCTCTCCTGGCCGGCTTAAGCCAGGTTGAAGCACCCGAGCCTGAGCGCTGGGTACAAATTGTATTACAGCATGTGAATTTGACTCATAACAATACCCACGCATTGGAGGCCGCAGAGGCGCTAGCTTGGACACTTATAGATTTAGCCGCAGGGCAGGACTTGGATTCCACTCTGGAAAACAGAACCAGCTCATGGGACTCTCCCAAGCAATTTAAAGCCTGGTCGGATTTTGATAACCGAACCATAGTTGGTCGAAATCTGACCCCCGCATGCTACCTACCCGATTCCTTTACAGCTTCTCTTTTTCTCGCCTGCAAATATAGCGACGACTTTGAGCATGGCATCCTGGCCAATGCCCTTTGCGGAGGAGATAATTGCCACAGGGGCGCCGTTGTCGGTTCAATCCTAGGCACCCTCAATGACATTCCCACAGACTGGATAGGTTCTCTAAAATCAATTGAGCGAATAGCAGAAATAGAAAACTCTAGATCCACTCCCCACAACCTCATGTAGGTTAGAAAATTTACCTGGACATGACCAGCAACCATCCAGCCCTTACACAAATAGACCACCGTCCGTGGCCTTTACCCAATACAAATTGGTTGCTCTCTCAACAGTGGCTGAACCTAGCTTTCATACATTGGGAAATAGACCCAGATCAGCTACGGGCTAAGATTCCACCTGAACTTAATTTGGACCTACACGATGGCAGAGCTTGGATTGGAATAGTTCCTTTCGAAATGAGAGGCGCTGCTTTCCGAGGCCTACCTGCCATTTCACCACTCAGCGATTTTCCAGAGGTCAATGTCCGCACATACGTAGAATACGAAGGCAAAAAGGGCGTTTGGTTTTTCAGCCTCGATGTCCCGAAGCACTTTGTAGTCTGGACGGCTCGGACCTTTTTCCACCTACCTTATCGCCATGCAAACATGAACGTGATCCAACAGGGAAAATCCATTTATTACTCCCACCGCATGGATGGCTATAACTTCAACGCTTCATACAAACCCACCGAAACTGAAGACTGGGATGACAATTCCTTCGAACGATGGACCACAGAGCGTTACTGCCTGTATTGCCAAAACAAGCGTGGGAAACTGTATCGTACCGAGATACACCATCCACAATGGCCGATTGAAAAAGCAGAGATCGCCATTCAATCAAACAGATTGCTGAACGATTTTGATATTGGCGCCATGCATCCCTCTGTATTGTTTTCTAAAAAAATAGATGTCGTAGCCTACCCGCCGATGGCCTTGTGAGACGTTTGTTACCGACTTACATCAAGGGATTACAAGAGGTCCCATTTGCTTTACATCCTAGATCGCGGTCTCAGACAGCACCTAGTTTCCATAGTTGCTTATTCGGCCTCCTTCAGCTGGTGCGGCACTCGCACAAAGTCAGTAAGATCAAAGCTCCTATTCTCTAGCTCCTTAATTAAATCTGCGTAACGTTCCTCAGTAATTTCTGGAGATCGAGACATGAGCCAAGCCATCTTGAGGTTCGGATGACCCACCAGCGTTTCCGTGTAGTCTGCATTCACATACAGCACCAGGTATGGCGCCGATATCACTGTGAAAAAACGCATCTTCCACTCTGCATTTGTCTCCGCATTCACAACCTTGCCGACAGGCTTATATGTTTTAAGTGGTCCATCAAAAGCCCCTTTGCGAAACTGGTAGGTTGTAAGTATCCGGCCTTTGTCATCGAGCTCATAACTTTCGGTCGCACCAAAAGCGTTTCGATCCAACA
Source organism: uncultured Opitutales bacterium (assembly GCA_938075565.1). GTDB lineage: Bacteria > Verrucomicrobiota > Verrucomicrobiia > Opitutales > UBA2995 > UBA2995. Next base: position 18,842 of record CALJGU010000365.1, on the reverse strand, counting down.
CAGTGGGCGTGTAACCATGCACATACCAGGTTCCCATAAACCGGTTGATATCCACATGAGCTGCCATCTCAGGCAATGTTTCGTACGTTCTACAGCCCACAAAAAACTGCGAGATACTCATAAGAAGTACAATTAAAAATGCTTTGTAAGAATTCATATAGAAAATGTTAGTGATAATTTATAGATCTAAATAGCGCGCAGGGAGCCTCACAGGTAGAATACAACCCAGGCCAAACTCTCTATGAGATATTTTGTTTACTTCAATAAAGCCTGACTCAGCTTTTTCGATTTAGGATGATCGCCTAACCAGATTGAAAAATAGATCTCAGCGAATCGCTCTCCAGGAATAGTTACTTTCTCTACTCCATTGTATAGAAGCGTCGTGCCCATGGAAGGGTCATAGATAAGCGTATATTCATCCCCCTTGTCCACATCGAGGTAAACGGAATTGATCAACCCCAGAGCCCGTTCAATTTCGGCAAGCTGCTTCGCCGTATATAAATCATTCAGAATCTCATCCGCACTTCCAATCAGCTGCTCTTTCTTAAAATTCCGATCGTATCTCAAACGCAACGCCAATGGAATATCTCCGGGATAGTCTTCGACACTGTGCCCTTCTCCCAAGTATAAACTTGCCGAAGTTAACTTAATGATCCCCAGCAACTTAATAGAGCTAGAGTTTGCCTGGACATAACTCGTGTCATTGACAGTTAAGGTTTCTGGAAATGTCGGATCAGCGACCAATGGAGCACTCATTAGAATAATGAGCCCAAACATAAAAGTGGATGCACTTCGTCTCACCGATTTAAACAGCCTTTGGCTTCAGTTGGATTACACTGACCTTATCGAGTAACCAGATTAATGGGTAGAGCATATCGCACTCGAACCAACGGGTAGCGAAGTTCGCCCGGTTTGGGTATTGGTGATGATTATTCTGAAAGGTTTCTCCCATAAACAAGAGATCCAAAGGGAAAGTGTTTTTTGAATTATCCCCCGTATCGTGAGTGACGTAACCATACTTGTGTCCACACCAGTTGATAAAAGCTCCATGGAAGGGACCGATCACTATTTGTATGAGAAGCAGGAGGTAGAACCAAACTGAAGGAGCAAAGACAACGTAGACCGCCGTGTAGGCTGCGACAAATAAAAGGCGAACCAGAATGCTATTTCCCAGTCGGTCAACAAATCCCCACACGGGCATATTGGCTACAAACGAATCAGGCGCCTTGCGAATCCCTCGCTGGTATTCCATGTAAATCGTTTTGGTCTGCCACATCATAGAAAATACATCTCTAAAGAAGAGCGGCGAATGAGGATCCTCCTCGGTGTCGCTATGCATATGGTGAGCTAAATGCAGCTGCGCATACGACTTGGGATGAAGAAAGGAAGACCCTTGAGAAACGAAGGTCAGCAAGTAAAAGAATCGCTCCCAGAATAAGCTCATTTTAAACATTCCATGAGCCATGTATCTATGGAGAAAAAAGCTTTGCGAGAATGCGCTGAGATACCAGTGCACAAAAAAGAATGTAAGGATAACGACCATAGGAATGATGAGCTACCAATCAGGATTGAAGTTGCTTCCTGAATACGTAATGGGAAACACCCCACTCACTACCCTTCTTGTAACCAAACAGTTCCGAGCAAGCCAGGAAGAATAGGCGCCAACGCCACATCCATGTTTTTGTATCTTTCTCTCCATAGCAGTCATTAAAAATCTCACGAATGCTCTCTTCGTTTTGGTCAAACTTCTCAAGCCAGGCATCGAGCGTTTTTTGATAGTGCTCACCGCTTATGCGCCAGGAATCGGCTACACGGAGATGCTTGTCGAATTGGGCCAACAATTTGTGCGACGGCATAACACCTCCAGTAAAGAAGTACTGAGCCATCCACTCCGATTCGTCCTCGGCATTGTAGGTGTAAGCAAAATCTTTGTGGGTGAAAATGTGGACGAACATAAGACCATCCTCGTGCAACCAAGAAGAAATTCGTTCCAGCAGGTGCTCGTAGTTGCGCATATGCTCGAACATCTCAACCGACACGATTCGATCAAACGTCCCCTCTGGATCAAAGCTGTTCATATCAGCTGTACGAACCTCCAAATTGTTAATGCCTCTCTCCTCAATTTGCCCTCTGATAAAATCTCCCTGCGGCTTAGAATTGGATACGCAAACAAACTGAGATCCAGGAAACCGTTTCGCAGCCCAGAGAGAAAATGACCCCCAGCCACAACCCAAATCGAGGATCCTCTGACCATCGGCTAATTGAGCACGCTGCGCCAAAAGCTCCAAAGCATCTTTCTCAGATTGATCAAGTGATTCACATTTGGGCGACCAAATGGCACTGCTATATTTAAGATGGCTTCCCAATACGGTTTTAAAGAACTCCGGAGGAAGTTCGTAGTGTTGCTCATTAGCCTTGTCAGTATCCTCCGCTATAGGTTTTTCGGACAATTCATCGACAATCATTTCCTGCGCCTGCTGAGCAACTGAGGATTCGTAATTGAGCTTTTTAGCCAGACGCTTGCGAATACCGAAGCGAATTAGCCAGTAAGGTAAACGGCCGCTTTCGGCCCATGCGATTGGATTGATCATAATAATAAGAGTGCTTGATGGAGTTATTTGGAACCCAAGAAATGAGAGTCCTGGTTTCTTTTAAATAACGGTGTTCGTCATCACGACGCAGCTTGGACCGTTAACTTAGGTGATTCATCTTTATGAGATTCGCGTTCAAATTGGTAGGCGCTAATATCGGGCTTTCCGAATACCAGCTGAACTACATTCACATGCCTTTCCAGGAAACCTGCTTCACAGTAGGACAGATAGAACTTCCACCTTCTCTCAAAGGATTCGCTTAACGTCTCTGACGTAGATTCGCTTAAGGCAGTTTGAAAGCGATCTCTCCAACAGGCCAATGTCCGCGCATAGTGCAAGCCGAACGACTCCATGTGATAGAGATCCCAACCTACCTTCTCTTTGGCAATTGAGTCAGTAATACTATCTATAGAAGGCAAATGGCCGCCTGGAAAAATATACTTCCTTATCCAGTCAACCTTGTGGGTGTAAGAATCATAATTCGAGTTCGGGCAGGTGATCACCTGGTAAGCCGCTAACCCATCCGGCGAAAGAAGCTTGTTACATTGGTCGAAGTAAGCACCCAAGAAGCTGTGCCCAACGGCTTCGAGCATTTCTATGGATACGATACGATCATACACGCCGGTAAGAGTACGATAATCCTGAAACTTCACATCGATATAATCTTCGAGCTTTTGTTCGTGAACCCTTTGAACTGCAAAATGGTACTGCTCCTTGGAAATGGTAGTCGTTGTGATCTTGCAACCATACTCCTTCGCAGCGTGTACCGCGAAACCGCCCCACCCCGTACCAATCTCAAGCAGATGGTGGTGACTTTGCAGATTAATCTTACGGCAAATACGATCGTACTTCTCCCTTTGCGCATCCTCCAGCCGTTGCCCCTCATGAGCAAAAAATGCCGAAGAATAAGTCATACTCGGATCGAGGAAACTTTCATAGAAAGAATTGCCCAGGTCATAGTGAAAGCTTATGTTTTCACGGCTGTTATCAATAGAGTTGCGATTACGAAAATGCCCAAAACGCTCTAAAAGCAAAAGCGCCGACTGTGCTAACTTTGCGAATACGGGAGACGTTGAACCCTTAAAGAAGGACTGATTAGCAAGTAACCAGCGAATGAACGCGGTGAGGTCATCTGTATCCCATTTCTGTTGCTCGTAGCTTTCACCCAGGCCTATGTCATTTTTCAGAATTAGGTCCTTAAAGAAGGTTTCGTCCTTCACCTGCATGTAGGCATCAGCGCCATCAGACTGAGAACCAAACATCCGCGTTTCCCCATTGGGGAACGTCATTTCGAGGCACCCGATTTGGGCCTTTTTGAAAGTATTAAGAATGATGTTTTTGTATAAATTGTTCATGAGAATCTATAAATGGGTTAAAGAATGTTAGTGCTTCAGATAAGGCCGTATGCCCGTTTGGAGCTCAGGACCCTTGGCCTTGGCTCGGACTGGGATTTTTTTCAGGAATAGCTTCAATGCCTCCCAATGAATTCCCCAAACAATAGATAAGGTGATAAGCGGAAAGAGCAGCGTATACTTCAGTAGGGTAAGATTACTCAGCGCTGTCTTTTGCCCCGCCAGAGAACTAAAGAAATAGACTCCTTCATCATCAGATTCATTGATGGAAACAGAAAGATTCTCATCGGGCGTTTTTAAGTTAAAATGCAGGCGCGTATCCAGGTCACTAAAAGGGGATATGTAGAAATGTTTATCCTGAGTATCTATGTACCGACCACCTTCAAGCTTATCTCTTTTGAGGAGATACAACTTCTGTTCTTTGAAAGTATTAGCCACTTCAGAAACGAGGCAAAGCGGTTGACCCTCCTTATCTTCAACAAAGTAAAATGATGCCGGATTGAACACATGACCCCAGGTCCTCAGATGAGTGAGCAGGGAGATACGGCCGACGGGCTCATTAACCCCACTTTCACTTAGGAAAGCCTCCACATTCTCACGCGGTGTAATACCTCCTTGATCAAAGTGATCCGAATCACGGAAGGAATAAATGTTGAACCGATTGCGGCTAATAAACCAAAGCTTAGCGGGGAGTGAATCCAATTCATCCAGATCCAACATAAACATGAATATACGGTAGCGAAAGCTATGCTTTTTCGGCCGCTTTCGGGAATGACTGATCTTACAATTATACAGACAAGACTTCATGTTTCTTATCCCTCATTTTGATAGTCCTCACAACCTCAATGGCTGAAGTCAGCGCATCCTCATGGAAGCCGTTTTTGAAATAGCTACCAGCGAAGAGAACATTCCCTTCCTGATTTAATTTATAAAGCTCATCTTGCGCCCGAACAGCGGCTACATTGAAGATCGGATGGGTATAATCATCTTCCCAATATACCTTGGATGCATCCAGATCCCCTTCATAATCAACACTCACAAAATATTCCTGCTTCTCGGAAACATGCTGCAGGCTGTTCATCCAATAGTGCGTAGAAGAATGACGGACACCTCCAGATTCAGCCGAGGTTCTGAAGTTCCAGGAAGCCCATGCATCTCTGTTCTTCGGCATGACCGTATCATCACTATGAAGCACCACATGGTTTTTATTATAACCAAAGTTGGAAAGTAGCGTTTTCTGCAACTCCGTTGGAGCTTCTAACATCTTCAGAGCCTGATCCGCATGCGCTGCGATGATCACAAAATCGTATACTTCTTCACCACCGTGTTCATCCTTTACCAAAACAGTCTCGTCGGAGACAGGGGTTACACTAACGGCCGACCTGTTGATTTGCACACAACTGGGCAGTGCGTCTAGGATCTTGTTTTTGTATTGATTACTGCCACCAACAACCGTTCGCCATTCAAGCTGAATCCCAATTCCTAGGAGCTGATGATTATCCAAAAAACGCAAAAGAGAAAGCGCCGGGTAATCCAGCATTTTTCCTGGGGGCGTCGACCAGATGGCCGCCGTCATCGGAAGCAAGTAATCTTCGGCCAAGGCTTCGTCTAGAGAGTATAGATCAAGAAACTCGCCCAGGGTTACTCGGGTGTCCGAAGAAATACTTAGAAAATCTTTGGCAGAACTGAAGAACTTTTTGATCTGGTTCAGCAGTCTCCAATGAGCCGGATCAAAAAGCCGTCTAGATTGAGCAAAATAGGTTTTGAACCCAGTGCATGCATACTCCAGACCCTGCGACAAATTCTGAACGCCAAAGGACATGGACGTTTCCATCGTCTCAACCCTAAGCTCACTGAATAGTTTTACCAGATTGGGATAGGTATGCTCATTGTAGACCATAAACCCAGTATCAACCGGAACTCGAGAAGTGTTATCATTTACATAAACCGTATTAGTATGGCCGCCTGCGTAGTTATTTTTTTCATACAACGTCAGATCATACTGGTTTTTTAGGTACCAAGCACTCCCCATACCGGCTATGCCGGATCCAATAATGGCGATCCGTTTTTTCATCCACTAGAGCTCTCTTTCTTTTGGAGGCATAGGCATACCTTCAGCTTCACAAAGATACATGAGCGCTTCCTCTACTCGGCGTCGCGCCATCGATACCTCGTAACCGAGGTGTCTATGCAATTCAGCATCCGCCGGAGAGTCTACCTCGCAGCTGTGACAATAGTCCTCGAAGGCCATTAAGCTAGATACTAATGCGGACATGTGATTTGGGCACTCGCACTTGAGCTTTGGTGTCGCATTGGCGATGGAGATTAACTGATTTTGAGTAAAGAGCCTCTCCGCGTCTTTCTGGTGCTCTGGATTGGTCATCTCAACATCCTTAGGCACTCTTTTTTGACCAGCCGCCTTGAACAAGTATAACTCGAGCTGCTCGTTGGGCACTGGGAGACGGATGAGAAAGAATCCTTCGTCACCGAGTCTTCTTAGCTGTTCACGGGAAAGAAAATCGTAGAATAAGACAAAAGGGACATCGGGCCATCTTCCAGTCACCATTTCGACAATGCGATTGAGGCCTTCGATGGATGGGGGCGCTTCCATGGCAATCACATCGGGTCGGTTCGAGTCAGCAATATCTTCTAGTGCATTCAGATCCAAAAGCTGTCTTTTAACGCGAGTGGACATGCGACTAAGCCGCTCATAGGTCCGAACCTCAAGCACGTGGACCTGAAGAATCTTGGATGGATTAAAGATGTCACCCGAGGACGTAGGACTATCAAAGTCAGTCATACGCACCCGCAGTTCCTGGATGCTCAACGAAGCTATAGCGCTGATAGAGTCTCCAGCAGATGTAAGTTTAGCGAAGAGAATTAATCGCTCTAATTGCTGCTTGTTATACTGGCGCCGGCCAGTTGTAGAGCGGTGCGCCGCCTGAATAAACCCACGTCTTTCCCAAGTACGAATGGTGTGGGGCGATATGCCAGAAATCTTGGCAACAGCACCTACTTCGTAATAAACATTGTCTATATTTGATGTAATAGAAGTCATATTTTTTTGTGTTTACATAATTCATTACTTAAGCCGAAGTAATTTTGAACTAATTTAATGTATGTTATATCATATTTAGTTGTTCATTAATTATTCATAGATATACCCATACCTGTAAATAGATACTTCAATGGGATATCATAATTAAGCCAAAAGCTAGGCAAAGACCTATTTTAGGCCAAACAAGCTGTAAAACCCAAGGCCATTCAGAGGAACACTGAATCACTCAAGATTATTCCCAGTTAACTTATTAGGTTCAAATTGACTGAAAAGCAAGCCTACCCCGATTCCCATAAAAATGCGGCTCCGCGCAGACACAAGGGGGAATGATCCAGTTCAACCTGAGCCTGCGAAATACCAACTCCTTCATTAAGCCGGGCAATGACTCTATGACTATTGGATTCGCGATTGGCTTCTTTCATTTCATGCGAGCTCTCTTTCCGCGGTAGCCACATCGTCCGATTAGGATATAGGATGTTAAATCGGTCCGGCATAACTCCAATGATCGTGTGTTCGGAATCATCCAAACGTATTTGCTTTCCAATGACATTCACTGATCCGCCAAACCGTGATTGCCATATCTGATAACCTATAACTGCAACCTTATCATGCCCTTCCTCGACTGATCCCCGCGTAAAGGTACTACTCAGCAAAGGTTTAACTCCGGCAACATCCCAAATACCTGGAGTAATTAGCATGACATCTGCCACGAAGGCACTTCCGTTAGGAACCACTACACCCACATTGTCGTCGCTATCGACCAATCCGATCGCTTTGAAGGATCGTGCTTCCCTCTCAATTTCAGTAAAACTTAATGGGGAAATTGCTCCAACCTTGTTACGTTGCTTCTTCCAGATTTTTCCAACCGCCACCACTTCCTCGGCATTGGGATAATCGAAGGGCTTTACTATCCAGGCGTGGACATAGCGGTAAATTGACACATTTAATCCCGAACACATTGCAATCGTTAGAATCGTTACCGCCAAATAGCCCTTACTCTTAATCAGTTGTCTGGCAGCAAAGCGAATGTCGGAGACTGTATCTAAAAGGAAGCGCGTCCCCCACGCATCCTGGCATTCATCTCGCAAACGCTCAACCGAACCGAACTCTTTGAGTGCCGCTTTCTTCGCAAGATTGGAGCTCATCCCTTCAGCAACCTTCTTATCAATGGTCATGGAGAGATGGTGCTCCATTTCTTCATCCAATTCGCCGTGAAGCGCTTTTGGACGAAAGAGATTGGCGAACCAGTTGCGAATGATGTGGAAGAGTTCCATGTCTCCGATTGTCAGCATTCAGTTCCAAGGATAACCGCGATGGCAGCCACCATGGCTTCCCAGTTTTGCTTTTCTGAGTTCAAGCGTTTCTGACCTAGCTTGGTTAGACTATAATACTTGGCCCGTCGGTTGTTTTCAGAAGTCCCCCACTCGGCTTTTATCCAACCCTTTTGCACCATACGGGCCAAGGCCGGATAAAGTGATCCCTCTTCGACTTTCAGCACGTCGTTCGAAATCAAATGTATCTTCTGGGCAATCCCCCAGCCGTGATTGGCAGTACCTTGAAGCACTCTTATAATTACAAGTTCGAGTGCCCCTTGCGGAAATATGTGTTTTGTCATTTTAGCTCCCCTAGTTATATGAGGGAAACAACTCTTCCATAGTTAGTCAAGGGGAAAGGCCACCTTCAACTGACCGGCATACCCGAAGCCTTTAATAAGGCTTCATGAGTGATGAGGTCGTGCTGGTAGGTCCAATTCAGTTTCTTCTCAACTCGCATCACTTGGGCCAGGTCTAGAAACTCGCCATCGTAACGACCGTCTTTGCCTAGGGCCACTTGTTGCTCGCCCTTCTGGTAGCGACCATGAGCTTGGTTGAGGTAGAGTGTCATGTTGCCTGATTCGAGTTGTTGGATCTCGATGGCCCCTTTGTCGCCTGCTATCTGAAAACGACGACGCGGAAATCCGTTAGGATCCATGTGGTTGATACGAACCGTGACGATGGCTTGTTTAAAATCCAGAACCGCCACCTGATTGTCAGCGACTCCATCGGCTTGAGTTCGATTAGTGAAAGGCGTAACCGATATTGGCTTCCATAACATATGAACGATGGAATCAATGACATGGCCTCCGAGTTCGAACATACCTCCACCTGGAAATCGTCCAATGTCTTTCCGTATTCGCTCATCGGCCAGTTTACCCATCATGCAATCGATCTCCATGATGTTGCCTAGCCAGCCTTCCCGAACTGCTTTATACATAAATTGGAAGGCACGATTGTATCGAAGCATGTAGCCCATTTGAACAATCCGTTGTGATGCTTCCGCCTTTTTCAAAAGCCTTTTGTACTCTGAAAATGAGTCCCCACCAGGTTTATCGAGGTGAATGTGGAAGCCAGCATCGATACATCGATGAGCAGTGGCGACAAGATCAGGCAGATCGGTCTCAATGGCTACCGCTTGCAAACCTTTCACTTTGAACAACTCCTTCTCGGACAACCAGCTCACCTCGCGGAAAGCGTTATTATTTGAAAGCTGCTTTCGACGAGCCGCATCCGATTCAACTACTCCCACTAGCTCGTATGTCTCAGGCTGATTCCGAATGGCTTTTATTTTGCCCGACGCATGACCATGCTCCGTGCCTATCTGCCCGATCCTAATCTTTGAATTTGAATCCGCGGAATGACCTACCATTGCTGAGGCAAGTAGAGCTGTGCTTGAGGAAACTAAAAAGGAACGTCGATTCATAGCGGTGAAACATAGTGGAGCAAACCCATCGGACGCGCAAGCAACGAAGTCCAAATCGATCAACCTAGCAAGAACCAGTGTCGGGGCCTTAGCTAAGTCCCACAGAAGGTCCTATGAACTACTTCATCCGGTTCGGGTTGCATTTCTAAATCAGCATACTCGGGTCTTTCCTCATAAGGTGCGGCGAGTGCATCCACCAGACGTTTGAAAGGTGCGTGGTCTCCTTGATAGGCTGACTGGATCGCTTGTTCAACGCGATGGTTGCGTGGGATGAGAATGGGGTTGGCGGATTGCATGGCCGTCAAATCGAGTATAGCGTTGGTCGCCCCCCTCCATTTGTTCAGCCATTCATCCAATGCCGTCGTGTCCGTGAACATACTGGTCAGAATTGCCGGGTCCTCTCCGTTCGCAACTTGTGTGAGTTTTCGGAAGAATAAGGTAAAATCGATTTTTTGTTCAGCGAGCAGATTCAGACAATCTGTGATGACTTCAAAAGGTGCATCAGGAGACAATCCCAGCTTCGCTCGCAGTCGTTTGGAATAGGCCTCTCCGAATCGCTCGGCATAAGTTGAGAGAACCGCTTCTGCTTGCTCAATCGCTTTGTCAGAATCCTCAGACACAAGTGGTAACAAAGTCTCGGCCAGTCGAGTAAGATTCCATAATCCAATTTCCGGTTGGTTACCCCAGGCGTAACGAGCGCCCTGATCGATGGAGCTAAACACGCACTGCGGATGAAAGGCTTCCATAAATGCACAGGGACCATAGTCAATCGTCTCACCTGACACGGTCATGTTGTCAGTATTCATAACACCATGAATGAAGCCCAATGACATCCAATGAGCGATCAAACTGGCCTGGGCCGATACCACAGACTCCAGCAAGGCCAGGTATGGGTTGTCAGCCTCTTGGGCGGCTGGATAGTGACGAGCAACCACATGCTCAGCCAGCAGCTTGAGACCCTCCACATCATTACGGGTATGGTAATACTGGAAAGTCCCAACACGAATGTGACTAGATGCAACACGTGTAAATATGCCCCCGGCAATCGCGCCCTCTTCACGCATAACTGTTTCTCCAGTAGTAACCGCTGCAAGCGCTCGGGTGGTAGGAACTCCCAGAGCTGCCATCGCTTCACTCAAGATGTACTCGCGGATGACCGGACCCAATGCCGACTTACCATCACCACTACGTGAAAATGGCGTACGACCCGATCCTTTGAGTTGCAGGTCGTAACGTTTACCATCTGTACCAATCACTTCACCCAACAGAATCGCACGACCATCTCCAAGCTGTGGCACAAACCCACCAAATTGATGCCCAGCGTAAGCCTGTGAAATCGGCTGGGCACCTTCAGGAACTGAGTTCCCTGCAAGTGTAGCAATTCCCTCTGCAGATTCCAACCACTCGGAGTCGATGGACAGCTGAGAGGCAAGCGCTCGATTTGCCAGTATCAACTCTGGCTCGGGCACTAAAGCAGGAACCTGGTTTGCATAAAACCGTTCTGGTAGTGAGACGTACGTGTTATCAAATTGAATATTCATGACCTAAGGCAATTCAGTAGAGTAAGTGGCTCAAGTTCTGCCAAGCAATAGAAAGGTACGAAAGGAGGCCAGAGACGAGTCAGGCGCCCTTTCCAACCGGAACGCAGAAAAGCCAAATACCTGTAACTTTCGTTACAAGTACTCGGCAGTTTGTGGAAGTTTATTGAATGAACTACTTTGCCTTGGCAGCTCTTAAAATAGGATAGTACTGGGTGAACACCCAGTCATCAGCCGCACTGACTTGATGGCAAGTATTGCAGCTTGCGGTCTCAAACTTAGGCGAGGATTTCTTCAGCGCTTGTCCAGCTTCAGTGGTGAAGCTATAATATGCCCATTCACCAGGTTCGTCGGCATGGTGATCGGCACTTTTAACGGTGGCTTCCAATCCGATGAAATCTCCTTGAAAGTACCCCACCCCGCTCACGGCCGCTTTGGACCCTACACTCACCAACTCTTTTACGAGGATGGTGCCATCAGGGAATTTGCCGGTCGCTTTATAGGCCGCAAAACTTACGGGATCGATGTAGGCATTGTGAAACTCAGGGAAAGGAGCTTTTCCGTTGTTCATGTCATTGGGCGTCACGGGTGTACCGACATAGATCCATTCACGGTAGCTCTCAGGTTTTACCAACTCTCCATTGGAGTCCCAGATAGCAAACTCGGTTTGCGAATTGGCCTGTCCTTTAACTCCATTTTGGAGCAATGAAAATACCAGAAAAATGGCCAGAAAAGTAATGGTTGAATTGGAAAATATTAGAGAACGCTTTTTCATAATGAATGATAGATTTGGAGTTGTTGTTTTATTATTTTAAATCGGGTGTGGTCGCTTAGCGAAGCGTCGGATAAGCTTCGATGTATACACGGTCCGTACTGGCAGCCGGAATATGGCAGGCCATGCAGTCGGCTGTATAACTCGTTGCAAGTTGCTTGGATGGCTCGTCAGGTTTGAACAAAGCCCAACCCCAGCCATCTCCCCAAAGAGGATTGTCCGGGAAACGATTCTCACTGTCCTTAACCATCACGAACCATTGGACGATATCGCCCGACCACTGCGCTTCACCGGTCGTTTTAACGCCACTATTGTGGCCGCGAACTTCCTTTACCAAAACAGTGCCGTCCTGAAACTTTCCGCTCTTTAAGTAAGCCGCCACCGACTCGGGCTGGGTATAAACATCGTGCATTCCGTCTTTGAGCCCCCACGATCCTAGATGAGACCAATCGGTCCGAACATCCTCAGCCAGTTCTATATTCCCCTGCTCATCGACAAAGGGAGAGAAATCTTGTTTTGTCGCTGCGACAAATGCGATTACAGCAATAGCACTTATGCCTACCGTGAATGTGAACTTCCAGAATTTTTGCATGCCAGATCCTAACATGCGTTGGACTACCCGTATATGATCGCAATCATACAGGATCAATAAATCTGATCCTTTTTAAGCCGTTTTAAAGCAAGGTCACTTTACCATCTTCACGCTTAACTTTTCCGTGCTTCTCCAACTTTGAGAATGCACGATAAACCGACTCTTTGGTAAGCCCGAGTTGGGGAGCAATACCTCCAATGATCACTGAAAGATCGATCACCTTTTCACCGCCTCGAGCCTGCCAATGAAGCCAGGTGTACAAACGCTCCTCCGCGGATTTGATGGCTAGCAGCTCACGAATCATCATCGACTCAGAATACCTTTCGGCCAGGCAACTAAAAAGAGCCTCCTGAAATTTTGGGTCGTTGCGAAAACGTTCGAAAAAATCGACTTTGGAGATACTCCTGACTCGGGCAGGGACAGAAGCAATGGCGGTAAACAAATACCGTGGCATGAAGAGTGCCTCTTCCGACAAAGCCGCACCATTGAGTGCACGAAAGAACACAATGGCTTTTCCATCAGGTAAGTAAGTCTCGGCACGAACTTCTCCCTCCAAGACAAAGAACATGGAGTGCACGTCATCTCCTTCTCGGAACAACACTTCCTCTTTCTCCAATGTCCTATCAGACAGTTGGTCAGAAGAGAAAAAATTCTTAATAGAATGAAGATCGTAGACTGCCATGGCGCAAAGGATTTGCAGTTAGATGAGTCAGCTTGGGTTCTCCTGCTGGTATGCTTTCACTTTGGAGACCGCGGCAACTGAAGCTGCAAGGATACATTCGTTGAGTCCGGGATGAATATAAATCATGTCCGCCAATTCGCGTACATCATTTTTCAGATGAATAACGGCTAACACTTGATGCATTAGAGTGCAGGATTCCGGGCCGATTAGGTGGCATCCAAGAATGGAGTAATCCTCCGGAGATACGAGTAGCTTGATACGCGGATAGTCAATCCGCATGGCCATGGCACGAGCACTTGCTAACCAATCTTCAAACACCGACACATAGGGCGTTCCCGCAGCCTTCAACTGCTCTTCCGTAAATCCAACAGAAGCAACTTCCGGATGCGAGAAAACAGCATGTGCGATCAAACGATCATCGATCGGAGCCTTGTCACCTTTGATAACCTTATGTCGCAAGTATCACACTTCAAAAGCGGCTGCGTGTTGCAGCATGTAACGGCCATTCACATCTCCGGCGGCATAGATCCCCTCAACACTGGTTTGTAAATGATCCTCCACTGGGAGGAATCCTCGCTCATTGGTAGCGAGTCCAGTTTTCTCAAGGTTCAGGGCCTCCGTATTGGGACGGCGTCCAATCGCAAATAATACACGTTCGGCAGTAAACGTTTCGGGAGATCCATGAACGTCAAACGTGGCGGTAAAATTCGAGCCATCGAAAGTCAGATCGGTCAGGCTCGCATGGCAATGCGTGTGCACCTGTTTCTCGAACTCAGCTTGAAACACAGCTTCAATATCACCGTCCTCTCGACCGAGTAGACGACCTCCTCTTGCGAAAAGATGTGTTTCAACACCCACGCCAGCAAAGAACGCCGACATCTCACAACCGATAAATCCACCACCAATAACCAAAAGGCTTTTTGGCGGAGCCTCTTCCATCGGGAACAACGAGTCACTGGTCCATATGGGGAGGTCGGAATATGGTGCATCTGAAGGACGGGAACCGGTAGCGATGACAATGTTCTCAGCTGTGATTTCTCGATCTCCTATCGCGAGTGTTTTGTGGCCGACGAAAGTTGCTTCGCTCCGGATGAGTTCAACTCCAGCAGCATTCATGCGGCCTTCGTAACGCCCATCCAATCCGCCCACGTAATTGTTATCACTTTCAAATATACGGGCGGTATCCACCCAATTCAATTCTGCATCGATAAAATGCCTATCCGCTTCTTGTACATGCCTGGCAACATCGGCAAAACCGATGAGTAACTTTGAAGGCACGCACCCACGGTTCGGGCACGCCCCACCCAACTTGTCTCGCTCTACCAAGGCGGTTTTCAAACCCGCTTGAGCTGCGGCCTGGGCAAGACCTGAAGCACGTCCCCCTCCGACAACGATGAGATCGAATGACTCACTCATCATCTGCGGAGCTTGATGGGGAACCAGAAGAATCGTCGGAGACCTTTGTCATCGAAAGCGCATTGATACAATAGCGGAGCCCACTGGGTTCGGGCCCGTCGGGAAAGACATGCCCCAAATGGGAGTCGCATGTATTACAGGTGACCTCAACCCGGGTCATTCCATGAGAATGATCAGCATGGTAAGCGATCGCGTTCTCCTTTACCGGCTGCGAAAAAGAAGGCCATCCCGTTCCGCTGTCGAACTTCCCAGAAGAGTCGAATAAAGGTGTATCGCAACACACACAGGAATAGTTGACCGGCTCGTACAACTCACACATCTCAGAGCTGAACGGTCTCTCCGTGCCCTTCAAACGAGTAATCTGGAACTGTTCAGGACTGAGTTGCTCGCGCCATTCTTCTTCGGTTTTTTCAACAAAGCGATCCGGTTCCGGATTACCTTCCTCAGCAAAATTCAGCACGCGTTTCCAAGTAAGAAGAGTATTCATAGATCACTCAGTGTAGGGAATGAGCCAAAACCTTACAATCCACTGAAACTGCCAAACCCAAGAACCTGTGCAGCGCCTACAGAAGCTGAGGCTTTTATAGGAAAGATCCTAACCCTACTAATCCAGGAACTTTGCCAGAGCCTGTTCCGCGAGTCGCTCGCCAATGGGCTTTTTATTCTTGGGATGCAATCCGTCGTCTGGTTGATCACGGATGTCAATGTATCCAGCATTGGGTACATCACCGACCGCGGCGGCTTGAGCTTCCTGAATCACAGCCCATCTGGGACCTCCTTTGGAAAAGACCGGTAACTGCACTGCAAGAAATGGAAAATCTCCCTGCCCCCATTCTTCGCGCCAACTCGTGATCATATTGGCTAACAATGGACGATAGGCTTTGGAGGCCTCGACTCCGGCCTTCGAGTTGCGCTCGCCTTGATACCAAATGGCACCACGAATGCCAAAGCCTACTAAGGATTCAAAGTGCTCGGCGTATAAGCTACCTGGCTTTCCCGAAGCATAAATACTAGCGAGCACTTGCTCTTCGCCGGAACCTGGGGCCGGTGGTTTCTTTCCGGCAGCTTTGCGGCTTTCAGAATTCACAACCTTCTTCCACTCAGCTACCGCTTGATCATAGGCGACCCACTTTTCAGAAGGATTATCTATGGCTGCTTTGGCGAAAGGGACTCGATTCAGCTTGTCCACTGGAGTCCACCATTCGACAGGCGTACCTCCAAGGGCCCGAACAACCAAACCAACAGGAACTCCCGTCTCTTGGTGAAGCTTTCGACCGAAAAAGTAAGCCACAGCTGAGAACCTGGATACACTATTCGGTGAGGCAGCGCTCCAACCTTTCGCGGTGTTTAAGCGTAACAAAGGATGATTGGCGGCAGCGACCTCAGACTCTCCATTTGTACTTTTGGAAAGGGTGAATTGCATGTTCGATTGGCCCGCACAAAGCCACACCTCTCCCACCAAGACGTCTATTACCTTCAGCTCTTCAGACTTGCTCGACACAGTCATGACCTTCGGTTTCGAAGAGGCTTTCACGGCATTGAGTTCAACTCGCCACTGCCCACCAGAGTTCGCCTTGGCTGTTTGATTTTGACTTCCAAAGCGCACGCGGACTTCCGAACCCGGGTCCGCCGATCCCCACACAGGGAGTTCCATTCCCCGTTGCAGGACCATGTGATCGCTGAAGACGGGAGCCACCGAAAGCGAGGCAGCTGACAATGAAGGTGCTGAGATAATTGTGGCAGCCATGCAGAGCAGGGAAATAAAGATTGAGTTCTTAGGCATTCCTACAGCGTGATCCAACATAGATAAGCTCGGCAACAAATTACGATCAAAGCTTGGAATCCTCACTCGAGATGTTGATCGCCTGTTTCTTACGAATCGCTTCTGCAAGGAGTTTTGCGTTCCGTAGATTACTTTTAAATGCCACATCGAAAATATCTCCTAAAACGGGGATTGTGCCAATGGCCCAGTCGATGAGGACGTTAACGGCCATCTTAAGAATCGTGGAAAGGTCCACTTTGGCCCTCAAAGCCTCATAAAGAAAATACAGTTGAGGAAGAAGCGTAAGCGTGTCGCCGATTCCCGGGATCAAGCCTATCAATCCATCCCACCCAAAGCGGATGGTCGTTCCAGGAATTATGAACCTCGAATCCAAGAAGTCAGCCAGCTTATCCAGACGAGCGAGCCGAGCGGAATATTCGTCCTCATAAGGCTCAAGTATCGGAATAGACTGTTTTTCGTGGCTCACGACTGAGTAAGGAATTTGTGATCTGATTGGTTCGTTGTATTTGTGGGGAATCTATTGAATCAATGAAATGAAGGTTCAATCCAAATAGCAATATCGGGATTGTGCACTCCAAGCAGCTTCGATTTTATTTCAATACAAGCATTATAAAATGAATGATACAGTCCCAGGTCCCGACGGAAAGCCACGCTGCGGCTGGTGCAGTGCTGCACCGGAATTTTTCGAATACCATGACAGCGAATGGGGGTTTCCTGTGGACGACGAGCATCGCCTTTTCGAAAAGCTGTGTCTGGAGGGATTTCAATCAGGACTGAGTTGGCGCACCATTTTAGCCAAGCGGGAAAACTTCCGTGACGCCTTCCATGATTTCGATTTCAATCGCATTGCTCGATTTACCGAGAAGGATGTCGAACGCCTTCTCCAGAATACTGGAATCATTCGCCACCGCGGAAAGATTGAAGCAACGATCAACAATGCAAAACGTGCCCAGGAAATGGTTAAAGAAGAAGGCTCTCTGGGCGCATTCATCTGGCGCTACGAACCCGACACCCAGAATCTTCCCGAACCACAATCGCAAAACACTTCCCCGGAATCGATTGCTCTCTCAAAAGACTTAAAGAAACTGGGCTGGAAATTTGTGGGTCCCACGACGATGTTTGCTTTCATGCAAGCGATGGGACTGATCAATGATCATGCCAAGCCTTGTAGCATCCGAGCGAAAGTGGAAAAAGCACGACAGAAATTTAAAAGACCCGCATGAGGGTATCTATGAATTCATCCCCATAAATTAATTATATGAAACCTACCCTACTCATCATCCTAGCGATCTGCTTCTCTTCTACTCTCTCTGCCAAAGAACGAGTACAGGTGGTCGACTATGCCAAGATTGAACGTTATCAGGAAGCAAACGAAGCGTTACCTGAATTGCGCCGCGGAGAGAAACGGGTGGTATTCATGGGCGATTCCATAACCGCAGCTTGGGTCAAAAAACGTCCTGAGTTTTTCACTGATAATAACTTTGTCGGTCGCGGTATCAGCGGACAAGTAACACACCAGATGTTACTCAGGTTTCGAAGCGACGTGATCGATCTTCAACCACAGGTAGTAGTCATACTGGCTGGCACCAACGACATCGCTCAGAACTCGGGACCGGTTACCCTGGAAGCGGTCGCAGCAAATATTAAGAGCATGGCAGAGCTCGCTCAACAAAACGGGATCCAACCGATTCTTTGCTCGGTGCTTCCAGCAAAGGATTATCCGTGGAGAGCAGGAAAAGATCCGCTTAGTAATATTCCGAAACTCAATGCTCTGATTGAAGCCTATGCGCTTCAAAACAACATTCCTTACATTGATTATTTTAGCGCAATGGAAGACGGACACGGCGGCATGAAAGTCCCCGAACACACGGCTGCTACAGATCTCGTTCACCCCAATACCAACGGCTATGCCGAAATGGAAGCGATGCTGAAGCCAGTTATAGACGCTGCACTTGAAAGGTGATTATCAAACCCACCAACTGCTCAACGCAGCTTCCACTTAAAAGCATAATATTCGCAGGGACCGTCACCAATATTCCTGATGCCATGAGGAACGTTGGACCCTAAGAAAATGACCGAACCCGGACCAGCTGAGTGAGGTGAACCGTCTATCATTTCTTCAACCTGCCCGTAGCGAACGAGAATAATCTCTTCCTCGACATGGACATGAGGATCGTGGCTTTTCATACCTTCATCGAGAGTCGTGGTATGCATTTCAAATTCCGCCAACATGGCAGTCGGCTGACGAATGATATTTCGTCGCCCTCCCTTTTCACTGGCTTCAAATGCTACATCTGTCCAATTAACCATCTCAGCCGA
>CALJGU010000364.1 GCA_938075565.1 uncultured Opitutales bacterium | reverse complement strand
TGATCCCTGTTCGAGGCATAGGGGAAAATACTGATCTAAGATTTCGATTTCCCCTAGAGGCGTGTCATGCAGGTGCCCTATTTATAAATTTTCCAAATTCGCCTAAGCTTAGGGCGTTGGCGGGATTCATGCATGTATGATCCTCCAAACTGATTTTTATGTCACATATAGGAGAAACAACAAACATAAAGAACAGTAGCTTTATAACTCACGGTGTCCCATTACATGGCGTCAAAATTGTTCCGCTGAAGAAGCATAACGATGAGCGAGGATTCTTTATGGAAGTATTCCAGGAGTATTGGGATGGACCCATTGACCCTGTTCAATGGAGTGTTGTTCAGTCGCAGAAAAATGTGTTGAGAGGACCTCACATCCATTTGGAGCACGACGAATATATAGCAGCGCTTTCCGGACATGTGCATGTTGGTCTGCGCGATGTGCGTCCAGACTCTCCAACGAGAGATTGTTCCTGCATGATTGAGCTCAGTGGGGAAAACCCAGCTGCCGTTCTTTTTCCTGTGGGTATGGTCCACGGCTGGTATTTCTCTGAAGACACGGTTCACTTACAGGCGGTTTCTGAGTCTTACCGTGATTATCATCCTCGTGATAATTTTGGCTGCCACTGGTCGGACCCAGAGCTAGATCTTCCATGGCCTTGCACCGATCCTATTGTTGCAAATCGAGCAGATACCTTCCCTCCGCTTTCTGAATTGGTCGCGAAGATCTATCCAGAGGAAAGCCCCGTTATCGTCTAGGATTAATCCTTGCCTTGGCGTCTTCGTTGCTCGCCCTTAAGTCCAATGCTGCGCAGCCGTTTAACAAACTCGACGGATTTCTGCGAATAGTGGGTGAAGAAATGCTTAACTCTATGCGGGTAAGCATCGAGGATATCACTGCGGTCAAAATAGATCCATTCAAGTGCATGCTCTAGCATTTCTGCGTAGAGCTCAGGATCATTTAAAACTCTTTCCGTCCAGGGTGTGAGTTCGTTCACTCTTTCTTCAAGTGAAATGCCTGGAAACCTACCACGGTGAAAATAGAGCAAAGTAGCGGTGCCAATCGTACGGGTTTTTATGGTGGGGTTGGTAGAAAACTTTCTCCACATGTAGCAATCGGAGATGTAGCTAGTCGGGGTTTGTGTCCATCCTTCTGGTAGGTGGTTATAAGCTTCCAGTGTATGGCCTGTGCAGGAAAGTCCCGGAGCCATCAAAGCATTGAACTGGCGCATACGAGGTTGCATAGCATTCCGATGTCTGGGTTTTGAAAGATCCAGTTGGCGAGGTGTGTGAATCGGGCCTTTTGAAGGAATGATAAATTCAAGAGTATGGGCAAAATCTACTTCGCGGAGGGCTGCGTCTAAAGTTTCCAGATGATGGGGAAGCCAGAGGTCGCGATCGCAGGAGTAGGCAACAATCCTGCCTCGTGCTTCCTGAAGCGCTTCATGTCTGTAAGGTTCGCCGCGAGAAACAAACTTGGGCCTATCAAAGAATTTCACTCGTTCATAGTTTTGAGCCAAGTCCTGTAACGTCTCTCTTGATGCACCTTCAACTCCATCACCGATGATGAAGACTTCTATATCCTGAATGGACTGATTCAGAATACAGGCCAATGATAAGCGAACGACATCGGCTCGATCGCCTGATGTCGGGATAAGGACTGTAGCAGCTAGAGGCTCCATGGAAGTCGTGATTGGGAGATTGGATGCTGTTGTGTTATCCATTTGAAAGGCCCGCCATTGATCTGAGCACAGTCATGCAACGGGTAATTTCCACTGCTTCTTCGAGGCGTGTCGAAGGTGGGTCACCGCCTTGTAAGTATTTTAGGAATGCATTCACCTCCATACGAAGTGCCGGTTCAGTGTCTGTTTGGATGATTTTCTGATGGGGTTTCTGGCCCCCGGCTTTCCCGGAATATAGAAGCACTTCAGATCCATCGTTTGGCATGACTGCTACGCCCTCGGAACCTTGGACGCGAATCTCTCTTATCTTCTCAGGATACCTTGTAGATACCTCAGCCACACATGCACAACCCGCGCGGGTGTGAGCAATCATCCCGGTCGGTTTCGATTCACTGAATTCGGCGACTGCCGACTCAGCTGTTGGAACCGTTCCCATAAGCTCCGTAAAAATAGAGATATCATGGGGAAGCAAAGTCCAAATGGGGTCTACGTCTTTTCTGGGACTGGTCCAGTTACAGCGCCGGGTTCTAATCTGTTCGATTTCACCGATTTGCTTGTTGGCGATGATCTCTTTTAGCTTTTGGACCGCTGAGTGATAGCGCCAGACATGCATGACAAATACCTGATCTCCTGCCAGCTTTTGAATTTCCAAAGCGTCGTCCAAGGAGAGAACAAACGGTTTTTCAGTGAAGATCGGTTTTCCGAGCGGGATTAGCTCCTTGATTTGTTGAGCATGCAAGGAAGCGGGTGTGGATAAGATAACTCCGTCTACTTCCGGTAGATCCGCTAAATTCGAATAGGTTTTGTGGGCACCATTTTGATCCGCATATCCCCTCGATTCTGAATTTGGATCCATCACATGAGCTTGGGCGTTTAAGTGTGCCAGCTCTCGAAGGATGTTCCGACCCCAAAGGCCGCATCCTATTAGTCCAATGACCAAGGGTTTCATAGATGGAAGCAAAGAAGTGACTGACTCTTATGGCCAACTAAAAATGTACAGACCATAGTCCGCACCTACGAGTAACCAGATTCCCATGACAGTCCTAATTTGCTAGGATTCGGATCGTAGCTTATAGAGCGCCGTTCTTATATGCGCCAAGGGTAACTCCCCTAAAACTTAACCGTCCACTTCCCACTTGTAGGCAGACATGTGTTTGAGCCCTCGCACGAACAGTTGTTCGCCAGAAACAGCTAAGTGGGCCCAGGTTGGATCCTTGCTAATTTTCCGCTGGTCTTGAATCTCAAATGAGGTGGTGTTCGCTTTGAACAAAATGAGAGTGCCTTTTTGGTCGAGTGCTAGGATTTGACCACCATTCACTACCATGGACCAATATTGTCCGAATGCTTGGTCACTTACCCATTGCACTTCTCCTGTTTCGAAATCGAGGCAGTAGAGCTTTTTATCGCGGGCTTGGTGGTAGATGAAGTTTTCTACAGTGACGGGGGTCGTCATGTAGCCTTCGAGCTTCTTATTTTGCCAAGCCATCTTTACGTCGAACTTTCCACCCTCATAGCCGATCTCATAACAGAAGGACCCACCTCCATAGCTCGCCGTAAAGACTCGATTGTTGGCGATAACTGGGGTCAAAATATTCATGCCTCGTGACGCTTCTACGGGCGTTGACCAGAGAATACCGCCTGTCTGTAGATCGACCCCAGCCAATGTGCTTCTGGTTTGCACAACGAATTGGCGAATCCCATGCAAAGTGGCAATGATGGGTGAAGAGAAAGAGCCGCCAAACATTCCACGTTTATCTTCCAGCACCCGCCATACATTCTTGGAGGATTGTTTGTCCAGTTTGGCGGCCGCATGCCCACCTTGAATGTATAGAAAGTCGCCATCAATCATAGGTGAAGAGACACCCCCAAATGTTGGAGCTTTAGTATCTTCTCTTTGCTTCAGGTCTACCTGCCAGGCTAACTTTCCTGTATCCACTTCCAGGCAGGTCAAAATATCAGACATGGTTAGAAAGTAGACGTGTTCCCCATCTGTGACCGGTGTCGCTCGTGCCCAGCTACCATTCTTCGAAGCAAAGAATGGAACTTTCACGGTTCCATCTACCGCATACGACCAAAGTTCTTCACCTGTATGGCGGTCAAAAGCCCTGAAGATTTCTTCCTTCTTATCATGTGTCTCGACAGAAAACACGATGTGCTCGGTTAGGATGGGACTGGAATAACCTTCATTCAGCTTAACCGTCCATTGTTCGTTCAAAAAGTCATCGCTAAGATTGGCGGGCCATGGAGGTTGTTGGAGTGTGCTGGTTCGGTCGCTGCCACGCCACTGAGACCAAGGCTCTGTATTTGAACCTACCGGTTCCGCAGCCAGCATTGTATGGAGCAGCGCAAATGATGCTATGCCAGTGAAAGTTGCCAAGGCTGGTCGCAAGCTGAACAATTGTTCTGAAATTAGTCTAATTGATTTTCCTATACTCACCTAACCTGAAAAATATGCTAATTTTTCTATGTCTAGCCACCGCTTGTTCACTTTTGAACCATATAAATGATCCGTTAGTGATTCATCTATATAGATGCCTGGAATGAACCCTTGTTTATGAAGAGGAGATTGAGAGTAGCTCGAAATAGCCTGAAAAATTGC
The DNA here is from genome assembly GCA_938075565.1 of uncultured Opitutales bacterium. GTDB lineage: Bacteria > Verrucomicrobiota > Verrucomicrobiia > Opitutales > UBA2995 > UBA2995. The sequence goes on along the minus strand of CALJGU010000364.1, from coordinate 33,562 downwards.
ATAGCTTTTTGCTAGATCTGCCGTGGTCCTCCCCTAATGTCTCCGCTATGCAACACCCGTTTTTAGAAGAAGATTTCCGTGTCCATTGGAGCCGACTGAACCCTCAGCATATTGAGGATGATATCCAGCTGGCCCTGGCTGAAGCTGAGAAAAATATCGATCAACTAGCGAACGAATCTCTGGAAGGTTTAACGTTTGAAAATACATTGTTGGCTTTAGAGGAGGCCGACGAAAAACTGGGTGTGGCTTGGGGCAAGGTAGGGCACCTAAACAGCGTCTGTGACTCCAAGGAGTTGAGGGATGCATATAATGCCATGCTGCCCAAAGTTTCAGAGTTCGGTGCCAAAATTCCTCTGAACGAGGGCTTGTGGAAGCGGATCAAAGCCTATTCAGAGACCGAGGAAGCGAAAGGGCTCACTGGCACCCCTGCGAGGTACCTGGAAGAAACCTTAGCTTCATTTAAAAGCAGTGGAGCCGACCTTCCCACCGATAAGAAGAAGCGCATGGAAGAAATCCAGGCGGAGCTGGCCAAGCTCACTCAAAAGTACTCGGAAAACAGTCTCGATGCGACCAACGCCTGGGAAAAAGTCACGGGTGATGAAGCTGATTTGGTTGGGCTGCCGGATCTCGCACGTGAACAGGCTCTGCAATCGGCAAAATCAAAAGAGCTTGGTACAGATGAAGAGCCACAGTGGCGTTTTACATTACAAGCGCCTTCTCTGATTCCAGTGCTCCGCTTTGCGGACAAAGAGGAATTGCGCAGGGAGGTTTGGACGGCATTCAATCAAGTAGGCACGCAAGATCCTCACGATAACCATGCCTTAGTCGGGCAAATTCTAAAGCTCCGACAGGAAAAGGCTGAACTACTTGGCTTTACTAACTTTGCTGATTTGGTGTTGGAACGACGGATGGCCAAGACCGGTGAGCGGGCGTTGGAGTTTGAAGATGACCTACATTCTAAAATAAAGCAGGCTTTTGATCAGGAGAACGCCGATCTCGATGCCTTTCGCGCAGAGCAATTGGGCATTGAAGTCGAGCCTATGGAACCTTGGGACGTTGCTTACTGGGCTGAAAAGTTTCGGAAAGCCAAATACGACTTTGATTCCGAAGCGCTGCGACCTTACTTCCCCGTTGATCCTGTATTGGATGGAATGTTCGAGATCACCCAAAAGTTGTTTGGAGTCACTATTCGGGAGGCAGAGGCTATTTATTCTGAGGCGCCGACTACATCGAATTCAGATTCTGGGTACGAAGTCTGGAATGATGATGTAAAGGTGTTCGAGTTGTTTGATGAAGCCGACGAGCACATCGGCACGTTTTATACAGACTGGTTTCCTCGGGAGTCAAAGCGCAGTGGTGCCTGGATGAATTACACACTAACGGGTGATCGCTCCAACGGAAAGAATGAGCCACACTTGGGGCAAATTCACGGCAATATGAGTCCTCCGACGGACGACAAGCCAGCTCTCCTTTCGCACAACGATGTGCTAACGGTATTCCATGAGTTCGGTCATTTGATCCACCACCTGTTTGGCGATGTGGAGATCAAGTCGATGAACGGCGTGAATGTGGCGTGGGACTTTGTGGAACTTCCTTCTCAGATATTTGAGAACTGGTGTTGGGATCGTAAAGGGCTCGACCTATTCGCACAGCATTACGAAACCGGAGAAAAGATTCCGGACGATCTCTATGACAAGATGATCGCCGCTAAGAACTTCAATGCGGCTTCTTTTGCCATGCGACAGCTCTCCTTTGGTAAGATGGATCTCGAGATGCATATCAACCATGCTGATCTCGAAGGTGAGGAGTTGGAGCAGCAACTGGATTCCATTCTAGAACCCTACCTGGCCGAACGGAAACGCAAGGCCCCGATCTTTCTTTACAACTTTGGGCACCTATTTTCCGGACCGACCGGTTATGCGGCCGGCTATTATTCATATAAATGGGCGGAGGTGCTGGATGCTGATGCATTCACTCGCTTTGAAAGCGAAGGATTGCTCAACGAGGCGACAGGCAAGGACTTCAAGGACAAGGTGCTGTCCAAAGGAAATTCGGAAGATCCGCTAAAGCTCTTTATCGACTTTATGGGACGGGAACCAGATCCGGATGCGTTGCTAAAAAGGGACGGGTTGTTGCCGGTTGGGTAGGGTCCGATCGCCGAGCGGACCGATGCTCGTGATGCCAATCTGGGAATTACGGCTTCTTCAGTAGCACGATACGATTCGTATTGGTCCCTTTTTCCAGGTTTGAAACGCCCCAGCAATTTGAGGTCTTGGTGAATTCCTGATCGTTGACCAGAACAAGGATCGGAGTCAGTCCGGCCTTTTCGGCCGCGGGAATGACGTGGTCCTCCAATTTGATCTTTCCCTTGCGCACTTCACCCACTTCGAAGGCAACGTAAGCGCCTTTCTGTAGTAGCTTCACCATACGTTTGAAAGTCTCGGTCATTTCTGCAGACCAGCTTTCAACATTGCGATGAATGGAAATAGGAATGGTGTCTGGCTCCAGGTTATTAAACCAGCAGCGCAACCAGTTGTCGCTGGCATAGTCCACAACATCCAGAAAGGGTGGGGAAGTAACCACCAGATCGACCGAACCTGCTTTGATGCCTTTGGCTTCTTTTGAAGAGCCAATGACAATTTTACTTTTCTTCCCGAACTGTTTGAAACTTTGGTAGTCCTTTTCTTCAAGATTCTTCAGGAGGGACTTACTCTTTTTTAGAATGAGCTTTTTGACATCCCGATATTCAGGTTCCTGTTCGCGCTTGGCATTAATCAAACGCTGGCGATCCGCCGTTAGGGCCTGATTCGGAGGAAGCGTATAAACGGAGAAGAACCCGTTGGAGTGACCGGTTAGTCGATTGGTAGCGACCATCTGTATCCACCGATCCACGACATCCTTCTTGGAATCCTTATCAGCGAAATAGGAACGCAAAGCGCACAGCTCTTTCAAAGTATCTTCCTGGAAAAAGACATCGAGGTCTTCAGGTGGGTCACCGTCATAACTAAGGTCCAGCCTTTCAAGCCGTTTCTCTACCTGATTCAGAGTGGGTGGATTGAAACGTGGTCCGCAAAGGACATTGCTCAATGGATTAATATCACAGCCGATGCCGAAGCGGTTCATCAAGATTGCTTCAATCAAGGTTGTGCCGCGCCCCATGAATGGATCGAGTACCGTGTCACCTTCTGAAGTCAGTTGCTCGATAAAAAATCGTGGGAGCTGAGGCTTAAAACAAGCCCGGTAGGAAACTTCATGGATGCTGGATGCCGCTCGCTGCTTGGAGGTCCAGAACTCATTCACATAGACCGGAACAGGCTGGTTGCCTACATGCAACTCGTGAACTTGTGTCACCGTACCGAAGTCGTCGAATTGCTTGATGTATTCGACAAAGTCCTGTGTGCGAGTGTCCTCCTTGGAGATCTCTATCGCGCTGAAAAATTCTAAATTCCCGGTACTCATTCAGATATAAATGAGGAAGCTTGGCTGGCAGTACAAGAGCATTCAACCTTTTCATGAGAATTCGTTTAGAAACGTTTCAGGTAGATGTCTTTGAACTCGACGACCATGCCCGGATCATGGATCTGGAGTGCAAGGGTTCCACTTGCAAGAAAGCCTGGGTACTCATCGGTAAGCTCCGAAGACAGCTTCCCATTAATAAAGAACTGTAGGTGATTTCCGCGTGCTATGATATGTGCCTCATTCCATTGATGACTGTTGATATCGGAAAGTGAGAGCCCTCCTTCGATGGGGATGCTTTAAATACTCTCGTCCTTATTAATGAGAAGGCTGGTTCCCCGATCGCAGGGATGTTCCTTTCGCGTAGCAAAATGAAAATCCCAGGCACCCAGGATGTGGGGTCCGATACCGACATGTCCAAGGTCGGCGTGATAGCTTTCGAAAGCGCGCTTGCCTGTTTCGTCTGGTCGCATGCGGATCGAAATGCCCGAATTACCCTCCCTTGGAATTCGGTAGCTTAACTTCAGTTCGAAGTCACTCAGCGCTTCCTGATAAACAAGGTAGGATTGTCGTTTGGCAGATCCCTTACCCAGAATAGTTCCTTCCTGAAACGACCAATCATTTGCACTTTCAGGAGGGGTGGATATCCAAGCGGCTTCATTGTCATTGGAGATTAATGGCTGCCAAGGACCAATGTCTTCACCTGTTGGAAGTGTTGGCTTTGAGCAAGCTGCAAGAAGTAGACATGTTAAAACGATTACCGTCTTCATCTTTCTGAGTCTTTAGAATTGAGCCCTGTTTGGTCGAATCTTTATCAATCCCAATGGGGACTTTCTGGGACAAAAGGACCCGAGTGGCTTGAAAACGGGACAGTTTTGAATTGAAATAAAAAGACCTTTATAAGTCTCCTATTCTCCAAGTCATCTTATAATGAACAGGTTATGGATTCATTCACGATTCCTTTGAATTGGAACCTCGTTTGCTTGTTCATTATCTAATAACTTAACCAATACCTTCCAACATGATACTTTCCTCTCCTCTTGCTTTTATAATCATCCCTACCGGAATGGGGATACTGTTAATGGTTGCCGCTCTAGGTTTTGCCTTTTGGGCGCAGTCTAAAGTGAAAACCACTTACAACAAATACGTCCAAATCCCTACACGCGGGGGCATTACCGGATACGAAGCGGCAGAAGCCGTGATGCACAAAGCGGGTATCTACGATGTAGAAATTGTTCGCACGCCCGGTGTTCTCACGGACCACTATGATCCGGTAAACAAACGGCTGGCCTTGAGTGAGCATAATTACAGTGGTTCCAGTCTGGCCGCGGTCGGCGTGGCTGCCCACGAGGCGGGACATGCGATTCAGCACAAGGTAGGTTATACAATGATGAATGTTCGTCAGCAAATGGCGCCTGTGGTTAATATTGCTGCCAGTTTCCTACCGTTCATTTTCATCGGAGGATTTTTCTTTGGCTTGAATGGCGGATTGATACTCGACCTGGGTATCATCGTATATGCCATCTTAACACTGTTTCATTTAGTGACTTTACCGGTGGAGTTTGATGCTACCGCTCGCGCCAAACGCGAGCTCGATAGCTTAGGGATTGTGGCCGCTGATGAAGCACCTGGCGTTTCCGCAACCCTCAGTGCTGCCGGTTGGACTTACGTGGCAGCCTTCGCCGGTTCCCTCATGCATTTAGTCTATTTGATCGTGCTACGTGGAAGGGACTAGATTCCTAAAGTTGGTGCATGATTTAAACGAAGCCCGCTGGGAAACCTGCGGGCTTTCTGTTTCCTAAGGGAGTTGAAAGAAGGATTGGGCCCATCAGATTGCCGCCGCAGAGGGTTAAAATTGCGGTAAACTAGGCTAGTATTGGACTATTTCGATAGCGGATGCGCTTCGAGTAGCTTTCCTTTCCTCTGTTCTTGGGAGGTCCTCACTTCCCAATTTACCATCTACCTACGATGATTCAACTTACTGAAAAACAGTCTCAGAGTCTTACGGGTCCTAGTGCCGGAGATGCTTTTCGTCAGCGGATAGACCAAAAGCGCCTGCTACCATTGATTGGCGTTTATGACGTGTTCTCAGCTTTGATCGCCTCACGCAAGTTTGAGGGAGTTTTTTGCAGTGGTTACAGCTATGCTGCGAGCGCCTATGGGCTCCCCGATGTAGGGTATGTCAATTGGCGAGATATGACTGACTGGGCCACCAAGGTTCGGCATGCTTTGCCTCAAGCCCAGATTCTGGTCGATGTGGACGATGGTTTTGGTGACCAATTGGTTGCGTCCAACACAGTTCGTAACTTGGAGGCCAATGGGCTTTCTGCGGTTATGATGGAGGACCAGAAACGTCCGCGTAAATGTGGTCACTTTGAAGGGAAAGAGATTCTTCCGCTCGAGGTATACCTCACGAAGTTGGTCACGGTTTTGGAATCTCGACGTAGTATCTTTGTTCTCGCTCGGACCGATGCTACCGATCCAAGCGAAGGTTTGGACCGTGCCGTTGCATACGCCGAATCCGGAGCAGATGGACTAATGGTGTAAGCGATTCGCGACCTCGATACCATCGCCAAGCTTCGGTCTCAGATTGATGTGCCCATCATGGTCAACCAGCTGCATGGAGGTAAGTCTCCGAATTGGAGTTTTGGTGAACTAGAAGATGCGGGTGCCTCTATTGTGATTTACAGCACTCCTTGTCTTTATGCTGCCCAACATGGGATCGAAAAATACCTCAGTGAAATGATCGAAACCAAGGGGCTTCCGCAAGAAGGCACTGCCTCCATGGAAGACTGCGCCCAAGTACTCGAACGGAAAAGTAATTGCTAAAGCTTGGACTGCTAGACAGCTTGACCGGATAGGGGAATCACTCCCTACGGTTTTCTTAATGGTATTTAACCCAGCCCGAATCCTCGTGCCCAAAACTGAACCTTTCCGGATGAAAAATCTCCGCCAGGATTTCAGCTGATTCGACTACTCGTGGACCCGGGCGATTGAAGTAATGATTTCCATCGGTGATGTACAATTCCCCTGACTGAACCGCTCGCAGTGATTGCCAGATGGGTGACTTCAAGGCCTGGTCCATTTCGGATCGGTTTTTTTCGATATCCCACCCGCAAGGCATGATGACTATCTTATCTGGATTGGCGTTTGTCAGCTTTGTGAGATCAATTTTTGGAGTATGCACATCGGTTATCCCCAGTAGATCTTTTCCTCCAGCAATCTGAACCAGGTTTGGAACCCAATTTCCCACTGCCATGAATGGCTCGATCCATTCCACGCACACAACGGTAGGCTTTTCCGTGATATCGACGGTTTGTCGTTCGAGGTCAGCCAGCTTGTGCCTCATAGTTGAAACCAGCGAATCGCCGCTCGGCTTTGCATCTAGGGAGTCCGCTATTTCGATGATGCCCTGGTAGATGTCTTCTAAGGTTTTGGGAGCCAGTGACACAATTTCAGGGGAGGAACTGATGAGTGCTTTCGCTGCTGCCTTTACATCGTTAAAACTAACAGCACATATCTCACATTGGTCCTGCGTGATAATATGAGTGGGCCTTAATCGCTCCAGCTCATCTGGAAATACACGATAAACAGAAATGGCATTTTCAAGTGTTTCCTTAACTCGTTGATCAATTTCCAAGCTGCTACCGTCCAAATCGAACTTGGCCTCTGAGCAAATGGGTCGGCTTTGAATACTTGGTGGGTAATCGCATTCGTGGGATCGACCGACTAATTGATCTTCAAATCCCAGAGCACAAAGCGTCTCGGTGCTACTGGCAATCAGCGAAATAACCCTTGGTTCATCCATCTTCTGCTCGAAATAGGTGCCATCGTTCTTCTGTCGCTCCGGCTCGGTGAATTTCTTGACGTGTCAGTTTGAACATCAGATCCGAAAGGCGATTGATAAACGTTAGGATGCTTGGGTCGAGTGGGTCCTGATTGTTCAGCTCTACCAAGTTTCTTTCTGCCCGTCGTACGATAGTTCTTACGACGTGGCAGAGGGCCGATATCTCCGTGCCGCCTGGAAGGAGAAAATGTTCCGTGACGCTTTCAAGCGAAGTTTCGATATCCGCCATCCAGGCCTCCATTCGCATCGATGCATTCTCTGGGAGTGGAACCGAAGGTGGCTTTTCAGATGTTGCAGGGGTTGCAACATGGCTCATGAGATTCATGATTTCGGTTTGGATTAGTCGCAGCGGTTCCTCCCAGTCATGTTGGTCAGGCAACCTGCTTCTCAAGAGTCCCAAGAAACTATTCGCTTCATCCAAGTCTCCTAAACAATGAATGCGTATGTTGTTCTTGGATACGCGATCGCCGTTGAAAAGTCCGGTCGTTCCTTTGTCTCCAGCTCGGGTAGAAATATTTCCTTTCATAACTACTAGTTAGATCCTTCAGTGGTTGTGTGATTGCTTCGGCTTTCGAGCCAAAGGGTAAAAAGATCCAGTGATCTAAATACTATTTCTTCTTGGTTGAAATTAACAATCCATTTGCTTGCTCCCTGAGCATTCTCAATGCGGATTTCCATACTTGCTGGCTCTGCATCGTCTAGACCATACCCAAGGCGTAGCAGCGCTCTTTCAGTCCAAAGGTGTTCGGGTCCTTGTCCTACCAGTTGCGCATGCAAGCAGGGTTGCTGGTGAACACGAAAGGTGCCTTGTTGAGCATCCCAATCCAGGGCTTCGCTTCCGAAAAGATCACTGAGTTGCCCCGTTAGCGCCAAGTTTTCCGGCGAACCTTTGGTTATCTTTCCTTCATCGGATAAGAGCCACAGCTCATCTGCACATTGCAAAGCAAGCTCTAGGTCATGACTGGACAGCAAAATTGACATCGAATGCTTATGAGCCAGCTCACGTAGCGTATGCATGAGTTCGATGCGTCGGGTTATGTCGAGAAAGGCTGTGGGTTCATCCAGTAGCATGATGGGTGTTTCTTGTGCCAGCGCGCGTGCAATGAGCACTTTTTGCCGTTCACCGTCACTGAGTTCCCCTACTTGTCTGTCTCTGAGTGAATCAGCATTGGCCGCCTGAATGGCCCAGTTTATCTTTTCGTGATCCTTTTCTGTGAGCGAGCCGTTCCATCGGGTGTGAGGATGGCGTCCCAAGGCCACCATTGAATAGACGGTAAAGATTCCTACGGGCAGCATCTCGGTTAGGACCAGGCTAACGAGCTTTGCACGATCCCGTGGTTCCATGGCTTGGATGGGCGAGTCTTTGAGTAATACTTGCCCGTCGATGCTGGGGTGAAGTCCACCCAAGGTGCGAATCAAGGTTGATTTGCCGGTGCCATTCGGGCCCAGGAGACAAACGAAACGCCCCGGGCTTAATTCAAGGTCTAGGTCTTTGGCTACTTTCCGCTCTAGCTTTCGGCCCTGATAGCCAATCGACAATCCTTCGGTTTTCAGAATCAGTTCGTGTGTGCTCATCGTCCGAAAAGGGTTCCCAGTTTACCCTGCTTGACTAGGGCTACAATTATTACCGGAGCTCCAAAGAGAGCGGTGATGGCATTCAGCGGTAGAACGGTACTGTAACCGGGTGCCTTCGCAATGAGGTCAGCCGAGAGCGCCAGGCTGGCTCCCACCATCAAGGTGGCGGGAATGAGGAGGCGGTGACTAGACGTTTGAAATAAATAACGACAAAGATGCGGTGCGGCAATTCCGAGAAATCCAATCGGACCACAGAATCCAGTGACCGTCCCCGCGAGAACGGAGGCTATCATCAGGCATAGGAAACGTATCTGCTTAACCTTCGTTCCCAAACTCGCTGCGTAGTTCTCTCCCATTAGCATAGCGTCTAACGGTTTTGATAGAAAGAGAGTCGATAGCGTGCCTGCTAGAATAACTGGAAGATAAACGTTGAGCTGGCTCCAGGTGACATTCCCAAAATGCCCAAACGACCAGGTGATAAACGATTGGAGTTTGGCAGGCATGCTGAAAAACATAAGCAGACTTACCACTGCTCCCACGCCATAGCTGATCATCAAACCAAGAATGAGGATGGACATTACGTCCATGCGCCTGGCCAAAATCAGAATCAGTAATAGTACGCCCGCTGATCCTGCACTAGCTGCGACGATAACTAGTAGATTTCCACTTATTCCGAGACCTTGAGTAAGGGCCAAACCTGCGGGAGCTGCGGTCAGAACAACAATTGCCACGCCTAGACTAGCTCCTGAATTTACCCCGAGCACGAAGGGGTCGGCCAAAGGGTTTCGAAGCATGGTTTGCATCAGCAATCCGGATACAGCCAGCGCGGAGCCGGACAACATAGCGGTCAACGCCTGGGGGAGCCGGAAATCTATCACGATCTGTTTGAGTACCGGATCAGCTGAAGCGTTTCCCTTGAATATGCTGAGTAAATCACTCAATGAGATCAACACAGAGCCGAGGCCTACATTCGCAATAAAGAGCACCAATAACAGTAAACCCAGCCCACCGAATAGAAGGGTGGGGTTTCTTAGTCTCGTCGAAGCTGTAGTTTTCTGAAGCAAGTGATCTCTATTTCAGTTGTTCGTAGTAAATAAACTCATGATCCGGGAGCAGATCCGGATGGAAGACTTTGATTAAATCAGCCAACACCTCTTCGGGGTGATTGATCCCTCGTTCCCAGATGTCATTGCCTCCATATTCGTTTACGCGCAATGAGTTGTTAAAGATCATCCCTTCACGAAATGCTCGGAAACCGGTGAACCGTGAATCGAGTGCCAAAAGCGATGCTCTGGTTCGGTAGGCTCCAGGATTGAGCCAGACGTCCGCGTCGGCTGCTTCGTGCAAAATGACTTCAAAATCCAAGGGGACTCCACCCGAAGAATCATTGTCGGCCCATAGGTAGTCCGCTCCTGCATCGGCGAACGCGCGGGCATTGTAGCTAGCTCCCCCCGGTATGTGCCACACACCTGCGTAGGGTGCGTTGGAAAACACAGTGGGCTTGTTCTTCAATGACTGAGTCATCGCTGTGAACGCTTCGTAGTCTTTTGCGACTCGGTTAAAGAAAACATCGGCCTCCGCTTCTTTGTCGACCAAAGCGGCTATAACTTTAATCCATTCCGAACGTGCGAGGGGATGGGATTCCATATACCCGGCAGTTAATACCGCCGGCAGATTGGCCCTTTCCAACTTGGGATGATCATCATAGACCCCTTCACCTGTGATACTCGTCAGGATTAAGTCTGGCTGCAGCTGAAGAATCGATTCGATTTCCAGAGCAGCACCTCCTTGCACTTGTTTCAGCATTCCACTTTCAACCCTCGCATGTACTTCAGGATCGTTGGTGAAATCTAGGTAAGCAATCCCCACGAGCTGGTCATACAAATCTAAGGTGCGAATGGGCCCCAGATAAACGGTGGCGGTGATGATGATGCGTTCTACGGGTGTTCGGATGACTCGAACCTCTTTCGGAAACTTAGGCACCTTTCCGCCTTTTGGCACCAGGGCGTATTGAAAACTCAACTCTCCTGAACCGCGCCAGGGATTGGTCACGGTCAGGAGTTTGTGAGTGGAGAAATACTGAATTTCAAAATTCTCCGCATATTGATTCGCAGAGTATAGCCCTTGCGTCGTTCCTCCTAGGAGGAACAGAAGGACGAGTCTCCAAATCAACTGCGAAAATTTACTCATCAGAAATTAAATCTTACTCCACCGTAAATTGAGAATCCAGCGGTCTGGAAGCCTTCTACTTCTTGGTAGTCTTTATCAAACAGATTGTCGATGCGAGCCCATAGCTGAGTGCCTTCATTTACTTGATACCTACCTGCTAGATTAAACACCGTGTAGCCGCTTTGCTTCATCGTTGAAAAGCGAGTGCTGTATTGGCTGCTCACGGAGAGGGCAGTGGCACTTAGGTTGAGGTTTTCTGCCGGTTGAAGATCATACCCAAGAGATACGATGTTGCGAGGTACGCGCTCTGCCTCTTGGCCGTCTAAATAGTTCGCATCGCTATAGGTGTAAGCCAAGGTTGCGGATGCGTTTTCAGCCACTTGAAAGCGAATTGCATTCTCTATACCCTTACTTTCATAGACATCTTCGTTGGCGTAGGTGTACGAGTTGAAGCTGAAAATTATTTTATCTTCCACTTCATTCCCAAAGAGGGTAGTGGTAAAATAGACCTTCCCATCCACCAGGGCTTGTTCGTAGGCAAGATCCCAGCCTTCTCCAGATTCGGCTTTCAGCCCAGGGTCGCCAAAGCTTGAGAACAATTGAAAAAACGATGGGGCTTGAAAGGATGTTCCGTAGGACCCCCGAATGCGGCCGTTGATATCCTCGAGGCGGTAGCTGAACGTCGAGCGCCAAGTCGTTTCTTCACCATAGGCGCTGTTGTCATCGTGCCTGGCACCCAGCGTCCAATCCAGGAGCTCAGTCGCTGCCACGATATTCTCGAGGAAGATGGAGCTATTCGTGCGAATTTCACTCCCTGAGTCGTTGTACTCCTCCTCGTATTCCAGGCCACCGACAAGGGTCCAGGTCGAGCTTGCAAGGTAGGTATTTTTCCAATCGTAGCTGTATCGCTTTCCATCATTCGGGAAGCTGCCTCCTGTAACACTGACAGAATCGGCATCGTTAAAGGCAATACCCAGTGAACTATCCCATTGATCGTTTGGTTTGAATTCTGCTCCAACGCGGGAGAAGAACTGGGTGGTTTCAGAATAGTTGATGAGTTCGGGTGCGCCGAATAAAGAATTGGGATCCCCGGGATCAAATTCAGATAAAGTATCAAACCAGTAAGTCATGAAATTCAACGAAGTGGATTCGCTGAGTTCATAATCCAGCTTCAAGGAAGCCTGGGTATTTTCGTATTTATCTTTATCCGCCCACTCAGGTCCGAAGCTCGGGTCTTGAACTGAGAATTGATGTTCATAGTGACTCAGATTGAGGGCCCAACTAAGTTGTCCTTCAGCTCCACGCGTGCTCAGGTTGGCATTGATAGTATCGTGAGCTCCATAGCTGACGCCGAGTTGACTTCCTGGGTCGGTCTTCCCGTCAGCGGTCTGGATGCTGATCACACCGGCAAGTGCATTGGCGCCATAGAGGGAGCTTTGAGGTCCCTTCAGGATTTCAACCCGGGATACATTACCTCCGAACAAACTACCGAAGTTAACGATTTGCCCAGTGGAAGGGTTATCAACTTCCACGCCGTCGATGAGTACAGTGGGCGTATTGGTATTTAATCCTCGGGTAGTAATCCCGAAGGCTCCACCCGGACTACCGTTATTGCGTAGGTAGAAACCGGGTACGTATCGAATATTGTCCAAAAGAAAGGACTGTTCTGATTTGTTCAGATCGTAACTTTCGAGGATCTCGACGGAGCTACCGATTTGATTCAGCGGGACTTCTGATCGATTGGCCACAATGACCAACGGATTTAAGTCGTATATATCTCTATCCGAGTTGTCCTCCTGTGATCGCGCAGGAGATACCAGAGATAGGAGGGTTGCAGCTGCAGCTGCAATGGATCTGGATGTGATCTGATTGTGTTTCATGTGTATTGCTACTGCCGTAGAAACACATGGGTCCGACTCCAGAACTGAATGGTCAGTTGATTTCCAAAGACCATCGATGAGCGCATCCACCTGCTTCTGCGGCAAGTATTGGTGCCTCTTGTTGCCAGTATTCGGACTTCAGGCGTTGTGCCTGTTACCGTAGCGCGACTGCCGCTGATTTTCACAGCGTTCCCTGGATCAACAAAAGTGTTTGATTCTATATTAAAAGAACAGGTCCTGTTTTAAGGACTCGATTCAGAAGTTATGCAAGGAATTTGTCAGAACTTTTACTTCGGAAATGACCAAAACCTGGGAAGGCATTTGCCCACCAATTACTCTGGCGAAGCTCTACCTATTTAGATTCCCCAAAGGAGTCTTTAACGGCACCGCAGGCAAACATCTCAGAACCGAAGTACGGATTGGCCACTGCTTTGTCTTTCTGTAGCCAGGACGCTCCGGTAAATTCGAAAGCCATGGGGCAATAAACCAGATGAGCCTGGGTAGATTTGATGCCATCGGATTCTACCAATGGAATAACCAGATCGGACAAAGCCTTGAAGGCTTTCCGCGCTTCCTTGATGTCCGAGGATTTTAAAATCGCCTGGGCGGCTTTGCTGATGTCCTTAGAGCAATCGCTGTCTTCCTGCGTGGCACTTAGTACTTTAGCAGTCGCAATGGCCGCCTCAAAATTATCTGCCGCAAGTGTTTCTTGTGTGGCAAAGTAGTGTCCAATTATAGCGTCCGCACAACTTGCTTCAGAATTCGCATGATGGGCGGCAGATAGGATGGATCCTGCCATGAGCAGGGTCGTGAAGAAGGTGATTAATCGAGTCTTCATTTCGAGTGAATTAATTTTAGTTTTGTTTCTTCTATCATTGAGTAGAGAACTGGCACGACAAAAATGGTTATTAGTGCGAGCAACATGCCGCCAAAGGTAGGAATAGCCATAGGAACCATGATGTCGGAGCCACGGCCTGTCGATGTGAGCACCGGTAATAATGCCAGTATAGTGGTTGCACTGGTCATAAGAGCCGGGCGGACCCGCCTTGTTCCCGCGTAAATGACCGCTTCCTGGATGGCGGCTACCGAAGTGGGGTTTCTTTCACGAAAAGTCTGCCGGAGATAGGTGCAAATCAAAACGCTATCATCCGTGGCGATGCCGAACAGTGCTAGGAAGCCCACCCATACAGCTACGCTCAAGTTGATGGGATGAACTTGAAACAAATCCCTCAGGTTGGCGCCCAAGACAGTGATATCCAGAAACCAGGGTTGTCCATACAGCCAAATGAGGATGAATCCTCCTGACCATGCGAAGGCGACTCCGGTGAAAATTAGAAATGAAGTTAACACCCTTCTGAATTGCAGATAAAGAATTATGAAAATGAGTGCCAGAGCCATTGGAATTACCAGCATGAGACGCTTTGCCGCTCGCTGCTGATTCTCATAATTCCCCGCAGTTTTGAATGTGACATTCGCTGGCAGCACGAGTGTTCCAGCAGCTTCCTTTTCTTTCAGGATGGTCTCTACGTCCTCTGCAACTTCTACTTCGGAATATCCCTGAGCTTTGTCAAAAATGACATACCCCATAAGAAAAGTATCCTCGCTCTTAATGACCTGTGGCCCTCGAACATAGTTGATATCCGCCAGTTGTTTGAGCGGGATCTGCAACCCATCGGGGCTTGCAACCAGGATGTTTCCAATCTCCTCGAAGTTATCACGCAACTCACGCATGTAGCGTACCCGAACTGGATATCGTTCTCGGCCTTCGACCGCCTGGGTGACATGTCTTCCACCGACCGCTACTTCAATCACGTCTTGGACGGATTGAATGCTCATGCCGTATCGAGAGATCGATTCACGGTTGATATCTATTTCTAGATAGGGCTTACCGACTATGCGGTCGGCGAACACCGTTGCTGAGTTAACCGATGGAATTTTCTTCAGTTCCGATTCTATATGGAGCGCCGCAGTTTCCAGGCTTTCCAAGTCCGGACCAAACACTTTGATTCCCATGGGTGCCCTCATGCCGCTTTGTAGCATGACCAGACGAGCGGCAATGGGCTGGAGTTTGGGAGCCGATGTGGTTCCTGGCACTTGGGCGACACTTACTATTTCCTGCCAGATGTCATCGGTCGAGCGGATGTGATCTCTCCAGTTACGGAATGGTTTTCCATTTCGATCTGGGATCAGATCGCCGTCATGGTCTCTCACAAATTCGTTGCTATCCTTTTCAAACTTGTAGGTCAGGATTTTGCCATCTTCGTCGGTCTTATATTCCGGCTTATAATTAATAATCGTTTCGATCATCGAAACAGGTGCAGGGTCGAGGGGGCTATCAACGCGTCCAAGTTTTCCCACTACAGTTTTGACTTCGGGAATTCCGCGGATGGCTTTATCCTGCTTTTGGATAACATCCAGTACTTCCCCCACTGATGCATGCGGCATCGTGGTGGGCATCCATAGAAAGGACCCTTCATCAAGAGAAGGCATAAACTCTTCCTTGAGATCCATCGCAATCAGGAAGCCTGCGACTACCAGGAGTCCGCTTGCTCCCAAAAATACGATTTTAATCTTCAGGATAAATCCGAGCAGGAGAGGATAGATTCTTATGAACAGCAGGAACGCGCCAAGTAGGAGCCCGATGGCTAGAACGACAAATAGTAGATTCCCGATCGATCGTTCAGGTCCTAATGGACTCCAATCGCCGGCCAGCAGATTGGCAATCAGCAGAGCAATCAGAATGTTAAAGCCCAGAGTCACACGGCTCTCTATCTGAGCCGGGAGTTTTTCCTTCAGAAGATGAAACCCAGCAATGCCGAAGATCAGAATCCTTGTCATCCAAGGCAGCCATCCGAGTAAGGCAATTTCCACTAATGCCAGGAGAGCTACTAGTACCCACAGCACACGTTTCATCCGCACTCCGTTATTCTTTCCGGCTATCAGCCATTGGGCGATCGGTGGCAAGATCGTGAGGGCTACCAGGATGGAGCCGAGCAAGGCAAAAGTCTTGGTGTAGGCGAGTGGCTTGAACAATTTTCCTTCGGCGGCCTGCATGGTGAACACTGGAAGGAAACTGATGACGGTGGTGAGAACGGCGGTTAAAACCGCGCCTCCAACCTCGGAACACGCATTGAATACAAGCTGTTGGCTGGAAGGCTCAGCTTGTTCATAGGGAGCTGATTTGCTCTGTGCGGCTTCCTTGTGCTTGAGAATATTCTCAGTCAGGACCACTCCCATGTCGACGATGGTGCCGATCGCGATGGCAATACCAGATAAAGCTACCACATTGGCATCCACACCGAATACACTCATGCCGATAAATGAAAATAGAACTGCCAGCGGCAATATACCCGAGATGAGGGCAGCGCTTCGCAGATGCAGCACCATGAGCAAGACCACGATGATCGTGACCAGAATTTGTTGGCTAACCGCATTTTCCAAGGTGCCCAGGGTTTCTTTGATCAAGCCCGATCGGTCATAGAAGGGAACAATCGTTAATTGGCTTTGGGTACCGTCTTCTAACGTCTTTGAAGGAAGACTCGGAGAAATCTCTTCAATCTTCTTCTTTACGGCCTGGATCGCAGCCATGGGATTTTCGCCATAACGAGCGATCACAACTCCTCCGACTGCTTCGGCTCCTTCCTTGTCTAAAACGCCGCGACGAACAGCCGGGCCAAATTCAATCTCAGCGACTTGATCCAGTGTGATGGGCACATGGTTGTGGTGGGCCACCATCGTTTGCCTGAGGTCTTCCAGATTTTCGATAAAGCCCAAACCTCGGATGACATATTCCACACTGTTGATTTCAACCGTTCGTGCACCTACATCTATGTTGCTTGCTCGGACTGCGTTGAATACTTGTTGAAGAGTGAGCTGGTAGGTTCTGAGTGCATCTGGATCTACATCGATCTGGTATTCCTTTACATAACCTCCGACCGAGGAGACTTCCGCAATTCCTTCGACCCCCTGCAGTGCAAATCGCACATACCAATCTTGCACGCTTCTTAGCTCATGGAGGTCCCAACCACCGGTTGGATTTCCATCTGCGTCTCTACCTTCCAGTGTATACCAAAAGACTTGCCCCAGAGCTGTCGCATCGGGTCCCAACCTTGGCGCGACTCCTTCAGGTAAGGTGCCCGAGGGTAGACTGTTCAGCTTTTCCAGTATGCGACTACGCGTCCAATAGAACTCCGCATCCTCTTCAAAGATGATGTAGATGGAAGAAAACCCAAACATGCTAAAACTCCGGACCGTCTTAACCTTGGGCAAACCGAGTAGGGCAGTGGTGAGTGGGTAGGTGATCTGGTCTTCAATATCCTGAGGCGACCTTCCTTTCCAATCAGTGAAAACAATCTGCTGATTCTCTCCAATATCCGGTATCGCATCTACGGGTACAGGATTTCGTTCCAGCCCAGCTACGTCCCAATCGAAAGGAGCCACCATGAGGCCCCAAAAGATCAGGCCGATCGTGAGTAAGATAACGACCAATTTATTCTCCAGGCAAAGCCAGATGAGTTTCGAAATGGGTGAGGAATTCATTTAGAAGCTCCTTCTATTTCTGAATGACGGCACTGCGGGGACGCAGTGGCCCTACCATCATCGTCAATTAAGGGTAGGGCAATTGCATCCCTGCAATGCCGAGAAGATGTAGGAGCAATTTTAATCGCGACCCACAGATTGAACGGATTGCGAATTACTGAGGCTTTAGCCGACAGCAGGGCGAACAACAATATACTTGTACAGTTTACAGCTAAGCTCATCGGTTCCCTTCTTGCGCCCCGTGGTTATGCCCTTCGTGGGAGGTGAGGTTGGATTGTACATTCCCACAAGTAAGCATTTGGGATCCGAAATACGGATTGAGCAGTTGTTCTGTGCTTTGGATCCAGTCTGCTCCAGTTTGGCCATAGACCATCGGGCAGTGCATTAAGTATAAGTCTCCTTCAAATGCATGCGTATCAGATCTGACCGCTTGAATCATTGCTGAAGATAATTCGTCAAATTTAGGGCGTCTAATTCCTTCCAAGTCATCAGCTGCCAACATGGAGTGAATCAATTCGGGAATAGCACCTGTGTGCCCCGTAATCTCTATAATCGTGTTCAATGCTGCCTTGGATCCCTCAAGATCATCCTCCGCAAGTGCCTTCTGCAGAGCCAGGTAACCCGGCATAAGTTCAACAGCCCTTTCAGCTGTTAAGGAAATCCCTCGCCCCGTGTCCCTCGCCTCGCGCCCCGTCCCACTCATCATACTTGGCTTGGCTTGAATTTGTAAGGCGCTGTCTATCTTGAAGGCTCCCTGGCTTACCACGCGCTCACCTTCTTGGAGGCCACTCAGAATCACGAATTGATCTCCGGCTCGAACGCCAAGCTCAACCTCTCGGCCATCATAGCTAGGGCCGTATGCATCCAGGGTCTCTACGTATACAACTGCTCTCTTTCCAGTTTGAAGAATGGCAGAGCTCGGGACCAGCAGTGGCTCTCCTCGACCAGTTTTAGGACCCAGTCCCATGTCAGCGGCGGGTACTAATTCCATACCGCAAACGTCGCAACTGCCTGGTTGATCTTTAACTATCTCAGGATGCATGGTGCTAACCCATTTTCCCGACAGATCCGGAACCACCACACCGCCCGATTCATTGAGATGTGCCCTCAGAATCCCCCGCACAAATTGCCCCGGTTTGAGTAATTGATCTGGGTTTGGAATGGAGACGCGGATTTTTGCTGTTCGAGACATCGGGTCAATCTCCGGGTAAATCAGTGAGACCTTCCCGATGATTTTTTTCCCAGGATTGGCTTCTGCGTTGATCGTGATTTCCTGACCATAGTGAATCCAAGGCAGATCGGATTCGTAGGCGTCGAAGGTGATCCAGACATGGGTAAGGTCAGCGATGGTGAAGAAATTGTCGCCCAGGTTTACGTGGTCACCTTCCTGTATCGACTTTCCTACGACAGTCCCACCGATAGGGGCATCAATGTCCAGGAACTCCTGTGCTTCCAGTTTCTGTTCGATCTCGTTGATGTGCTCTGCCGAGAATCCCCATTGTCGTAGTTGCTCGCGAGGGCCCTGTGTCGCATCTTGCCGATTGCTGAACTTCAACGCGGTTATCAAGTCGGTTTGGGCGGCGAGTAGATCTTTGCTGTAAACCGAGGCTAGGTGATCTCCTTCTTTTACCGATATGCCTGTCGCATTTACAAAGAGCTTTTCAATCCGCGCAGGAAAGCGAGCACTGATCGTCTTCAGGCGCGTTTCGTCATACGTCACTTTACCGAATAGGCGTATCTCCTTTTCAGCAGTGCCTTTCTTTACCTCCGTGGTTTGGATGGCTGCTAAGGCTCGGGCTTGATCGGATAATTGCAGGTCGCCACTCGCGGTCGAGGGAGGCATCTCGCTCAGTGGGATCAGATCCATACCGCAAATAGGGCAGGGGCCTGCTTCCGGGAGTTGAACTTGTGGATGCATCGCACAGCTCCACATAGCTCCTGCCGAGGGTTCTGTCTGACCGTCGGAGGTCGTGCTCTTCGGTGAAGAAAATAGAAAATAGCCCAGCACGAGTCCTGCAACGAGGCCGGCTGGAATGGTATAGAATGAAGATATTTTAAAAGACTTTGTTTTCATAGATCGTGAGGTGGGTGGTTAAACCAAAATCACAAGCCACGCATGAGTAGCTTGGTAAACGGAAAATCTGGGATTGTTACCCAGGATCTATGATATCTCAGAGTATTCGTACACAGTCCGTCTGTATTCCCACCCAGCGTGGGACCGACTGTTGGGCCTCGTAGGACCTTTGGTAGACTCCCACCGATTGGCGGAGGTATCTAAGGTCATGGGCTTCCTGATACAGGTCAGTGACAGCTAACAAACTTGCAAATGGAACTGAGACGTGGGCATTAGCCGTGATGACTGAATCCCGGGCCTGCTCATGTTCGCAATTGTTGGCGTTCTGCTCCTGTTCTGCGCTACCGGGTGCTTGAGACTCGGAAGTGCAGCAGGAATGGTCGGCCTTCATGGGTTTGTCGACCTGATGACCTTCTCCAAAGGCAAAGCAGCAGCATATCGGATTCAAGATCGCCATGATTATTAGAACTGCAGCTGCCTTCTTCATTTTTACTCAAAACTTGAGCCATTATTCCGGATGAATCAATCCCGCAGTTTATTCTATGAACCCTCTTTACAATTAGAATTCGATGCTGTTTGCAGCTAGAAGGCTCTTCCGGCAAGGCGGTTTTGAAAGAGTTGGGCTGGTAAGCCCTCTCTTTCAGAAATAACGCCGCAGGAGAGCTTTGTGGTGCAAACCCTTCAGGCTGAGGTCCTTTTGATTTTGAGTTGCGTTGCTCAGCTCGCGATGGGCTGCTAGCCCTACACTGAGCTGAGTCGTCTTCTTCTAAACCAAAATACCACCCAGCAGCGCGAAATCTAATTGCAAAGAGGGTTCCAAAACGAACTAATTTTTTTACGAAAAACCAGTTGACGACCCGCAAAGCAGAGATTTTAGTCCGTCCTCTTATATTGGAAGGCCAGATAGCTCAGTTGGTAGAGCAGAGGACTGAAAATCCTTGTGTCCCCAGTTCAATTCTGGGTCTGGCCACCAATATAGATTTTTGTTAATCAACGAGTTACAAAAGACACGGCCTCCAGGCATCGGAGGCTTTTTTTGTAGATTGACGTTAAACTGACACTAAAATCAGGAAATGTCTGGATCAAAGACCTGTAGGAGTCTGTTGAAGATTAGTCCTTCAGGAGTGAGCCTGAGAGCTGATCCAACTCTTCCAACTTGTAACAATGAGGGACCAGTAGACCTACTTGAATAGAAATAGGTATAGGCAAGAACTTGTCGAATGCCCCCGTCCCCATTTCTGGCGTCACTAATTAGGGGTAGGGTAGGCCCCCATATAAGGCCGGGGGTGGCTATGCGTGTATATTCGCTCCCAGCTATCCAACACCTTAAACTCTGTAGCCCCCCTTTCCTGAACGATAGTCGTCTGCTAATTTGTCTTTAGCAGCCAGGCGCATCTTCTGCCACAATCTGGGAAGATGCACGATTCCTAGGGGGCCGGTTGAACGGGTGCTGATTAGTGGGATGTGTTTTCTCATGGAGCTACTTTCAAAGCTAGGTTTAGTAAGGTCGCGGTTTTCATCTCTGCTTTGGCTTCGTTTAGTTGTTCAATTCATTGGATATGTATTTCTGGTTCACGGGGTACCAAACTTCGATCTTCTTTTTCAGCCGCTTGACGATTTCTGAATACTCAGCAGCCAGATCGCTGGTTTCGTGGGGGTCGTCTTTCAGTTTGTATAGCCGTGCCGGCGCCGTATCCCAGATATGCACATTCTTGTATCTCGTCGTATCTTCTCCGCTGTAACGAAGTATGAGTTTCCAATCACCTTCTACGCACCAGAGATATTGCAGCGTCCCATCGGGGTTACCCGGAGTCATATTGAAGATCGAGTTTGTAACTCCAAACCCAGCCTTCCGGTTCTTAAGAGCTTTATCTTCGAGCAAATTGATTCCTGTCAGGTTCGCAGGAACTTCGAGCCCTGCGGCAGCGGCGATGGTGGGAAAAAGATCGATTGCATGAGCTAAATAAGGCGATCGCAACGGCTGCAATCGTCCCGGCCATGAAACCATAATTGGTGTACGGATCCCATTTTCATAGGGCGAGCCTTTTGAACGCAGGGCGAATCCTTTCCAAAGCTTCTGGTTTGGATCGTCCGCATTGGTGCTTTCAGCTACCCAGCCGTTGTCGCAGATGTAAACAACCATCGTATTTTCAATAAGCTCTTTCTTCTCCAGATAACCGAGCAATTCGCCGCAGGTCTCATCGAACCATTCACACATAGCGTAATAGTTTGCGACATCCTCGGCCCGGCCTGGCTTAGTATATTTTTCCAGCAAACGTTCGGGAGGGTTGTGAGGCGTATGAGGAAGGAAAGGTGCATACCATAGAAGGAAAGGCTTCTTCTCCTTGGTCGCCTCGTCAATAAAATCAGTTACTGGCTTCATCGACTCGCGCCCTATTTTTAACCCCTGGTCGCCATGCCTGCCTCCGCGATTCGGATCGCCGTGGGTCATGCCGTGAGTGAATCCGCCTTCCTTCCATGACCCCTCCCACCACTTACCTGACTGGTGGGTCAGGTAGCCATTCGAGGTCAGAAGCTTGATGAAGGTCGGATGTTTGTGGAATGCCTCGCGTAGGGGCAAGTCCAGCTCGGCACGCTTGTTGCGCCCGTCGACGTCGTTGCCTGTGGTTCCATGTTGAAACGGGTAGAGCCCCGTCGCCATCGAAGCCAGAGAAGGTCGGCAAAGAGGGCTGGAAACGTAACCCCGCTCGAAGACAAGACTACGCTCAGCCAATGCGTCGAGGTGGGGCGTTTTGATATCTGTATGCCCCATGAATCCATAGTCCGTCCATGCCTGGTCATCGCTCAGGATGAACACGATGTTGGGGGGATCTTCTGTTGCAAATGACTCACCGATCGGGGCAAGCGAAAGAAAAGCAGTCAGCAACTTGGGCGCGATCCGTAGATAGGTGGACAAAGTCCTTTTAGTTTCTTTGGACATGTAAAAGGTCAGTAGCAGCGTTAACCCTTTTTTCGCCTTGTTTGCATCTTGCGGATAAACCATAAGGATTCCTTTGTTTTATAGTACGCAACCTCCATCTGGTAATGGTCCTCCAGCCATTGATCCTTTTTTATAGGACCAATCCGCATATAAACGCCATCATCAGGCTCTCTACCAAGTTTCAGATAGACTTGGTTAGCCCGTAGTTCAATCACTTCGCAGGGAACCAACCCTTTCTTGCTAAACTCAATTTGATTTTGAGACAGAACCATATCTCCAGAAATTGCCATGTGATTTCTGCTTAGAGCAGTCCATGAGCCGAGAAATTTCTGTGGAATAATCTTAGCCTCTTCCAATTGATCTCTAAGAATGTATAGGTCTACCAGTTTAAGCTGTGCGTCCGCATCTCCTGCTTCCGCCATTTTTTTATTTTCTTCAAAAGTTAGTGATTTGGCAGACAGAGCATGAGAGATTACGAAAAATAAGAGGGTAATTCTTGCTACACGGATCATACCTTCTTTTGACATCACAGCTACGCCCCATCAAGCTCTCTTTCAATCATGAAGCTATTTTCATTCATCCTAGCCTTTCTTAGTCCCCTGCAATTGGCTTCCTCCCATTCAGGCCGCACAGATTCAAATGGGGGACATTGGGAAAGGGTCGCTATTAAGGGGAAAGACTGGTTGTGAGTCGAGAGTGAAGTGGGAAGGCAAAAAACCTCTTGATGGCAAAGATGCCTGGTCAACCATTGCCCAGGGGAAGGAGAGTCCCCATGATCTTATTCTGCTCAATGTGACTCCATTTGGCGGGGCCATTCGGATGGGTGATTGGAAGCTTGTTCATAATGGCGCTGCCGTTGCTGGAGCAACGTCTGCTGAGGGTCCTGAAACATGGGAGTTGTTTAACCTAAGAAACGATCCTTCTGAAAAAACCAACCTGGTAGAAACGAACGCTAGAGTGTTTCGTCGGTTGAAATCGCAGCTGGATCAACTGGAAATCGAGTCCGTCGCACCGCACATTCCTCCCAATCGGCTTCCAGATAATTTCGAAGTACCCAAAATATGGGGACATAAAAACTGAGAAGATGGAAGCGGCCCTCTTATCTAGGCGGGATTTTAGGGAAATTAAGCGTGGACGGTGTCCTGAATTGAATGTTGGATAAGGCCGAATCTCCATTCAACTTCTTCATCACCCCATGAGCGACATTCAAGATGCACCGCGTACCTATAAAGGTATTCTCAAACAACTAGGCCCAGGTCTCATAATTTCTGCCAACATTGTTGGCTCCGGAGAGTTAATAGTAACCACAAAGCTAGGCGCTGATGTAGGCTTTATCCTGCTATGGTTCATCATCGTAGGTTGCATCATCAAGGTGTTTGTGCAGATGGAGCTTGGCCGTTACGCGATCTCTCGAGGGAAGACTACTTTGCAGGCAATGAATAGTGTGCCTGGACCAAGGTTCATTGTTTCCTGGTTGGTGTGGCTTTGGATGATGATGTTTGCTGCCATCTTTTTCCAGCTTTCCGGGATGGTGGGAGGAGTTGCACAAGTCCTGGTTTTAGCCGGGTCGAATTTTTCTCATACCGTACTCGCAATACTGATCACTGGCTCCTGTGCTGCATTGTTGTGGGTCGGGCGGTATAAGTTTATCCAATGGTTTTCCACCATCATGGTGGCGTCGTTTACGATCTTTACCATTTTTGCAGTCTTCTCCCTTTACTGGACAGATTTTGGAATTACGGGTGGTCAAATCAGTCAAGGCCTGAGCTTTAGTCTGCCAGATGACTTTCTTATCGCATTTGCTGCTTTTGGTGTGATCGGAGTGGGAGCTTCAGAGCTTATTTACTACCCTTACTGGTGTCTTGAAAAAGGCTACGCTAAGAGCGTAGGACCCGACGATGGTAGTGAGGCTTGGGTAACGCGCGCCAAGGGCTGGTTGCGGGTGATGCGCTACGATGCGCTCCTTTCACTCGTAATTTATACAGGGGCCACGGTTGCTTTTTATCTCTTGGGAGCCGCCGTGCTTCACGGGCAAGGGATTGAGGTGAGCAACGACAACCTGATGGCCAATTTGTCCAATCTTTACAGCACTTCTTTTGGAGAGGTTGGACTCTGGGTCTTCATCGTAGGTGCGATTGTAGTGCTTTATTCTACGATCTTTATTTCCACTGCGTCCAATAGTCGATTGGCAGCGGACGTGGTCGGATTGCTGGGTATTGTTAAGCTGGATACGCCAGAAAAGAAAGCTAAGGCCATTCGTATCGCCTGTGTGGTGCTACCAGCACTTTTTTGTATATTCTATCTGTCTGTGGGGAAACCTGTGACTTTGGTTACCATAGGAGCTGTTGCTCAGGCACTCATGTTGCCCTTCTTGAGTTTCGCTGCCCTCTACTTTCTCTACAAACAGACTCATGAGCAGTTGCGCCCCAGCGCAGCCTGGATCTTTTTTCTGTGGGTTTCTGGCGTATTGATGACTTCGGTTGGGCTCTATCAAGTGATCGGTGAACTACAGAAAATACTGAGCTAACTCTGTCGGCCAGCCGACCTCACAAAAAGCAGGTCTGAATGGAAAATCTTTGAAGACAACCCGCCCTATCCCTTACCCAGACATGCGGAATCCAGAACACGCAGGATACAATGCCATCAAAGGTTCGATAGCGTTATGGCCTTTTGCAAAGTGAAGCCTAAACAATAGGCACGCAGTATTTTGCTCTACCTTATGATCGGCCCTCTATCACAATTTCTACTTTGGATCTGCAGATATAATCGAGTAAGGTATAGATGAGGGCGACCACGCCTGCCATCTCGAGTGTTTTTTCCGCCGCGATAAGCAGAGTAAACTCCTTCATGCTATTAATGGTTCGGATACCATGCTCATTCCAGGCAGAAAAAAGTTCAACACCAATGGCTCCACTTAGAAAAATCGCTCCGGAAGTGCACAGTAGATATAGGGTTCTTCGAGGAAGCGCTAAAAGAAACTTATAGTTCAAGAATAGAAAGGCTGATAAAAATCCGATTCCCCAATACATCCATGAGTAGAGCCAGCCACGATCCATTCGCAAGAATTCCCACTTTTTAAAGATCTTACTAATTGCATCTCCTATCCTCTCATGAATCATCATGGCTTCATCCGCTGATAAGAAGATGCAGGCGGCACAAAACATTCCCCAGTTCCAGATAAATTTGCCCTGCTTGATACGTTCAGATTGGCTAATTAAAAAAGCAAGCGTTGCGGCTATCAACCAAAGCAACGACGAATACCAACTGGGCGCATTAGCCTCGCCATTTAAATCGAACAGATCAGCGAACACTTCCAAAAATGCAAGCTCAGGTAAGCGGCGGGTAGCAGTTACAAATGCAACTCCTAAAAATGAAAGGATTAGCGCTAACCCAGCAAACAAAAGTGCATAGCGAGGTCTTAACCTCAGTGCATTGTATTCTTTTGGGTTGTTATTCACGAATGCCGAATTGATATATAAAAAGTTCCCATTTCCAGTTGATTCTTGATATCTGGTGCTTCAATGAGGCAGGCCAATTTATTGGGACTCTACGAAATGGGTGGGGAACTGCAGAAAGTACAAAGCTTGTAGAATTGTTTGGAATAGCCGGCCAAGTTTTGCATCTTTCTTTGCATGGCTACAGTAGAAGAACTCGCATTAGATCTCTCCACAGATTTCCCACGCAGCCCCAGAGCAGTGCTCGGTGGCTATGTCGTCGCCGGCAGAACGCTCGATAAGTGTCGGGCTGCCCTAGCGGGAACCAATGGGGAATACCATTTCGATTGTCCCTTGGATAACTTTTTTTTGGATTTTGCCGGGATTACGGCAGATGCATTTAAAGCGTTTGTTGCTTCGGGTGCAGACGATGAGGCGGTGGGTGCCTGGATTCAGGAGAATGCCAAACAAGAGGATGAGAAAGAGGTGATCCAGTGGAACAACGATATGCGGGGTAAACGCATTTCTGAAATGCCGATCGCTCTACAACAGTTTCTTGAAGGCTACATCCCTCAGTATATCCCTGCGGGGAAGATCGTATACGTCTGGTTTGATGTGTATGATCATGAAGAAGGCAGGACCTAGATTTATGACAAAAATAGGGGGACAGAAATAGCTAATTCAGCTGATCGAGAAAAATTTACAACGCCTCCATGGATATTGGCCCAGTTGATCATTTTGATGTCTGTTTGGGCCAATAAAGTATGTAGCTGATTTTCAAAATGACTGGCAGAGTTGCTGTTCATTGCTGTTATACTAAAAGCCCTATTCCGCGTTAGTGTTGGAACTGCGAAATCCCCTATAATGCAATTTCGGAAGTTAATTGGGACGGTCTGTAAAAATGTTTCTGATCTGTTGTTGATTAGCGTTCCAACTGCCTCCTCGTATAGATTAGTATCAAGACCAGTTCCCCAATCTTGAAGCAGGCCAATTAGGGTATCAGAGAATTCATCATTGTCTGAATCGCTTCGCCATCTTGAACGATCAACTTTAAACTGTTGTCGGAGTGAGAGGTCTCTTCCACTGTTTACGAATTCGTGGTCTACGGTTTCCTTTCCAAAGTTGATTAACTTTCCGAGGGATGTGTTGGTTAACATCAGGTAATGCAAGAGTTGGCTGCGATGCTTATCGTTTATGCTGGCTACTTTCTTCAGTTCAAAGATAGCACCGGCATCTACGACCAGATCGAGATAATAGGTTTTAGAAAAGTTCTCAAAAACTACGGTTACTGGAACCTCGGTTCTTGCTCGATCTTCCAGACAGATTTTCATCGCTTTTGTGAAGGATGGCTCCTTCGAAAAACGAATTAGTTCACGATGAACTTCAATCGCTTTCCATACAACGATATACGCGATCTCTCGAAATTCGCTTTGAGGTAAAGAACGAAAACCAAAAGATGATTGTATAGGCATTTAGCTTATGATGACGAATGAAGAAACTATTTATGCAGACTAGTGGTAGCTTTTTTTGTCCTCCCTTTTTTTGTCATTTTCTAATCAGTTACTAATCCCATCCACCTTCTTAGCCATTTCGAAATCATTGGAACTCAGGCCTTTCCTCGTATGGGTCCACCAGGTTACGGTGGCTTTGCCCCATTCGGTTAAGATCTCTGGATGATGATCTTCAGCATCAGCGAGAGCGCCTACTTGGTTCGTGAAGGCAAGTGCCTCTGCAAAGTTCTTAAAAGCATAACTCTTGCGTAGCCGAAATACTCCATCGACTTCGATGACTTCCCACCCGTCCAGCGATTGAAGGGCTGCTGCGATCTCTTCTATCTTGAGGGACCGACGGCTCACTTTATTGAGTGAGCTTGATGTTTCGCCAGTAAACTTTTTGACCGATCTTTTCTTTATTGTTTCCGATTCCGTGTAATTGAAGCGCGATGTAACCCGTTGCGGTATCACTGTCATGTACATCGGCCGTTTGCACACCATTAAACCAGATCTGAAAGTGATCCCCTTTGGCGACGATTCGGAAGTGGTTCCAGTCTTCCGCTTTGAAAGTGCCAGCCGGAGCTTTGTTCTCATCGGGTGTGTGTAGGAAGCCTCGAGCGCCTTCTTCATAAAGAGTTCCGGTCCAGCCACGATCTGTTGGGTCGATCTCTACCTGATACCCCCAGAAGCGACCTTTCTCCCAAACCCTATCCTTTGTGTCCCGACTTCCATCTTCCTTAAAGCGACCGCCCCACCGAACTGTGGTGGTTTCTTCTGCATAGGTGCTACTCCGGATTTGGATGCCTGAGTTGAGCAGTGGATGGACCTTGAATTCTACTTCCAGCTCAAAGTCGTCATACATCTTTTCTGTGGCTAGGAAACTATTTGGAAGGGCGGGAGCGGCCTCTCCTACAATGATGCCGTCTTCCACGTAGAATTTACCTCCACCAAAATTTTGCCACCCATCCAGGTTGGTGCCATTGAATAGATCGACTGATTGTTGACTTTCCTCTTCAGAGGGCGAGCAGCCGACAAACCAGAAAATTGATAACGCGATTATGGAGTAGAGATATTTCATAGATTTTCTTAGTGATGGTTAAAGTCTCAGCTTTGAGTGCGGTAACTTGCCTTGCCGGCGATTGCTGTGCGAAGGCTAAGCAGATAAGATCCGGAAGTAATATACAAGGTTTTCAGATCTTCCCCGCCGAAAGTGGAATTGGTGATGGTTTCCTCGGGTGTTTTCGCAAAGGCAAGCAGTTCGCCTTCAGGAGAGATGACATGAAGTCCCGGACGTGTATCAAGCGTTTCGGAGCTACCGCGTTCATTATGTAGTCCCGCAGCGACGTAAAGGTTCCCGGCTTCGTCCACGCACATCCCGTCACCACTTCGCCCTGGGTAAAAATCAATGGTCTTCCGTTGATTGGAAATACTACCATCTGCTGCGAGGTCGTATGAGAATATACATCGGTTTCTGGATGCTTCACCGTGGGCTTCAATCAGGTGCAAGGTCTTCTCATCGGGGGAAACAATGATTCCGTTGGGCATGTGCACATTGGGTTCGGCGAGGAGTTGGGTAACCGTTCCGTTGGGGTCGAGACGGTAGACGGACTTGAGGTTTTCTTTCTCCAAATCAGGATTGTTTGTACGGGAGGTAAAATAGATGCGTCCTTGTGAATCGTAGTCTAAGTCGTTGGGAGATTGGAGCTGTTTTCCAGCAAAGTTATCTGCCAAGACACTGATCTCACCTGTTCTCATATGGGTCCGAGTGACGCGCCCCGATTCTCCCTCGCAAGCCAGTAGGTTTCCCTGAGGATCAAAGCGAAGGCCGTTTGCCGCATTGGAGTTTTCGCGAAAAGTCGAAAGGGCCTTCGTGTGGGTATTCCATTTCAAAATCTTGGAGACTCGAATATTGGTAAAGTAGACATTCCCTTCCGCATCCACTGCGGGTCCTTCGGTGAAGATGGCGCTGTCGTCGATCCGAGTTTCGGTTTTCAAGGGTCCCAAATAGTCGGAAGAGTTTAAACCTTTGTAACGCTCCGATATCCCACTTTCCTGGGCTTGTTTTCCGCAAGCCGGTAAGAATGCTGTCGCAGTTGCAAGGCTCGATGATTTTAGGAAACTGCGACGGCTGAGGTTGGGGTAATTCTTCATAGTTCCAAGGAGTGTAGGCAAACTCCCTGATGTAGGTCCAGCTTCGGCTTAGCTCTCCGTACAAGAAAAAGCCGACTGAGAGTTCAGCTGGCTTGAAAGTAGTTGGGATTGTAGAAAGTTTCTAACTAAAGTCGATAGTCACCATGCGTGTGCTTGGAGTCATGGATTCCTTAACATCTACCATGCGGTCGTAGAGACTTTGCAGATGTTTGCGCAGGTCGACTTTAACGCCGGCGCTGGAAATAAATGGATCCTCCACAATGAATTCCTCAGGATTGGCCTTATGGGCCAAGAGCTCCTGGATAGTAAGGAAGGTCTCGTTAAACTCTTCGCGAGGTAAGGAAATTTCGTTGGTATCGGTGACTTGCATGAAAAATGGGCTGGAGGATCTTTTCATGTGGTTTCTCTTAGACGAGACAGATGGGGAATACATTTCAGCATTTATGAGGGGCTGAAAATATACTGATTTATGTAAGTATTCTTAAGGTTGGGATCGGTTTGCTTTAGAAGTGTTCCAAGTAATCCTTTGCTTGCAGTCTAAGTCCATTGCCGTTCACTGAGGCTTTTCTTATTTTAAAACTTTTTAACAACTGATGAGTAAAAAGGAACGAACAGCCATTAGCCCGACTCGCAACGAGGATTATCCTGAGTGGTACCAACAGGTAGTGCGAGCAGCCGAGCTTGCAGAGAGCTCACCCGTCCGCGGATGTATGGTGATCAGACCCTGGGGCTACACGCTTTGGGAAAATATGCAGCGCGTCTTGGACGAGATGTTTAAAGAGACAGGCCACAAAAACGCCTATTTCCCGCTTTTTATCCCCATCAGTTATCTCGAAAAGGAAGCAGCCCACGTCGATGGCTTTGCCAAGGAATGTGCGGTTGTCACCCACCACCGTCTGGAAGCAGGCGAGGGCGGTAAGCTGGTTCCGGCGGGCGAGCTCGACGAGCCACTGATTGTTCGGCCGACTTCGGAAACAATTATTGGCGAGACTTTTTCCAAGTGGGTTCAGTCCTACCGTGATCTGCCTCTGCTTATAAACCAATGGGCGAATGTGGTGCGATGGGAGATGCGAACCCGTCTATTCCTCCGCACAACCGAGTTCCTTTGGCAGGAAGGTCACACCGCCCATGCCACTGAGGAAGAGGCGATCGAAGAAACGCTAAAGATGCTCGATGTTTACGCTGACTTTGCCGAAAACTGGATGGCCGTTCCAGTCATCAAGGGTGAAAAGACCGAAGGCGAGCGATTCCCCGGTGCTGTTAACACTTATTGTATTGAGGCGTTGATGCAGGATCGCAAAGCGCTCCAAGCAGGGACGACTCACTTCCTTGGTCAGAATTTCTCAAAGGCTTCCAATATCGATTTTCTGGATGAAAAGGGTGAACGCTCGCTTGCCTGGACAACGTCCTGGGGAGTGTCTACTCGCCTCATCGGAGGCTTGATCATGACTCATGCAGATGACGATGGCATGGTGCTTCCACCGAAGATTGCTCCTACTCATTTGGTTATCCTTCCCATTTTTCGTAAGGACTCTGATAACGACGCTATTCTTGAGTATTGTCGCGAGATCAAGGCCGAGCTTGAAAGCAAAGTTTACCATGGTCGCCGCATCTGGGTAGAAATCGATGATCGTGATCTGCGAGGCGGTGAGAAAATGTGGTCTTGGATCAAGAAGGGAGTACCTACTTGGATTGAAGTAGGCCCTCGAGATATGGAATCAGATTCGGTTTTCTTTGGTCGTCGCGATCAAGGGCCTAAGGAGCGGAAAGGAATCGGACGAGCTGAGTTCATAGATTCATTCACGGGTGCCTTGGACGACATTCAGGATAACCTACTGGCTCGAGCGCGTGCATTCCGCGAAGAGAACACCGTAACGATTGATTTCAAGGATGAGTTCTATGACTTCTTTACGCCTGAGAATAAAAACCAACCGGAAATTCATGGCGGATTTGCTATGGCCCATTATTCGGGTGAGCCAGAATTGGAAGAGAAGATCCAATCAGATCTAAAGGTTACCGTGCGTTGTATTCCACAGACGGATAATCCTGAGCCAGGGACTTGCATCTTTACCGGGAAGCCGAGCAAGCAACGCGTCGTTTTTGCCAAATCATACTAGGCGATCGTTGGCCGGAGGTGGTTAAGGGAGTATTTCCTTTTTTGAGTTGGTTACATTTATGCACCGATCGAACCACTTTGGAGTTATTTTTAACCACCTCCCCTCGCAAATATGCCGAGTGAAAAGCGCGACTGGCTGGGAGGATTAGATTAATTGCAGATTTCCTCACTTGCATTTGCAATGTTTTTGCTAAAACTCCCTATTTGTGCAGGTTACACTTATACAAAGTGCCAATTCAGAGGCCTATCTCGCAAAGCTGGCGGCGATCGGTTTGACACCCTATGTAGAGGACTCGGATCACATCAATGATCTGCAGGCCGAGAACACCGAGCAGGTTTATTTTGTATCCTTAGAGACAGCCCAGGGGCAGAATTGGGCAGATATTCGTACGCGATTGGCCGAAGGTAATCGCTATTACCTGGTTGTCGGTGGCGATCTTACTACGGAGCAGGTCATTACATTTATTCGGGATGGGGCATTTGATGTGTTGGATTTGAGGGATACTGACAATCGTTGGGTATCAGCGGTTCACGAAGCTGTAAGCTCCCAAGATTTATGGTGGCAGCTTTACGGAGGTTATTCTTCCTCAACCAATGAAGACCTACTTGGCCGATCGCCGGCATTACAGAGTTTGAAGCAAAGCGCATCGATCATAGGTCCGACCAATGCATCGGTGCTTGTTCTAGGAGAATCGGGAGCAGGTAAGGAACGAGTAGCCCAGGCTATTCACAATTCCTCAGGGAAACATAGTTTTGTAGCGGTGAATTGTGCTGCTATTCCAAAGGATCTGATTGAGTCCGAGCTTTTTGGAGTAAAAAAAGGGGCTTACACCGGAGCGATCTCTTCCAAAAAGGGACTGATTCAAGAAGCAGATGGTGGTACGCTCTTTCTCGATGAGATTGGGGAAATGGACATCATGCTTCAACCGAAGTTATTGCGTTTCCTGGAGACTCGAAAAGCGCGAAGCTTGGGGAGTAATGAGGAATACTCTGTGGATCTCAGGGTGATTACGGCTACGAATCGCGATCTGGAACTCGAGATTTCAAAAGGGAGTTTTCGGGCTGATCTTTACTACCGGATTTCGGAAGTTATTTTAAACATACCACCTTTGAGAGCCCGCGTTGAGGATATACCAATTCTTGCGCAGTCCTTTCTCAAAATGAGTGTAGAACGATTCGGGAAAAGCTTCGACAGCAT
Organism: uncultured Opitutales bacterium; assembly: GCA_938075565.1. Taxonomy (GTDB): domain Bacteria; phylum Verrucomicrobiota; class Verrucomicrobiia; order Opitutales; family UBA2995; genus UBA2995. Next base: position 689 of record CALJGU010000364.1, on the reverse strand, counting down.
TGAACCTGAGTTGATCAACCGTTTCCAATCCTATGGTTGGCCTGGCAATGTGCGGGAGCTCAAGCAGGCCATCGATCGACTGGTTATTTTGAACAATGGACAGGTACTACGTTCAAGCTGGTGGGAAGCACCTCGCAGAAGTCACGAATCGTTGGTCATGGAACAGGCCCATGCCGTTACTGCTTCACCGCCACCTCCTCAGGTAGCCGGGTATACCGCTGATCCATTTCCTATGGCTACTCCAGCTGCCACTCCTCAACCGACGCCGGTCTATTCTTCACCTGCGCGAGATGATATTTCAGGTTATCTTCAGGGAGCCCCTCCTAATAAGAAAGATCGTTACAAGCATGCAAAATTGCTCCTCGAGCAAAGCGACAATGACTACGCTTGGGTCGCATCGCGGATGGGTATTCATCTGACGACCCTCTATCGTTGGCGAAAGAATAACAAAGTCTAGATCGCGAGGAAAACGGATGGGAGCAAAGGTTATTTGAGGGGCGGCGGACAATTGCAGACCTTTGGTTGAATATTAGGCTTCTAATGTTCGTTTGCACCCATCCTCGCATCGACATGCAAAGTGTTCCTTGTTGCCTACTCAGTCACGCACCAGCTTGCGCTCCTTCGTATGCATCGGCGTCAACTTCACTTCTCGATGCGTTTCCCATCGATCTAGGGTGCGGGTGATGTGG
>CALJGU010000363.1 GCA_938075565.1 uncultured Opitutales bacterium | reverse complement strand
GATTGAAGGTGATTAATTAAAGGCAAACTCAAGGAACATAAAGGACATGAACCATCACGTCAATGTATAGCGAAAACCCTGATACAGTTCACATCGTAATGGACTACTTAGTCTCCAGAAGTAATTTTCCACAGGTGTGGGTGAGAGCGGATATAAATAGCATCATCGACGATCGCAGGTGTAGCTAGAGCCTCCTCTTCGAGATCGTTTTCGGCAACGATCGTAGCTCCTGCCCGATCGACATCGATAACAAAGCAACGGCCTTCTTCGCTCATAATGTAAAGACGATTGCCTATCTGAACCGGCGAGGCAGAGAAAGTGGCCTTCAAAGATTCCATCCAGAGATGTTCCCCTGTCTCGGCATCGAGGCATTGAAGGCGACCCGCATCTTCAAGGGTAATGATAGTCCCATTTACGAAATTAGGAGAAGGTGTCTTGGGCATACTTTTGTGGTACTGCCACTCAACATGAGTATTGGTCAGGTCACCTGTTGCTCCATCGACTCGTATGGAATAAAAGCTCGGTCTCCCAAACCCCGTCGCCATGTAAATGTGATCATTCACGAAGATAGGCCGCGTGGACATGGAATATCCCATCTTATAACGCACGATCCACATTTCCTTTCCATCACTAGGCCGGTAAGATCCTACCATGCCGCTCCCGGGGCTGATAATTTGTGTTTGCCCCTGATAATTAATCACCAGTGGCGTACCATGAGAGAAATTGTTTTTCACTTTGTGGCTGCGTTCGGTGCGCCAGGCAATTTTGCCAGTATCCAAATGCAGGGCAGTAACAACCGGTTCCTCGAAACTATCAGTCGTAAATACTAGCAAATCATCCACCACGACCGGAGAAGCGCCATTTCCATTCTTCGAAGTATACGATATCTTCTGTTTCCAGATCGTTTCGCCAGTTTCAAACTTTAAGGCGACGGTCCCCATATGACCGAAGTGGGCATAAACAACACCTTCATGAACGACCACAGTCGGACTGGCCAAGCTGTTCTTTGCATTACGATCGGCCGCCTCTACTTCTGTTCCCTGTAACACTGTTTTTTGCCAAACAACTTCTCCCGTGCCTGCATCCAATTGAAGCACCAGCAAATCGTGCATGCCATCAACTGGCTCTTCCATCCCAGAAGTCAGCATAAGCTTTCCATCGATAAGAACCGGCGATGACCACCCGCGTCCCGGAATCTCTACTTTCCATGAAACATTCTCTTCCTGATTCCAATGCAGCGGCGGGTTCTTTGCCTCCGAGATTCCTTGACCAGTCGGTCCTCTATAATCCGGCCACTCGATGGTAGACGCATAGAGTAAGTTAGACAGTAGCAACAGAATACTTAGGGGTAACAAGAAGAGGCGTTTCATGAACAAAACAGACTGAAGATAAGAAATTGATCGCAAGCAAGCAAACAGCTAGATTTTGTGGATCTACCATGAAAACGACTCCCGTTACTCAATCCGACCTAAGTGGCTCTGTGCTTTCCGTTCCACCGCTTGCTTGGCACGACGACCTCTCTCCCAATCACGAACAGAACGATAGTCTGATCAAGCATATCGAAGCAGGAGGCGTAACTACGCTGCTTTATGGAGGAAATGCCAATATGCACAATATTGGCATTTCCGGGCTTGCGGACCTCCTGCAACACCTCATCGTCGCAGCAGGCTTTGATAGTTGGGTCATCCCCTCGGTCGGTCCCGATTACGGCGGTATGATGGACCTGCTACCCGTGATCAGGGAGCTAGAGTTCCCAACTGCAATGGTATTGCCGATACAGTTTCCAGCTACTCCATCTGGGATCGCGACAGGCATTCGCAGGTTTTCCGAAAAGCTTGGTAAGCCAATCATTATTTACATCAAGACCGATAATTATCTGAGCGTCTCAGATGTGAAGAACTTGTCGGATGACGGACTACTTGCTGCCATCAAATACGCAGTTCCTAGAGAGGATCCCAAGGAAGATGCCTACCTCGATTCACTATGTCAGACAATTGGCCCTAAAAACATTGTGAGTGGATTTGGCGAACGACCAGCCATTGATCATTTGAAAACATTTAACTTAGCTGGATTCACTTCTGGCTGTGTTTGCATAGCGCCCACTCTCTCAATGAATCTCCTCCGAGCCATACAAGCCGAGAATTGGGAAGAAGCAGCCCGTGTTCACTCTACGATCATGCCCATGGAAGATGAACGTGAACGCGTAAGTCCAATACGGGTACTTCACGATGCCATCACGCTATGCGGTCTCGCAGACATGGGTCCAATTTACCCGATGCTAAGTGGTATCGAAGAAAGTGAACACGGAACTGTTAGTAAAGCGGCGAAGGAATTTTTGGCACTGGAAATGGAAGCCCGGGCGGTGAGTAGTTGAGAGGTGTCGGTGTTCAGGTGTCAGAAGAGAAAAACGAGAAACTGTAACGCCACAAATAAGCACCTCCGCAAAGACCCTACTACCTGTTCCAGTTGAATGATTTTTATACAAAGAATTCCTGACACCAGACACCTGAAACCTCTTTTATACGATGAACAAAACACCTGATTTCTGCGGGACGATTGGCAACACGCCTCTCATTCGTCTCAACAAACTATCCGAGCTTACTGGCTGTGAAATCCTCGGTAAGGCTGAATTTCTTAATCCTGGAGGATCTGTCAAAGATCGCGCTGCTCTGGGGATAGTAGAAGACGCCGAAAAACGTGGTCTGCTTAAACCTGGAGGAACCATCGTTGAAGGAACCGCCGGTAATACTGGAATTGGCCTCACCTTGGTCGGTAATGCCAAAGGCTACAAAACGATCATCATTATCCCAAACACTCAGTCCCCAGAAAAAATGGAGCTCTTGAGCAACATGGGAGCAGAAGTTCGGCCAGTACCTCCGGCTCCGTTCAATAGTGCAGGTAACTACAATCACATCGCCAAACGCGTAGCTGAGGAAACGGAAAACGCATATTGGGCAAACCAATTTGATAACACCGCGAATACTGACTTTCATGTAAAAACTACGGGTCCCGAAATATGGAATCAGACAAAAGGAAACATCACCGGGTTTGTCACTGCTATCGGAACTGGAGGAACGTTAGCTGGAGTTAGCTCTTATTTGAAAACCCAGAATAAAAACGTACAAACTGTATGTGTAGATCCATACGGGGCATCTATGTGGTCGTGGTTCAAGCATGGGCATTTGGATATCGATGATGGCGACTCAATAGCTGAAGGCATCGGACAGGGTCGAGTTACCGACAATGTGTCACTCGCAAATATTGATGAAGCCTTCCGCTGCCACGACAGACACATGATGGCTATTTCACGCCACTTGATTAAAGAGGAAGGACTCTTCTTGGGAGCTTCATCTGGTATCAACATAGGAGGAGCTGTAAAGACCGCTCTGACCGGAGGCCCTGGTCAAACTATCGTGACGATTCTATGCGATACAGCACAGAAATACATGTCCCGTCTTTTCGACCAGGATTGGCTGACAGAAAATGATTTGCCGCCTGAAGATCTTTCTATCCAGGGGATGATAGAAGAAATGAAAGCGGAACTTTAAAGCTTCGCCGCAATAGCCTTATACTCTTCAGCCTGTTCGCTGTTGCCATGCTTTTCTAAACCCTGGGCATAGATCAGGCATTTTCGCTTTAGCTGCCCCTCTGCAAGTGATCGCTGCTCTTCATTCAAGAGCTCCTCTTTTAGTATTTTCTGCAGAGCCTGGATGCGCCACTGATCCAATCCCCATTGAGCTGACAGTTGATCTTGATGACCTCCATGTTTTTCAATCAGGGCTTCCCCTACAAGCAGTACCGGCATCCGCGAGCATATGCGCAACCAGAGGTCATAATCCTCACAGGCCGGAAGAGATTCATCAAACAAACCGACCTCTTCAAAAACCGATTTATGAATCAAAGCGGTGGATGGTGAAATAGCACAGACGGGCAAACACCGCTCAAAGACCCAACCACCTTGCTTGATATAAGGAGTGGCCACTGGTTTAGGCTGTCCCCGGAAAATCCATTTCTCCTCTGTATGACAAATCCGATACTCCGGAGCCACCTCAAGCGCGCTCATCTGCTTCTCCAGTTTATCAGGCATCCAAACGTCATCCGAATCGAGAAAAGCAATCCAGTCCGTATTGGCTGCCCGAATACCTGCATTTCTTGCAGCACTGATTCCTTTGTTATTTTGCTCCAAAACTGTCACGGAGGAAAATTTTTCCTTTAAGAATTCCGTCGTGCCATCGGTTGACCCATCATCCACAACGACAACCTCCATTGGCTTCAGAGATTGTTTCAATACCGAGTCCAAGGCTAGCTGAAGCTTCTCCTTCCGATTGAATGCTGGAATTACAACTGTAACTGACATCTATCTATTCAATAGCTCCGAGCGACTCTTACTGCCCCACAAACAGCCATAGTCCTATTTACAGCAGTTCTCAACTGAGCTATTTTGCTAAATCAAATGACATCAGCTCTTGGTCATTCCTAACAAAGATATGCTTGTTTGCGTAGGCTGGGTGGGCCCAAAGAATGTTGCCACTGCGACGAGGAAGAAAGGTGGTCGGCTCGATAAGATTAGTTGAAGATATGCTCTCCCAACCTTTAGGTGATAGATTGGCTATGATCAGCTCTCCCTTTTCAGTGAAGATCCAAGTACGTTCTCCATTCTGAACCAGGAATGCAGTAGCCCAGCGTCCTCTTTCCAAGAGTGTTTGGTCATTCCAAACTCTATCGCCGTTGCTGAGATCCAAGCACCGAAACTCACCGTAACTATCAATGCCATAGACATAATTTCCACGAATAACGGACGTACTTATAATACTATGAAGCGCATCCGTTTTTATTTCACTGCGCCCGCGTCGCTCCCAGAGC
>CALJGU010000362.1 GCA_938075565.1 uncultured Opitutales bacterium | reverse complement strand
ATAGGCCGCATTTAGAATAGTACTTATGAGAAAGATGACTAGCAATGCGGATTGACCGGCATCCATTGCCCCAGTGACCAAATAGAACTTGCTGATGAGGCCACCCGTTGGGGGAAGGCCAATCACGCTCAGAGCGCCGATGGAGAAGGCGGCGAACGTTATTGGCATCTTGCGGCCCAGTCCGTCCATTTGGCTGATGTATTTCTTTCCCGTGGCGACAAAGATCGCTCCGGCGCACATGAAAAGGGTGATTTTCCCAACTGCGTGCATCGCAATATGGGTCATTGAACCTGTCACGGCTCGGTCACTCAGCAGCGCGGCTCCGAGCATGATGTAGGAAAGCTGGCCAACGGTCGAGAAGGCGAGTCGGCGCTTGAGATTATCCTGAGTTAAGGCAATCAGAGACGATGCGACAATGGTGAAGGCCGCGATCCAGGCGACGACCAAAGAAATGTCCAAATTTTGGAGATAGTCAGTCCCGAATACTCCTGTAAAGACTCGAAGGATACAAAATACTCCAACCTTAACGACTGCGACGGCATGAAGGAGGGCACTTACAGGAGTGGGCGCGACCATTGCTCCAGGGAGCCAGGAATGGAAAGGCATTAGGCCTGACTTTGCGAAGCCGAATGTGAAGAGAAGGAGGAGGATGAGCGCTTCGGAGGCCGTTATGTGGCCAGAAAGAAAGCCACTGCTAGAAAACTCCATGCTGCTCCCGGTCTTGACATAAACAAAGATAAGAGCGGGAAGCACGAACCCGATTGATGTGCTTAGCAAGTAGGTTAAGTAGGTTCTTCCACCGGCTCTCGCCTCCTTGTCCTGATGGTGGGTCACTAGCGGATACGTAGCCAGTGACAGCATTTCATAGAACAGGTAGAGAGTGAAAAGATTCGCGGCGAAAGCGACCCCGATCGTAGCTGACAAAGAAATCGCGAAGAAAGTGAAAAAGCGGGTCTGGGAATGCTCTTTCAGCCCGCGCATGTATCCGATCGAATAGAGCGAAGTGACGATCCATAGCGAGGACGCCACCAGTCCGAAAAGCATTCCAAGCCCGTCCACGCGGAAGGCGATGGCCAGGTTGGGAACGATTTCCCAAACGGTGAACTCGATGGTCGAGCCGGCCAAAATGGTCGGGAGCATGGACACAACCAGCCCGAATTTGATAAATGCCGCTAGGAAAGTTGTGCCTTCGCGCAAATTTGGTCTTTTGCCAAGTAGTACAATGGGGAGCACCGCCAAGAGGGAAACCAGACTGGCCAATACGGGTGTGAAGCTAGTGATGGAAGAAGGCATGCTAAAGAATGATGGCTCCGATGTTAAATTGGGAGACGAAGTTGGTTATGATCGCGACTACTTCCTGATTGTAGAGTCCGATACCCAGCAACAGAGCTGCGGTGATAAGAAGAGGGAAGAGCATTGAGAATGAGGCCTCCTTCGGTCCGTCTTTGTGCTCTTCATTATGGTGGTGACCATGTCCCTCTGCGGGTTTGGTTCCAAAATAGGCAATCTCGATAATGCGGAAGAAAATAACAGCATTGATTAACGAAGAAATGAGAAGGGCAGCTACATATTCATAATGACCAGAGCTGATCCCGCCCTGAATCAAGTACCATTTACTGAAAAATCCGGCTGTCGGGGGAATGCCGATTAAGGAAAACGCACCGACTAGAAATCCCACCATAGTGAGGGGCATTTTAGTGAAAAGCCCTTCCATCGCGGAGAGGTCGCGCCTTCCTGTCTTGGTGAAAATGATACCGGCAAAAAGAAACACGCAAAGCGTCATAAACGCGTCAGCGATGATGTGGTAGATTGATCCGACCATACCCATTTCGTCGGTCAGCCAAACTCCGCCAACCATGTAGCCGACCTCGGCAATAATAAGGAAGGCCAGCATCTTTTGCAGACTGGTTTGTGAAAGGGCTGAGATAGATGCGGCCAAAATCGCGATCACCGACATCCAGACGACAATATTGCTCCAATCCAGTTGGTCGAAAGCGAATTCGGGACTGAATACCGTCAGTATCATTCGAATCATGACATAGATCATGACTTTTGTCACAAGAGGTCCCAGCAGTGCACTAGTGGTGGAGGGACCATAGGTGTATGAGTTCGGCAGCCAGGAGTGTAGAGGAAAGAAAGCCATCTTAATCCAGACGCCTACCATGATTACTACGAACGCAACGAATATCGTAGGCGAGCTATGCAAATTGTTAGCGACAATTTGCTCCTGAATATCGTACATATTCAGGGAACCCGTTTTTATGTAAAGGTATCCAACTCCTAGCAAGTAAAAGGAGGCCCCGATTGTCCCCATGATCAGGTATTTGTAAGCCGCTAGTGTGGCTCTTCTTGAGCCCATCCCGATCAATGCATAACTTGTAAGTGCGGATATTTCGATCAGGACGTAAAGGTTGAAGGCGTCACCTGTAAGGACGATGCCGAGCAGTCCGGTTACCGATAGCAGGTAGAGAGTGTAGAATTGGGATACTTTGTCCGAGGTCTCAGCAGGAACAGCCCTTTTTGAATAGATGGCTGTCAGCAAAGAGACCGTTGATACAGCTAGGGCCACTAGGGCGTTGAGTCCGTCGACGCGAAGATTAATGCCAAACGGAGGTTCCCATCCGCCGAAAAAGTACTGGATGGTTCCCTCATCGATAACGCGCATCAAGGTAACCACACTGGCAGCGACCGAAATAGCTAGACCCGCAATGACGAGTGGAAAACAAAGCCATTCACGCTTGATGCCTAAAAGTGCGAGCACAATAGCTAGCAGGAAAGGGGCGAGAAGAATTAAAGCGGGAGACTGATCAATCATTTTGCAGACTTGATTGACTTGAGAATTTCACTCTCTTCGATTGAACCAAAATCTCGGTATACCTTTTGGGTCAGGGCGAGACCGACACCGAGAGTTGCGACACCGACTACGATAGCCGTTAGCATGAGGACGTGTGGAAGGGGATTGCCAAAGTCGTCTGGCTCGATGTGGAGATTAGCAACTATTTCCTCGTGGCTTGGATGATGGTCTTCACCGTGTCCAGTATCCGCTTCATGGTGACTGTCTCCGTGAGAGGGGTGAACTTGATCGTGGTAAAGGATCGGAATGGTGGCTCCTTCCTTTACACCGATTGAAACGTAAAAGAGAATGATGGCTGTCTGGAATATAGACATACCGATCAGTTTTTTAACTAGATTGTTTTTCGAGATCATGGCGTAGAGCCCGATCATCATGATGATTATGTATATCCAGTAGTTGAATTTGGTGCTTAGCGCTTCGAACAGTTCCATCGGTCTAGAGGGTCTCCTTCATATCGCCGTTGGAGGCTAGGTTGGAATAAATCGAGAACATGATTGCGGTACAAGTGAAGGCTACCCCAATTTCAACTCCCAACATGCTATGGGACCTAGCCTCTACGGGAGTCGCTGGCATGATTTTATGGAGTATTTCGTAGTCTAGGAAGTTGCTCCCCAGCAGCATGCAGGCGAATCCGAATCCGGAATAGATCAGGATGCCGATACCAGCGAGATTGAGCACCCGTTTTTCGGGGACCCATCTTTGAGCGGCCTGCAAGTCGCGCGAAAGAGCGAGAAGGATGAAGCTGGCTCCAAAAATAACTCCACCCTGAAAACCTCCTCCGGGACTGTGATGCCCGTGGGCGACCACGTACAGGGCGAACAGTTGAATAATCGGAATCATCAAACGACAGGTCGTATCTATTATCAGGTCAGGATCTTTTTTGTAAGTTCGGGTTTCTTTTCCTTTGTCCTTGAGGTGGTCCAGAGGTTTGCGCCGAAGAATGCTCATGATCGCAATGCCGGCCACGAAAATAACGACCGTCTCAAACATCGTGTCGTATCCACGATAGTCTGCAAGCACGGCGGTTACCATATTGGGAACACTGGACTCAGGGAAGGTTTCCGTGATGTAGTGCTGAGAAAGGCGGTAGTCATTGGCGGGTGACTCCGTATCTCCCCAGTCGGGAAAATCACTTACAGCGGACAAGAGAAGCCAGCCCGTAAGAATGACGGCAATGAGAGCGAACGATTTCAATCTGAAGACCTCCGTGTTGTGCGCAGAACGGTTGCGATTAAAAAGACGGCACTAACGCCAGCGCCGACTGCGGATTCTGTGAAGGCAACATCAACAGCCGCCATCCCGGCCCAAAGCAGACACATGAGGAAACTGTAGACGCCAAAGATCATGGCGGCGCTGAGCAGATCTTTTGTCTGCAGCGAAATAATCGCGGTGATAACGAGAAAAATCAGGGTAATTAGATCGAATGCCCAAATCATTTGCCAGAGTCCTCCTTCTCTCCGTT
>CALJGU010000361.1 GCA_938075565.1 uncultured Opitutales bacterium | reverse complement strand
TTTGGCGCGATTCAGAGAATCCGCTTCGATAGCGGCTACTAATGTCTGGTAGCGTTGAACGGTGTTATGAAAATCTGGGATCGTTTCTTTTAAACGTTCACCGGGAATATCGACTAAGAGCTTCTGGAAATTGCCAAAGGCGCGCGCAGCTTCAAAGGCTTGCTTCTCGGTTTCCACAACGTCGTAGGTCTTGGCTTTTTCTATGAAGATATACACCCGCCAGTAGGAGTCTTCTTGGTCGATAACGTATGCCTGGTTGCTGATGGATGGAATCAGAGTTAGGGCCCGTCGAGATGCATCATCAATATCGGCCAAACGGTCATGCGAATGCGATAGGACGCGGGAGACATTTTCCATCAACAATGCCGGGTCTTTGAAAATATTATGGTTTATACGCTGAAAAATGTAACGCATGGGAGCACCTCCCTGGTTATACTCAGCTGCAAAAGTATCATTGATATGGCCTCCGCCGTAAGGAATCGCATTTATGAATTCTCCGTGAATGCGGAATTGTTTCCCGACCGTTTTAATATCATCTTCGCTTACCATCTCCTTGTCTTCCTATTTGGCTCTTAAACCATTCTGAAAGTCAATAGAGACAGGCAGCAATGTTGGTGTTACCACAGGTTGAAACACAGCAAACCTCAATTAAGTGGATTCCTATACCGATGCCGTTCGGTAGCGATCTGATCTTGAGGTTGGTAGCCGAACTCCTCCATGGCCGGGGAAATGTCCAGAAATCCGCGAAAATCACCGTCGATGTTGTTGGAGACGCCATAGGTGACGAAGAATTTCTTCGGGCCTTCGTAATAGACAGCTAGACCAAATAGTTGCACCGCGTCGCGCGGTGTCAAAAGGGTGCTGCAATAACGTAAGCAGTTAACTTTGGAATTCCCAGTAAAGGAACCGATGCGAATGCTGATAAAGCGCATGCCTTCTGTGTTGACCAGGTTGCGACCAGCCACCTCGGCCATACTCTTCATTGCGGCGTACCAACCATCGGGGTTTATTTGGTCGGTGGTGGAGAAAATCGGAGGATCATTTAAGTGCTCGTTCCAGCCTGTGATGTGATTGGTACTGGCGAATACGATTTTTTGGACACCGGCTTCTTGCGCGAGTTGAAAGAGGCGCATGTTAGTACCGATGTCGGTTAGCTCGAGCGTGTCCCGTCCAACATTGTCCGAGGGAATGTAAGCTAGATGTACGAGAACATCTTGGTCTCTGCACAAAGACTTCACAAAGTGGTAATCGCTAATGTCACCGATTTCGCAGCGTGAGTTTGCGCCTTCGATGGGCCGGCAATCCGTGAGAGTCAGTTCGTAGCAGTCTTCTGATTCCCAGGCTTTCCATAGGGTGGTGCCGACAATGCCGGCAGCACCGGTTACTAGGACACGAGGTTTACTGATCATGAGATGGTGATGGAATAGGCTTGGGTGGACTGCAGATTGAAAAATATCTTAGCTCAGAACAAGAGTCGTAGTGAAGCAAATTAGCACTTGCTGACTCTTCTCTGCCTTCCTTCTAGTCTTTAGGTTTTTGATTCTTAGCCTGGTGGATGCACCGATGGCTGAAGTTTATAAATCTCGGTGGAAAGCTATCCGGCTATAATAAGATACTGTGTATTGGCTCAGTTACTACAAGCGCTTTCGAAGCTCGCATTTGGAACTGCACGTATTTCATCAGCTATCTGCTTCATTTCAAGATAACGGTCTTGTTTCGATTCATCAGGATGAAGCGCACGATACTGTGCGAAGCGCCAGCACGCGGTTACGCTGGCCGCATAGGCTACGAATGCCTTGAGCTTAGTGACTTCGATTGAATTGAGAGAGCTTTTGGACTGATACCCGCGGACCAAGGCTTTCACTTTGCGCATATTTATGACTCCCGCATCGCAGCATGTGCCTACGATCGCCATTCCCAGATCGAAGACTAGATAGTAATGGCCCGCCTCTTCGAAGTCTATAATGACGGGACCTGTATCTTCGGTGATCACGACATTGTTGAAGAATATATCACCGTGTATTAATCCCTTCCTCAGTCCTTCATCTAAATGTTCGCAAATGTATTTCCTTATGTCGGCCACCCACGCGGAAAATGGATGATCTGACAGGGAATCTGGAACTGTCAGAATATCTATTCCGTATTGAAATCGGTTCTCCATGTTTTGAGGAACAGGTACTGCATGTAAGACAGCCATTGAAGCACCAACATCAAACAGCATCTCTTCGCTAAGATTCTCTATGATATCTCCATGCAGATATTCTTTGAGCAAAATGGGTTTGCTCACATAGGAGCTCAAATAATCGCTACAATTCGTGGGCAGTACGCGTGAGCTCCGAACCCCATTCTTCTCAAGATGAGTCAACAGATCCGCGAGTTCACTTACTTTCTCTTTCGATTTATTCTCACTTAGAGTAAGAACGTAGGACTTGTCGTGGGTATCGATCCGGTAATTGGTGTTCTCAGAACCACCTTCCAGTGCCTTGTATTGTATCACTCTTCCTATACCAAAAACAGCTACGATTTCATTGATCTGCTTCTCGTTTAATTGGCTATAGGGTGGCATGGCTTTTAAAGCTAAACGTTGGGTATTATTTGGTGAGCTTTGCTTGTTAGTGATCCTTTCGCCGATTCAATACAGTGGGGTAGTCCTTCGGCCTAGCACAGGGCAGTTCGGTGAGGTAGAGGCTGTTTCTTTGAGGTCTTATATAAATCTACTCGACCGATTGGGGTGGTATAGATCGAAGGTATGCGATCAGCGCCTCCAGGTCTTCATCGGCGATTTGCTGGTACCAGTAGAAGGGCATGGCTGGTTGCAGTTGCCGTCCATCGCGGCTGGTCGCTTCTGTAATGGCTTTTTTGATTTCCTCGTCGGTCCAAGCGCCGATTCCTTGTTCCAGGTGAGGTGAGATGTTCGCGGCCATCGCGACGAGCTCCATACCATGTGGTTTTACAAATACATTTCCACCCGCGCCGAGTCGGGCCAGATCGGGGCTTCCTTTCACCAACGGGGTATGACACTCCATACAATGCCCCAAAGCGTTGGCCACATAAGCACCGTAAGCGACGGTGACTTCTCGCGAGACGTCGGGCACACTTTCCACAGGCGGGCCATAGGATTCCGGTAGGGGAATGTTATATTTAGATTTTGGCATCTTATTTTTTACCGGTGGGACCGTCCGCAGATACGCTACGATTGATCGAACGTCCGTGTCTGACATGTCGCGATAGACGCGTATTGGCATCGGTGGTCCGATGACGGTGCCGTCGGGGCGCACACCCTCGCGGATGGCGCGTATAATCTCTTCATCGCTCCACGCACCAATTCCGGTTTCATGGTCCGGCGTGAGGTTCGGTGAGTAGGCCGTGAACTCAGCTCGATCGACCTGAAATGCGCCTGCTAGATGCATGTCACTAATCGGCTCATGGTCGTCTCCCCTCGGTGTGTGGCAGTTGCCGCAAGCCACCATGCTATTCACGAGGTAGTCCCCTCGGGCGACCAGCTCCTCCTGTTCAGTTGCCTCCGCGCGTGCGGAAAACAAACAAATTACTAAAAGGAGCACTTTGAGGTGCGCCTTTGCAGCTGTTGATGATTGAGAATTCAAATGTAACAATTTTTGTGGGATAAGCGTTGGGAGATTGAATGGGGAAATCTCGTTAGGATATTTTGAAGAGTGTGATGGATAGCGATTGGATCAATGTGATGTCGTTTTAGCCATTGCAAAAGCCTGTAACCACCAGATTGGATTTCTTCCGCTTTTATCGGCGATGTAATACTTGCATTTAATTTTTAAAAAAACATAGCTGATTCTAATGCTAATAAAAACCACAAAACGGCTCGCAATAAGCGCTACCTTACTTGCATCCCTCCTTCTAGGAGGTCCAAACACCCACGCCAGTGAGGATACAGATTTCGAAGTTATTATGTTGGGGGTGGGTTCACCGCCACCGCTTATGCACCGCTTTGGTGCTGGAACGCTCATTAAAGCTGGTGACAAATACCTGTTAGTCGATTGTGGCCGCGGTGTTACCCAGCGCTTATGGCAGCTGGGCGTTCCTTTGGGGCGTGTGGATGGCCTATTTGTTACGCATTTGCATTCGGACCATGTCATCGGGATTCCAGACCTTTTACTGACGGGTTGGTTGAGCTCTCCTTTTGGAGGCCGAAAAGGCAACTTCAATGTCTGGGGCCCTGAAGGTACTCAATCGATGATGGATCATATCCGCCTCGCTTACCAGGGGGACGTGGATATCCGAGTCAAAGATCAAGGGTTTACCTTAGAGGGAGTAACACCCAATACCGTCGAAATCGAACCGGGTCTCATCTATGATCAGGATGGCGTCAAAGTCACCGCGATTGTGGTCAACCATGGCGAATTGATCAAACCCGCTTTCGGCTATCGAGTGGATTACGATGGAAGGTCAGTTGTTATTTCTGGGGATACCAAATACTACCCACCCTTAGCGGAAGCGGCCAAAGGCACGGACTTGTTCATCCATGCGGTCGGTGCAGCCAAGCCTGAACTGTTGGCATCCAAAGAATCCTGGAGAGTCATTCTCGACCACCATACGGAGCCTGAAGATGTGGGTCGCATATTTGATCAAGCTCAGCCAAAAATGGCAGCACTGTATCACTACGTAACACTTACAAACGGGAAAATCAAACCACCATCTTTGGACGATATCTCGGCCCGTCTTAAGACGACCTACAGCGGCCCTGTGACCATGGGCGCAGATTTGACCCGCTTCGTTATTGGGAAAGATAAGGTAACGGTTATCCCGCCACAATAGGCGGTTAGTGTTATTGCTGAAATTCCGTTTATTGTGGATGAAGGGAATTGTAAGTTTTTTCGTAGTACGCGTATTCCCGTGGATGCGTTTTCTCGCCAGCAATGAAGTATACGAGCTTTGCAAGAACTGAGTAAATCAACCGTCCTCTTTTCGGCTGGCAAAGTAGCCAGCAATCTCAGCGTGCATGTCCGGTTTGTCGGAAGCCCAATCAAAAATACCTTCTTGATTCACATGGATATCGGTAAATGGATCATACTCATGGGACGGAAGCACAGCTTTTCTCTCGTAATACCCTCGGTCTTTTAGCGATCCATGCCATTGATGAATAGCTACACCAGGAATGTTGCAGACTCGGCCCTGAATAGTTTGGTGAAATGGCGTAGCCCATTGATGGTAATGCTGCTTGAAAGCTCCCTCCATCCGGTTTATTTTTTCTGCAAAATCAAAACGGCCTAAGGCTGCGTATAGCATGACGCGGTCACCCCCTCCGAAAATGCAACCATCATAAAATCCGTGACGATTTAAGATTTCGCGTGTGCTTGCCCATGCTAAGCCAGAGGTCATTCCTTTCATCAATACAGGGATGGGCGATGTGAGTTCTTCATCTGAGACTTTGCCTATGGATCGCTGATAGATCATGGAATAAGTAGTAGAACCACTGTCGATGGGCAGATTTTTAGTCAGTACTTCATCCAAGGATTCGTCGGGTTTCAGGTCCAGGCGTTGCTCAAACAAGTGCACCCAACCGTGATCTTTAAGAGCCTCCTGGGTGTGGGTTGCCCAATCATTAGATTGAAAAACTACATCCGCATCGATCCATGCCACGTATTCGCATTCGGCTGGTAACTCCTGAAGAATACGATTCAACAGGCGTTCCTTCTGCCACATTATTGAGCTTCCTGGAATTTGTAGAACTATATCTGCATCATCACGCTTGAGAGCAAATGCTCCATCAAAAGATAGCTCAATGGTAGCTAGAGGTACCTGTAGTCGATCTCTAAATACACGGTAGTTTTTCAAGCGGTTCGCAAAGCCGGCAGGATTGAAGTACGAAGTGATAGCCCATAGCTTGCTCATTGTTTAGGGTATAATATTTTTATATTAATTTCCTCGATTATGTTGCTGACGGTTCTAGCCACCTTCCCGGGCTCCGCGATTGCCACCTTGTCCTCCTCGAGCTTCCCGATTGCGACCACCACCACCGCGTCGGATTTGAGGTGGGTTTTGGGGATCGTACTGGGGGTTCATTTCTGGTAAGTCAGCACCGATTGCTTTTAGTCGAGTGAGCAATTCAGACTCCATAGATGAAGCCAGCTCGGGTTGAGACTTGGACAGGTCTTTGCTTTCACCAATGTCTTTGGCCAGGTTATAGAGCTGACTGGTGTTAGTTTCGTAGAGGTGGATTAATTTGTAATCTCCTTTGATGAGCGTCGAATGAGGGGCTTCTCCCTGGTAGTGAGGGAAGTGAAAAACGAGACCTTCACGAGATCTTGTAACCGGTGTTTCCTTTCCATCGAGTAGATGGGTGATGCTACCGCCTTCAACGTTTTTGGGTAGGGACTTTGTATAACCCGCCCATTCGGCGAAGGTGTTGTAGAAATCGTATCCGACCATGGCCTGATGTGACCAGGAATTGGCTTCGACGCCAGGACCACGGATAAACAGTGGAACACGGATTCCTCCTTCGCGTACGTCACCCTTACCACCGCTCAATGGTCCACCGCGAACGTTGCCTCCATTGTCAGACATATAGACGACATAGGTGTTGTCCGCTATGCCGAGCTCATCGACCTTCGCCATCAGGAGGCCGATACCCTCATCCAGGTTTTCGCCAATCGCTGCGCGGCCGATTTCTCTCTGATTACCGTTGGGTATAAGCTTACGGTACTTGGCGACGGTGGCTGGTTTGGCGTTTTGCGGGTAGTGAAGGGCGTTATAAGAGAGCTGAATGAAGAACGGTTTATCGGCCTTAATATTCTTTTCCATAAAAGCGGCTGCTCGTTTTCCCATACCAAAGATATCTACCGGGTTGTCGCCTTTGTGCGGGGCCGCGTGTTCGTTCCCTGTTTCGCCATCGCTTTCATCGTAGCCGTGGGCGGCTGGTCCTCCTCCGGCTATGTGCCACTTGCCGTAGTGAGCAGTTGAATACCCCGCTTCTTGTAGGAGTTCTCCAATGGTGAATTCTTCTTTTGAAATGTTACGAATGTTCGTCGGGGGAATCAGTTTAAATCCATCCGCGGCGGTGTAGGGACGGCTGGCCTTGGTCCAGTGTACCTGTCCAGGGCTTTTGCCTGTCTGCAAACTGATGCGAGTCGGAGCGCATACCGGGGCAGGGGAGTAAGCTTGACTAAAGCGCATGCCTTGCTTGGCAAGTTTGAGCAGATTTGGAGTTTCGATCACCTCACTCATGGAGTTGGAAATGTTCGGGTGCATCGGTACCGAGGTCTCCGTCCATCCTTGGTCGTCTGACAGCATGAAAATGATGTTCGGCTTGTCGGCGGCTGAAAGGCTCAAGACCAGAGACTGAAGGAGGAGTAGGGCAATTGCTGCTGTGAGTTGTTTCATAAAATGGGGTGATTAATTGTGAGAAACCAATCGGCGCCCTCGGCGAGGTCGCCCTACCTAAGTCAATTGAAGGTAGGGACCGATTACCAAGCGGTCCGTTTCAAGAATATCCGATTTGTTCCATCATCACCGATCTTGCCGGTTATTCTCTGTTTGTCGATCACCACGATCACATCCCAATCGATGACCTTTTAAATCATACGGCACTTATCGCGTCTATGCTCATCGCATGCTGTTAACGGCGATGCGGGTGTCGGGATTCAGGTCCTGGTTTGGGTCGACCAGATGGCCGGCTGGAAAGGAGACTGAGACGGTTGGGTCGGTCGTATCGAGGCAGAGAAAGTGGTTGTTGTCATTGTCGCCTAGCTCCGCGAGCGCGGCTGGTGCGATCTCCTCATGTGTTCCATCAGGACGTTCAACGGTTACGCGATAAAGAACGCGTTCGGCATCGCCGAGGTTTGCCCGGTTGGGAAGTCGAATGCCGCCAGCCCAGGTTGCCCGGATCACCTGTTGGGTGTCGGGAGGGCAGGCGGATCCCCGGCCTGGTTTGGACCACTCGTCTTTGGATACGGCTTCCGCCAACACTAGGGTTGGCCCGGCTGCGAGTGGAATGACCTTTATCTCCGCCCCACTAAAATTCAACGTGGTGCCTGTGCTGCCATCCGAGAGTAGATCATCGACGACTAGCACCTTCACGGGAGGGTCGTTGTCGGCATTGCCGAATTCACCGATGAGCAGGATGGTTCTGAGTTCGCCGGTATCGTTGGCGGGGCGAAGCGTTAAGCAGTGGGGGGTACGTTCATACCCGGATCGTGTGAAAACCCGGAAGTCCTCGGGCTGGAGGCTTTTCGCATCAATCGTATGAGACAGCACGATTGGCATGCCGTCCTGCCCGGCTGCGCCTGCGCAGAGATTATTGGCTCCTCTTGGAAGGCCGTTATCCAATCCAAAGAAGGCTGACAGTAAGCGCGCCGGTTGATCGTTCGCATCCAGCTTGGCTGGATACCCAGTCGCCAAATTTGCAGCTGCCAGAACCATGGTGGTTGGCAGGACAAGACGGTAGAATTTGGTCATCGTTTTTAAGAAATCCATAGGTTCAGAAAAGGCTGGGTCAATTGAAAAGAATACTGGGATGTTTAAACATCTCGAACTAATTTACGGCCTAGACTGAGTTCTAACGACTGCCTTAGCAATTTAGAAGATACCTTATAGTCTTATGCTGCTTAGTCTTCTCGAACGACATTCCTAAAACCTAGACATAATGCCATGAACTGTTCCAACATCTATGTAGCCGATGAATATTCTTCTAATTACCAGCGACCAACAGAGGTGGGACACTCTGGGGCGAATAAACTCAACTATCTCTACCCCCAACCTTGACCGTCTTGCCGACCGAGGTGTGCTTTTTGAGCGGGCTTATACTGTGAATCCTGTCTGCACGCCTACGCGGTGTTCGATTCTTACCAGTGAGTATCCTTCGCGACATGGTTGTTTTCATGTGGGCACATCGCTACCTGAGGATTACGGTCCGACAGTAGCCCATCGATTTTCTGATGCCGGATATAATACCAGCTTGATTGGTAAAAGCCATTTTCAGGCCTGCAAGGACCCGGCAAGTATTGAGTCGGCTCCCAAGGTCCATGACCTGGATCACTTCGATGATTGGTTTGGACCATACTTTGGATTTGATCATTCTGAAATGGTCATTGGGCACACTTCGGAACCCCATGCCTCAGGCATGCACTATGGAGCATGGTTACGTAAGCAAGGCATCGATCTTCCCCAGTATTTTGATATCCACCACTACGATCACTTTGGTCCCTGGGCGCTTCCATTGGAGTGTCACGGATCCGCTTGGGTGGCAGACCGATCCATTGCGGCCATAGACCGTGCAAAGGAGGAGGATAAACCGTTCTTTCTCTGGTCAAGTTTTCAGGATCCGCACAATCCCTATGTCACTCCGGAACCCTGGGCGTCCATGTATGAAGGCTCGGCTATGCAGGACCCTATTGAAACGCCTGAACTCGATCAGCTTCCCGATTTCTATCAGAGCCTGGCCGCAGGAGACTACTATGGCGACGACCCAGAGCTGCAGCACAAAGCATGGGGGGATGTAAAAGTACGTCCCGAGCTCAGTGCTACCGACATTCGTTCACTCAGAGCTGTTTATTTCGGAATGGTGAGTTTGATGGATCATCATATAGGCCGTATCCTTGATCGACTGGAAGCCGACGGCACCATCGACGACACCTTGATTGTGTTTGCCTCCGACCATGGGGACTACCTGGGGGATCATGGACTTTGGGGAAAGGGTTTGCCTACCTATGAAAGTGCGCAGCGCGTGCCATTTATCGTAGCTCACCCACAGGTCTCGGATCCAGGTAAGAAAAGCCAGGCACTTCAATCACTGGTGGATATCGGAACTACCTGTCTGGATGCAGCTGGACTCGATCCGCTGGAAAAAGGGCAGGGGGTTTCTCAGTCTCGCCCCTGGATCGATCCGACTGAAAAGGTACGTGATCATTGCCTGCTTGAATTTCGACCTGCCCAAGGTCCTTTCAAGCAGCAAAGCTTTATCGAGTCCCAGTTTAAATTAGTGGTCTACGAGACGCGCGATTATGGGGAGCTTTATGATCTGGACGCAGATCCTAGTCAGAGCAAGAATTTGTATGATGATCCTGAATACGAAAAGGTGCGCCAGGATTTGGAAGAAAAATACTGCAAGGCTTCTCAAGGAAATGATCTGGTTCGCGAACGGCATGCGATTGCTTGATTCGCAGAGAAGTCTAGAGATTGCCCTTTTGAAGAAGATAGGCATTTCTTTTTAGCCAGTAGGGTAATTTAAGTTATTTCCGGCTCAGTGTTCCAGATGCCTGTCCTTTCTGCCTTTACGTATGGGAAGGTAGATAGGCAGGAATAAAAGGAACCGAGTCATAGCCTAGGAGTGAACCATGAACAAAGCGCTGGTTAAGCCTGTACATGATTATTGATGAAGCTTAAGCTTCGTTCATCCATTCAAAATCGCACTCGGCGACAAACATATCTTGTTTTAGTACTGTCTTCAGAGCAGTGGTATCTTCTGATTTCATCAAAGGCATCAGTGACTTAAATCTTTCATGCCATTGGCCCTCATACTGCTTCCTGAGGCTGGAACCTCTTCCCATGTCCGGGCGCCGAGTAAGGGATTCTGCATGATACTTTCGTGAGTAGAGGACTTCTTGTAAGTTTCCAAAGTCATGCAAGGTAAGCAGCCTCAAAAAGAATTCATAGTCAGCCCCAATGGGTGTTCTTCCATCGAATCCACCCAGGCTTTTTATGACCTCAGTTCTGACCACGATGGAGCCATTCATCGTAATAAGGGGGAGATTCGAGCTTTCCACATATTCAGAAACGAAATCGTATTGTTTGAGTAAAGGCCGGTAGAGGACCTTCCGATGATACTCCTGGGTCTTGTCATCGAACTTGATAGGGAACTCGCTTTCGATTGTTGGAGAAATGGTCGGGTCCACAAAGAACTCGTCTATACCTGTGCCACAACCTGCCACCTGGGGATGATCCTTCAAGAATTCCAACTGCTTCTCAAATCGAGTATCCCAGCTGAAATCATCGGCATCTTGGTGCGCGTAAAATTCTCCATGACAATGATCCCTGAGGATTCTGTTTTTTGCTGAATAGGTTCCGCCGTTTTCCTTCAGGGCAATCAGCTGGAGACGCGAATCTTCAGAGAGCATCTTCTTAACTATATCAACCGTCTGATCCGTGCTTGCATCGTCTACCACGTAAAGGGTGAGATTTTTGTAGGTCTGACCTAGGATCGTGCGTACTGCTTTTTCAATGGTGTCTTCACGGTTATAGGCAGACAAGGCCACGGTTATGTGGCCATTGCTCTTATTAGGATGATTGTCGGAGATCATGGGTTAAGAAATAGAAACGAAGGATGTTGGCAAAATGCGGATAGGATTTGGTAGGTTCGGTAATGAACCTTTTAGACCTTCGCGGATAAAAAATCCTCTTTTCTTCCGAAAAAGTAATCGTTCAAATATTCACGCAAATCTGTGCGCTCATCCGTCCATTTCCAAATACCTTCTGAGCTTCGAATTAAGTCCTTAGAGGGATCGTAACCAATATCGTTCAGTTTAAATTCTCGGGAGTAATACCCTCGGCTTTCCAGTTCTTCATGCCAGAGGTGAAGCAAATTTCCTTCTACATAGTTGATCGACTTTCCTACGGCTTTGTGGATTCGACTAGCCCAAGACAAATATCGTTCACGGTAATTGCCTCTTAGTCCTCTTTGTTGAGCCATGTTTATAGCTTCTCCGGCCAGGGCATCCCAGAAGAGTGAATCGCCTCCACCAATGATGGCTTCATCGAACAATGGGAATTTCTCAAAGAACTTCTTCTTACCAGCGATTGAGAAACCGGGTGCAATAGCCGTGTTTTGTCTCTGTCCTAGGCTATCGAAAAATCCATTGTTCAGCTGGCCCTCGATATAGGATTTCGCAAAAGAATTTCTGTGTCCTCCGAGCTCACTGTTTTCAATATCCAACGTTTCGTGTTCGAATGGTCTTACAATGGATTGACGGATTTGATCCCTGTTTTCCGAAGTTGTTTTATCTAGATCTCGCACTTGGGAAAAAGGCTGCACGATAAGCGAATCCTGAAGTGCCATCTCCGTTTGTTCGACCCAATTGAGATTTGTGAAGAGGACATCGGCATCTACTAGAGTTACATAGTCCTCTTCAGCAGGGACATGCTTTATGCCAACATTGAGGAGGGCTTCTTTTTGCCAAAGAACATCCCCGTCACATAATTTGATATGGATATCGCAAAGCGTTTCATCCAATTCAAAAACACCTTCGCGGCTGAATTCGACAACAATAAGAGGGACCTTTAAATGCTCTTGGAATACACGAAAATTACGAAGCTTTGTCGCATATTGAATCGGATTATAATAGGATGTAATCGCCCACATATATACGGCACATCAGCTTTCAACCTGCTGATTAGCAAAAACTACAATCCTTTAGAGTCCGTATTTACAATTTCTTGTATTTTAGGCTTTGCGGCTATTAAAGGCTGGGGAGAGGTCAGATTCTCCCAACCTTTTATCAAAGGCAGCTAATCAAGGTTAGAGTCTCCGACTTGGTTTATGCGCCAATGCTTTACAGAAACGAGGGATCGGCCATAAGGTTCTTTCAATGAAAAGATACGCGCTTCTGAATCCCCTGAATGTCGCTGTCTGGGTGACATTGTTTTCATTTACGATACTCACGAACTCCTTTGCAGGAAGTGACCTCGCTTCGGACTCATTGACGGATCTTCCTTCGAAACTGCAGTCGTTTGTAGATTCTGGGGAAACAACCGGTGTCGTTATTCTGGCTGCTCACAAGGGGAATATTATCTCGCATTCGGCCATGGGTTACCAATCGGTTGAAGCCAAGGTCCCTATGGACACGCAAAGCATCTTTTGGGCTGCTTCTACATCCAAGCCATTTGTCGCCGCAGCAGTCATGATGCTCGTGGAAGAAGGCAAACTGAGCCTGGATGATCCGGTGAGTAAGCACATCCCTGAGTTCAAGGGAATGCTGATGACCGTCCCGGCTTACGCCTACGGTCCAAGTGAGGTTAAGCTGGTGAAGCCGGACCGTCCGCTCACCCTGCAAGATTGCTTGAACCACACCCACGGATTACCGGCGACAGCGGGAACGGAAGCCGCTAAGAGTATCAAGGAACGAGTCATGGCCTCGGCGCGCAGCACGCTTGATTGGGAACCGGGCTCCAAATGGCGATACGGTAGCGAAGGTCTGCATGTGGCGGCTTACCTCGTCGAGAAATACTCCGGTATGAGCTTTGAGGATTTCCTCAAGAAACGGATCTTTGATCCACTCGGAATGAAGGATACTTACTTCATGCTTAAGGATGTTCCTAAAGATCGACTGGTTGAACACTACCGTAGGGAAAAAGGTGAAAGCGAATGGAAGGTGGATCGTTTCTACGATCCTGTATATTTCAATCCTGCTGGAGGGCTCTATTCAACGGCCGAGGACATGTTCCACTTCTACCAGATGATGCTGAAAGATGGCCGCTACGGCGGACAGAGATTCCTCTCAAAACAATCAGTCAAACAACTGACAACCATCACCTGCGGACATCTGGAAAAGGGTGACCATATCACGAATTGTTTTTCAGCCCTGGGTTTCCGTACCGTGCGGAAAGCGACCGATCCCAAGACCACAGGTCTGAATCCTGGTGCCTTCGGTCATGGTGGCTCTGGCGGCACCATGATCTGGGCGGATCCCACAAACGATACCATCTACATCTTCATGCGAAACAACTGGGGCTCCAATCAGGCTCCCATGGTTAAGGCCTTTCAGGGAATTATCAGCGTGGCAGTGGAATAAAGACCGACACGTAGGGAGAGAGCTCGACCCTTTTGAGAGCCTCTGATTACTTACAATTGTCAAAAGTACAGACCTGACGTCATCTACACCTTTCCGTTTCGCTGGAGAACGAATTTCGGTGCCGACGGTATTGTATTATATTTATAGGTACGTCTGATTCTCAGTCGTGGATCAGGTGGGGCTATTTGCCGTCGCTTGCACCCGACTTGTTAATATGGATTCGATTTCATTGTTTTATAAGAGTTTCATCGACCCGTCATCTGGACCTTTCGATTCTGTTCTTCGTTGCTAATAAAGATATAGATGTTTGGATGAATGACATGCTAAAACTCAGATTTCTCGTTCTTTTTCTATGCACGTCCATGGTTTCGGCGGCAGATCTTATGGAGGAGGTGCAAACACGCCAATCGTTGTTGGCGACAGCGCTGGAGCGTGCAAGTGCTGACCTCATTATTCGAAATGTTACGATATTGAATGTATTCACGAGTGAGTGGATTAAGGATCAAGATATCGTGGTCAGAGGACAACGCATTGCGTGGGTAGGCGATGCCGGAACCTGGAGTGGGGAGAGTAAGGCGGAATTCGATGCGAGTGGTGAATGGGCGGTGCCAGGTTTTGGTGAGTCTCACAAACATATCGAGAGCAGTTATTTGACCCCGGAATACGAAGCTGCGTTGGTTATCCCTCGAGGTAACACCTGGACGATGGAGGGCTCTCACGAACTCTCCAATGTCGTGGGCGATTATAATGTGGAGTTTTGGCTAGAGGCTGAAAAAGCCGGGAGTCCACTGAAAATATTTCCTACCATTGGTTCAGCAACTCCACCCACGGTTTATGAGAAAGGTGGTGGATACTATGGGCATAAAGAAATGGATGCGTTTATGAAATATGATCTACGCGTGTCGGGGCTGGGTGAGGTCATGGACTGGCCGGCTGTAAGTAATCCGGACTCGCCAGGAAATGAACGTATATGGGGCATGATTCGGGCAACCTGGGAAAACCGTGGAGTCGTTGAAGGACATGGAAGCGGGCTAGTCACTCCCAATGAAATTAACGCCTTTGCAGCTGCCGGGCTTTCTTCCGATCACGAGGTCCGTCGCAACGAAGAAGGGCTGCTAAAAGTAAGAGCCGGTGTGTTCCTTGAAGTGCGTCCTGATACCGCTCGAACGCTTTTTCCATACCTCATCGAAAATGGTCTTTCGGATTGGAGTAATATTTCCGTTACGACTGATGATCGGGATGTCGCTGCAACGATTCAATTGGGTGCCATGGATT
>CALJGU010000360.1 GCA_938075565.1 uncultured Opitutales bacterium | reverse complement strand
AGATTACCAAAGAACGCGAGCGCATTGAAACTCCTGATGGAGACTTTCTGGATCTCGATTGGCACTTCAATCCTATATCAAGGCGACTGGTAATTCTTACTCATGGGCTCGAGGGTAGTTCTGACCGGGCATACATTCAGGGTATGGCACATGTATTTGCTAAGGCAGGCTGGAATGTCCTGGCCTGGAATTTCCGTGGCTGTAGTGGGGAAATAAACAAGGTAATTAAGACCTACCATAGCGGAGCCACCGAGGAGCTTCAGATCGTCCTCGACCATGTATTCAAACAGGACAAATTTACCGAAATTGCTCTGGTTGGATTCAGCCTGGGTGGCAATGTAACACTTAAATACCTGGGAGATCGTGCCCAGGAAGTGGATACGCGTATAAAAAGCGCGGTGGCCATATCGGTGCCCTGCGATTTGAAGGGCAGTTCACTCCGATTGGAACGCTCGGAAAACAGAGTATACATGGAGCGTTTCATGATCAGTCTACGTAGCAAAATCCGCAAAAAAATACAGCTATTCCCAGACCAGGTAGAAGACAAAGGACTGAAAGACATGAGAACCTTTAGGCAATTTGATGACGCCTACACCGCCCCCATGCATGGGTTTGAAGATGCCAATGACTACTGGGCCCGTTGCAGCAGCAAACCCGTACTTCCAAACATCACCGTCCCGGCTCTCTTGATCAACTCCATCGACGATCCGTTTCTACCGACTGAATGCTACCCCTCTGAAATAGCCCGCGAAAGCAAATACTTTCACCTGGAGGTGCCATCCCACGGAGGCCACGTTGGCTTCGTCAGCTTTGGCAAATCAGGAACCTATTGGTCGGAACGACGAGCGTTGGAGTTTGTCTTATGGAAGAAATAAAAAGACGACACCCTCGGCGAGGTCGCCCTACCTGAACACATTCGACAATGAATTTTGGTAGGGACAGATCGCCGAGCTGCCCGAATTTCAGATGGATTTTCATTTCCCTGACACCCGACACCTGACACCTTGCTTCCTATGAGACCTACCCTACTCACCCTTCTATTGGTTCTTGTCGCTGGAATGTTCCAGGCTCATGGCGCCGATCGCCCCAACGTCCTTTTCCTCATTGCTGACGATGCTTCACGAAACAGCTTTGGAGCTTACGGAGCCAAGTATGTTGAAACACCTCACTTCGACCGACTGGCGGAAAAAGGCGTGCTGTTTACGAACGCCTATAACAATAACCCTAAGTGCGCGCCTGCCCGAGCTTGTTTGGTAACAGGTCGTTACTCCTGGCAGCTTGAAGAGGCTACAAATCACAACCCCATTCTTTCCGATAAATGGGAGTTCTATCCCTATATCTTAGAAGAGAATGGCTACTTTGTCGGCTTTACCGGTAAAGGCTGGGGACCCGGCACTTGGCGAGGCAGCGACGTGAATGCAAATAACGCCAAAAACGACAATCCCGCCGGACACGCCTACAACAATAACAAGCGGGATGTGCCTTACAGCGGCATCAACAAAATGGATTACCCGACGAACTTCGCTGATTTCCTCTACGAATGGGATGAAACCGCCCAACCGTTTTGCTTCTGGCTCGGAACCAAGGAACCTCACCGTGGCTATGAGAAGGATTCCTGGAAGAAGGATGGACGCAACCTGGCTGACGTAGAGGTACAGGATTTCTACCCCGACAACGAAACCATTCGCGGAGACCTGGCTGACTACGCCATCGAAGTTGAATGGTATGACAAACAGATCGGAGCAGCGCTGAAGATTTTGGAAGAACGAGGATTATTAGAGAATACTTTGATCGTGGCCACCTCCGACCATGGCATGCCCTTCCCACGAGTGAAGGGACAAATCTACGATGAAGGATTCCAGGTGCCCTTTGTTGCCATGTGGAAAGGAACCGTAACTCCTCAGCGAATCGTTTCCGATTTTATTACCTTTCCTGATTGGGCGCCGACTCTATTGGATCTACTTAAGATCGATGCTCCTGATCAAATGACCGGACAAAGCTTTCTTCCGCAGCTCATGTCAAAGGAATCGGGAAGGATCGACGAAGACAGAAACTACACTCTACTCGGTAAGGAGCGCCACGATGTTGGGCGCGTCGACAATGGACTGCGATCCGTATCCTACCCGGTTCGAGCCATCCGCAATGATTCATTCCTCTACTGCCGCAACCTGCTACCACATCGCTGGCCTGCAGGTAATCCAGAATTTGGGTACAAAAACACCGATGGTTCTCCAACCAAAACATTTTTAACCGACCTCGAACCATCCGACCCCGAATACCGGTATTATGAAATGAGTTTCGGCAAGCGGCCGAAGGAAGAACTCTACGATATCTTAAATGATCCGCATTGCGTAAACAACCTGGCTGAAAATCCCAGCTACGCCAAGATCAAGGAACGCATGTGGAAACAACTGCAAAGCGATCTCATCGCTCACAAGGATCCCCGTATTCTCGGCCAAGGCGAAATTTTCGACTACTACCCGAACAGCAAGTGGGAACGAAATAAGAAACTCTACAACGATCCCGATTGGAATCCGGTAAAAGCTTTTGAAGAGAAGTATGGCCGCTAAAATAGATACCAAAAAGAAAATCGCAGGCGTGGGCGCCGGCGTCACCGGCCTCACCTCTGCTATTCGCCTTCTGGAAGAAGGACACTCGGTGGATATTCATGCACGAGATATCACTCCCCATA
This sequence comes from uncultured Opitutales bacterium, assembly GCA_938075565.1. Classification (GTDB taxonomy): domain Bacteria; phylum Verrucomicrobiota; class Verrucomicrobiia; order Opitutales; family UBA2995; genus UBA2995. The sequence goes on along the minus strand of CALJGU010000360.1, from coordinate 264 downwards.
CCACCTCGGATGTGGCAGCTGCCTTTTGGTGCCCGTACCGTGTCGGGCCGCACGACCGCGCTCTGGAATGGGCACGCTTTACCCACGGCATATTTACGAAGGAAATGGAAAATCCGGACTGCGGCATCAGCCTGACCCGCAATCGTGAAATCTTTAAAGAGCCAGCAAAAGACCCCTGGTATCTGGATCTGCTCCAAAACTATAAAAAGATTCCCGCCGATCAACTACCGGAGACTTTCGTCGATGCATACGAATTCGACACTT
>CALJGU010000359.1 GCA_938075565.1 uncultured Opitutales bacterium | reverse complement strand
CATCGAACGACGTAAGAAACGTTCCTATGAGGCTGAGTTCGGATCGTGGGATGAAGATAACCAAGACTAATTGTTAGTCTTGTGAAAATCTACTAATATTTGGCCTGGTCTCAGGCTAAGTTGATTCTTGGCAATTAACCTTCGCGGTTTTTGTGATCTCTAAGGGTGACCTGGAACATGTTTATCGCAAAATAAAATGTCATGGTCAGAGTGGTGGCAGCGAAAGCAGAGAAAAGCCAATTCAACCAAACTGTCTTGGCTGGGACGTAAGCTCTGAGAATCCAAGTAAAAAACAGGAATACCAATCCGGTAAGAATCAGGTTAACGATTGGGTTACCAAAGCCGGCTTTCTTTTCGTCTGATGAACTCATGGCGTGGTATCGGAATCATTTTTGGGGAATTGTCCACTTCTTTTTGTAAATAGTGTAGGTGGAGGTGCTCATTGAATAGGTACAAAAAAAGACCGGCCGAAGCCGGTCTTTTGAAATGATCAAAGATGAGAAGCGTTTTATTTCTTCTTACGAGCTCTTTTCTTGGCAGCTTTCTTAGGAGCAGCCTTTTTCTTTGCAGCCTTCTTAGCAGCTTTCTTCTTTGGTTTAACAGCAGCTTTCTTTTTAGGAGCGGCTTTTTTCTTGGCAGCTTTTTTAGGAGCAGCCTTCTTTTTAGCGGCAGCCTTTTTCTTTGGCTTAGCAGCAGCTTTCTTTTTAGGAGCAGCCTTTTTCTTCGCAGCTTTTTTAGCAGCCTTCTTTACAGCCTTTTTCTTGGCTTTTTTAGCAGGTGCTTTTCTAGCAGCTTTTTTGGCAGCTGGTTTTTTGGCAGGTTTTTTGGCGGCCTTTTTGGCGGCCTTTTTAACTACCTTCTTCTTGGGTGCTTTTTTAGCAGCTTTTTTTGGAGGCATAGTTTTAATCGATTATTGGTAATGCTTCGTGTTGATTTATACCTAGGTATTTATCCCAACGAAAAGATGACGCTTAGTCGGAACGATTCCGTTGATTCTTTTTAGAAAAGAAAAAGCGGAGGTTACGAGTTCAGTAGATGTCAGCTTGTCTATGGAAAGTGGATGAGTCTTTGTAGTTTGAAAGTGGGAGTGACTTGCTTCTTCAAGTGCGTCCAATGTGTGTGCTTGAAAATCATTCGAAAACTTCATCGAATGATGCGTTAATTGCTGGTTGATAGGTCCAAGAAAACGCCAAAGAAAACTATGATTAAAGCGTGTCAATTTGTTGGGTTGTGGGTAAGGTTGGATGATAGTCTGGGATTTATAAAAGCTTGGGACGAGTTTCTTAATCTAAGCTTATTTAGAATGCAAGAGAAAGATGTCTTTAAAACATGCTGTTGCTTTAAGTGTTTTTTCTTTGGTGAAGACTTAGCTGTGAGATTATTTTGAATGTACCCGATAAGCAAATACGTGAAAGTATTCCTGCTTCTTCTACTGTCTCTTGGTTAGAGTAGATCTATGAGCTCATTAAGACTGTCTAAGACTTTGGACGATCTTTCTCGTAAGCGTTTGTTTGAGTGATGACCTTTTGAAATGAGTATGTAGTGGATGCCCATCTTTGTTGCCACTTCTCTATCGTGAAGAGTGTCTCCGATAAGTAGGACGTGTTCTTTGTCTATGTGGTTTTTTTCTAGCCAAGTGTCTCCTAGGTGGGCCTTTCCATCGGCATAGTGATGGTCAAGGCCAAGGATTGTTTTGAAAAAGGATGTCAGCTGATATTCATCAAGCGTTTTCCTCAGTGCATCGGACTGCGTTGCAGAAAGAACACATTGCGGAATATTTTTTTCTCTGAAAAAGGTTAACGCATCCAGCGCGCCTGGTTGTAGCGGTAAATCTTTTCGTGATTCGACGTACTCGGAGATAAACTCATTGCTCAAGGTTTCAAAAGGATGTTCCTCGAGATCAAAGCCAATCCTGCGATAGTACTCAACGACTGGGAAATCAAATAACCGACGATAATCCTCAATACTGATTAAGGACATCGACCGTCTGCTTCGGATACCATTCATGATATCGACACAGCGTTGCGCATCGTCAACGAGCGTGCCATTCCAATCCCAGATGATATGCTTAATGTGGTTTGGGATCACGCGTGGTCTTATGAGTGTAAGTGTGGGAATACAAAGTCCACACAGCACCAACCATCATGAATGCACTAGCAAGGTAAAAACTTATTTGAGGGATTTCTGCGAAATAGAAATAGCCCAGGACGCCTGCGTATACAAACTGCATTTGACTGACTATGGCAACGAACTGGCTTCTATACCAATGCATTGCTAAGTTAAGTAGAGAGTGACCAAACACAGTTGGAACTAACCCTAATAAGAAGATGTAGAACCATTCTATAGGTGGCGGTGCAGAAGGAATGCCTACTCTGACGAAACCGGTGATGAGGCAGATGAGTCCTGCAACCGTATAGAGGGGGACTAGGTATAACCAAATGGAAGGAATGTTCCTGTACTTCCTTGCTAGGATGAGATACCAAGAAAGAACGAGCATGGATATGAGACAAACAAGGTCGCCTGCTATCATGGTGGAGCTTACATGGTAATCTACGTAAGCGAGAATAACTACGCCAAAGCAGGTAATAAATGTACCTATCCATTCACCTTTGTTGAGTGCTTCTTTTAAAAGAAAGAGACTGAAAAAAGGCATCGCTGCCGGAATCAAGTTTGCGATGAGCGTTGAATTTGCACTCGTGGTCCAACGTGCTCCAATCGTCCAAGTGATAAAGTGTAAGGCGAGAAGAAGAGCAGGCAGGCCAGAAATACGGAGACTTTGTCTTAGCTTAAACTCGGGGTGTCGTTTTTGATCCCTTATGTAAATGGGAAGCAGAAGAAGAGCTGCAATTATCAGTCGACCTCCCGCTACATATTCAGCTGGAAGTTGACTTGCTTTGGTCATCACGACTGAGGTCCCTGCGCAGAAGACACCCAGCGACAGAATGAAGAATCGTAAGATCATCAATCAATGAGTGATGAAAGAAATGAATCGAGGGCTTGCGTGAATGCCAAAGGTTTCTCAAAGCAACACGCATGACCTGCATCTTTAATAGTTGCATGTTGTGCATTGGGAAGTTGTGTCTCCATGTTGCCCGCAATGGTTTTAAATTTTTCATCCCCATCTCCTGTAACCAATAAAGTGGGTTGATGTAGGTTGGCTAAATGTTCCCATGCGGATGGCATACTTCCAGTGCCGAGAAAAGAAAGTGATTGTGCAAGCGCGATACTGTTATTCGATTCCCGCGTCCTTCGCATGTCTGATTGGTAGGGTTCGGATATCTGTGATTGAGCTCGAATAATATCCTGCTTGAACCAATGCTTCAAAAAGTCATCCAGAGATTGCTCCCTCAGCATGTTCGCTTGTGCGATATCTTTTTCTTTTCGAGCGGCACGTTCTTTTTCATCTGCAATACCCGGTGTTGCTCCAACTAGTACGAGGCCTGCCAAATTATCAGCATGTTGAAGCGCATACTGTAGTGCTATTCGCCCTCCCATGGAATAGCCCAACAAAATACAAGCTGCATCTTTCGATTCAGCTACGATTAGTTTGTCCAATGCCTGGATACAGCTCTCCCAACTATAACCGCATGTCGGGCTTTGAGAATAATCCGGAAAGTCTGGAGCAATTATGGTGGGGTGACCTGCGTAATTGTCTCTTACGATCTTGAAGTCTTTTCCACATCCAAGGAATCCATGAAGACAGATTACTTTTGGAAGTGATTGCTTTCCTTCCCATCGCTCAATTTCTCCTAGATGCATAAGTTTATAATCAAATGGTTATCTGAAGGAGCTTAAGGATGTTACTTCGGAAATTTCAGGTGAAGAGCTACGGCCGCCAGGTTTCGTTACAGATACACCGGCCACCTCGTTTGCCCAAGCCAGTGAAGTTGGAAAAGATCTTCCTTTGGCAAGTGCAAGAGCGCAAGCACCATGAAAAATATCTCCTGCAGCTGTGGTATCAATCGCATTTACTGAGGGGGCTTTGATGTGTCCGCCTGTGCCGTTGCTATCTTGCCAGTGTACTCCTTGCTGTCCGCAAGTTACAGCAGCGCAGGGTGCTTTCTCTGCAAGGCATTGTAACCAGTCTCTCAAATCTTTTGACTGAGATAAGTCTCGCGCGAATGATGACGAGGCCACCAGGTGGGAAACGTTTGATGATAGTTCCAATGTTTCATCCCTTAAGGATCCAGCGTCTAGAAGGGTGGGGATGCTGGCCATATGCTTTAGCGCATCCATGGAAGCTTCGAACTCATGCCCGTCCACCAATATGCAGTGTGTGGTAATATCGATCATCTTGGTCAGGAGAACAAAATGATCAGGTTTAAAGTTAACAACCGCTCGCTGGCCTTGTTTATTAACCCAGATGCTGGATGTAGATGTTGGCGTATCCGTAATCAAAATACGGCTTGTGTCTACGCCTGCTTGTTTCAGCTCTTCCAAGTGTGCTTGCCCTAGGGTGTCATTACCTAGCCGACTTGCTAAGGCTGCCTGTCCACCCAGTTTGGCTATGGTGTAGGCTGCGTTTGCGGCTGGGCCTCCTCCCTCGCTGGTCAATGATTTGGCAAAGATCTTATTGTCCGGATCCGGATGGTCTGTGATGTGAAAATTCAGATCCCAGCAAGCATAGCCAATGCACAGCACGTCCACTTGATTCATGGAGTCAAGTTGGCCTTTGGGGTAGGGACTGTCAAAGACTGAAGGGAGTCCTTTTTAATGTTAAGGCGAATATTGCTTATGGTTAACATTAGGATTGCCAAATGAAATGAAAGCCACTTCATCTCAGCGGTTTTATGAGATCTATTTTAGCAATAAAACGTATTTCCTCAATTCTTTTGGCAACTTGCGTTGGCTTGGTAGCTCAGGAGGACGACGACTATAAATTGTATGAGCTCGATACGGTAGAGACGGTTTCCCAGCGCATTGCTCTGGAAGACTCTCTCACAACTTTTTCAATGCCGGTATCGGCCTTGAAGTATGAGCCCTTGGTGGATGTTCAATCGCGCAACTCGGTAGAGAGCCAGGGAGATGTAACCATTCGAGGAGGTATTTTTGAAAACACCGGGTTCATGCTTGGGAGTGCGACTCTCTTTGATCCGCAGACAGGGCACTACTATGCGGAGATTCCTGTTTCGCCGCACATGCTTTCTCGGGCAAGTGTTTTAACTGGAAGTGCGAATGCCTTCTCTGGTTTCAATTCAAGTGTTGGGAGTATTAACTATCAATGGAGTGCCATTCGTCCGAATCAGGAGCTTGCTTTAGGTGTTGGCGAAGATGGTTATTGGTTTGGAAGTGCTTATGGCGCCCATCTAGAGCAGGCCGATGATGGATCGACCTGGGGAATCGATACCGAGGTGTCTCATTCGGAGTCGGATGGACCCATCGAAAACGGAGATCATGACTTCGATCGTTTGAGTATTCGTTTTCAAAGAATCGAAGGGGCTTCTCAGAGCGATGTATTCTTTGGGTATCAGGATAAGTTTTTTGGCTGGCCCAATATGTATACTCCGTTCGGCGTTGCTGAGACAGAGGACATTCAAACCAGTCTTTTCTTTTTAAACCACCGCGTGGATCACGGAGATTTCTTTTGGCAGGCCAGTGCTTATTACCGAAAGAATAAAGACGATTACGAATACGATCGTACTCGTCCGGGAATTTTTAATCCCTTCGAACACACGACTGAAGTCTATGACATTGCTGTGGAAGGCGGCTGGACTTCGGACCAATGGAACTTACTTACAAAAGTTGAATGGTTACAGGATGACATTAAATCCACCTCCCTGACGTTTGGAGCCTTCAATAGTCGTAGCTACTTAAAAGGAAGTGTCCTCGTGGATACTGAATGGGACGACAATGAAGGAAACCAATGGCGGCTTGCTGGTGGATTGTCCTATGACGACAACAATCGTGGCGGTAGCAAAGTTCTGCCGATGGCCAGACTCGATGTATCTGGACTCCCGGGCCTGGGAGACAACTCCCAGCTTTACATCGATGTATCACGAGCCTCACAAGTGGCGGGATATACCGCGATTGCTGGTAATCCCAATGGAGGACTGTTTCGTGGAAATCCCAATCTAGTTCGTGAGACGGCGACAAACTATGAACTCGGTTACGTTACTCAGTCCGACCATTTCAGCTTCCAGGCAGCGGTATTCAAACGCGAAGATGATGAACTGGTCGATTGGACCTTTGCCTATGATGTTTTCGGTCGGACAGCAAACCATGTGGATATTGATACCACAGGGGTAGAGCTATTGGCCTCCTATGATTTTGATAAAGGCCGCGTCGTGGTGGGTTATACATCCTTATCCAAGGATGAGGACTACGGCGTCGCCAATGTAGATGCTAGTTTCTACGCGCTTAATTTTGCCCGCCACCGAGCAACCCTGGCTTTTATTTATGAACTGGCATCAGGAATAGAACTTCGATCCGACAATGTATTTCGCATTCAGCAGGATAACTTGCTTCGTACGGAAGGTACCTCTGACGATGCCGTACTCTCGTCATTGGGACTTTATTACTTTCCTAAATCCATTGAAGGACTGGAGCTCGGTCTTGCTTTGGTAAACCTCTGGGACAGTGACTTCGAAGAGATTCCTTCAGTTCCTGCGGCTCCTAGACAAATTTCCCTGAACGCAACCTATCGTTGGTAAACATTTCATTTGGTGAGAGGAGCTTTTCAGCTCCATGCTAGAAACTAAAAGGCCCCTGAAAAATCAGGGGCCTTTCTTATTAAAATGATAAATTAGATCGAATGATTACATCGGTTTTCCAATTACGAGGAAAACAGCAATCACAACCAAAATGATTGGCAGTTCGTTAAACCAGCGCAGTGCTTTGGATGACCAAGAGAGTGCGCCCTTCTCGGCTTTTTTGACTAGGCCTAATGTCATGTGATTGTAGCCGATCAATATGACTACAATGAGTAGTTTGGCATGTAACCAACCTTGCCCTGAGAAGTAGCCCATGGATATGGCGATCCACAAACCGGTGATCCAGGCAATGACCATCATGATGTTGCCAAATATGAATAACTTGCGGGCCATGATGAACAGGCGATCTACGCTTTGATTCGCTGCGCGGCCTTCCACGATGTGGACGAGTATGCGAGGGAGATAGAAGATGCTCACCATCCATGCCATGACCATGACTAGGTGGAAAACTTTTAACCAGATGTAGAGTTGTGGATTCATAAGCTTGTGAATTGTTTAGCACCTTATTGCAGAAAAGACGGCCGAGTGTCGACCGCGTTTTCGAAAGGTTTATGGGATCTAAATGGAAGACGGATTTGAGATGTCGCGATTAACGACTATCTGGAGCGGGCGCGCAATGCTGTGCGTAACCAATCCAATGTATTCATCCGTTAGCCAACCTAGATTAGATTTTGCCAATCACGCCACCATAGACCGCATGCTTACCAAGCTCTTCTTCAATACGGAGAAGTTGGTTGTATTTCGCGATCCGGTCACTGCGTGATAGGGAACCGGTTTTGATCTGGCCTGCATTCGTGGCAACTGCGATGTCGGCGATGGTCGCATCTTCAGTTTCACCAGAACGGTGGGAAATAACGGCTGTGTATTTGTTCTCGTTGGCCATTTCAACTGCGTCGAAAGTTTCGGTCAATGAGCCGATTTGGTTAACCTTAACGAGGATGGAATTGGCAACACCCATACCGATTCCCTTTTTGAGGAACGAGGTGTTGGTAACGAATAGGTCATCACCCACGAGCTGCGTGTTGTGCCCCATCTCTTCGGTCATGTGCTTCCAACCTGTCCAGTCGTTTTCGTCCAAACCGTCCTCGATGGAGAGGATGGGGTAGCGGGATTGCATGTCCTTCAAGAAAGCAACCATGTCCTTGTAGTTCTTTTTAGATCCGTCGGACTTGGAGAATACGTAGCGTTTGGATTTGCTGTTGTAGAACTCAGAGGAAGCAACGTCCAAGGCCAGGAAGATGTCCTTACCAAGTTTGTAGCCTGCCTTCTTAACAGCCAAAGCGATTACTTCCAAAGCGGCTTCGTTGGACTCGATATTTGGAGCGAATCCACCTTCGTCACCGACAGCGGTGGAAAGTCCCTTGCCTTTCAGCACACCTGCAAGCGCATGGAAGATTTCGGCTCCAGCGCGCAGAGCTTCCTTAAATGACTTGGCGCTCTTAGGCATAATCATGAACTCTTGAATGTCGATGGGTGCATCTGAGTGAGATCCACCGTTCATGATATTCATCATAGGAACAGGAAGTACTTTCGCATTGGTGCCACCGAGGTAGCGGTAAAGCGGAAGGTCGAGTGCTTGAGCTGCTGCTTTGGCAGTGGCCATGGATACACCAAGAATGGCGTTGGCGCCTAACTTCTTTTTAGTAGCTGTTCCATCCAGGTCGAGCATCGCCTGGTCAATACCGACTTGATCGATCGCATCGTGACCGATGAGTTGTGGTGCGATTTTTTTGTGCACATTGCTTACAGCTTTAACCACACCTTTACCCAAATAGCGTTTCTTGCCATTGAGACCTTTAGGAAGTTGGCTGGCTGGAACGCCTCCGTCACGCAATTCGAGTGCTTCGTTCACACCTGTGCTGGCTCCAGAAGGAACTGCGGCGCGTCCGATAACACCGCAATTAAGGTGTACGTCTACTTCAACGGTTGGATTTCCGCGTGAATCGATAATTTCGCGCGCTTTGATGTCGGTAATTGTGGTCATAATCCTTTGTCTTGGTTCGAAAATTAGAAGGAGGCAGTTTTGCGGTGAAGGCAAAAGTGTCAATGGCATAGCTTGAGCTCCAGGCGTTTCATTATCCTTTGTTTATGCGTTATTGACGGAATCTCCGATCC
>CALJGU010000358.1 GCA_938075565.1 uncultured Opitutales bacterium | reverse complement strand
TCCTTTGGGCCAGTATGCAACTAATGGAGTCGCAATTCCTCCTTCATGCACGAAATGCTTATACTCTCTAAATGGAGTATTCGAAAGGTTCGCCCAGGCCACACCATAACTTTGAAAATTGGTTTCATCTCCGGGCATCACTTGCGGATCATTTCCATGCTGCATCACTCTTCCATCGCGCGTATGCGTCCTACAGGAAAGAGGCTTAGCCCTACCCTCGCCCGAAGGTTTTTCGTAAGGGAAGAACGTATCAAAAATCTCCTCAGCACAGGCGCCATTATCAGAGAGAAACAGGATCAGCGTATTCTCGAGCTCTCCCTGCTCCTCCAGTGTATCGAGCATTCTGCCGATCCCCTGGTCCATAGAATCCACCTGAGCTGCATACACTTCCATCCGGCGCTCCTGCCACTCCTTGTCAGGAGTATCTCCCCAATCCGGCTGCGTAGAATCTCTTTTGGTCAGCTCCGTATCCGATTTCACGATACCCATTTCCTCCATGCGTTTCAAACGCTGCTCACGCAATACGTCCCAGCCATCGCTGAATCGACCTTTGTATTTCTCAATATCTTCCGGCTTGGCATGTAGGGGCCAGTGAGGAGCCGTGTAGGCCGTGTATAGAAAGAATGGCTTATCTGAATCCTTATCGTTGTGCTCACGGATAAACTGGCAGGCATGATCAGAGACATCGTCCGTAAAGTAGTAGTCACTGTCTTGAGGTGGATCGATATTTTCGCGATCCTGAGTCAAAGTTGGTGGATCGTAGTAACTGGCAGCTCCACCGGTAATTCCGTAAAAGCGATCAAACCCACGTTCACAAGGCCAGTTCGATCCGTCACCATGTTCTTCCAGCAACTGCTTACAAACATGCCACTTACCCGAAAGATAGGTATTGTATCCACCTTGTTTCAACACCTCAGCAATCGTCACACATTGTTTCGACAAGTCACCTCGATAGCCATCGAGATCGTCATCAAAATGCGCCATGTGACCAATATCCACCTGGTGCGGATTCATTCCGGTCAGCAAACTAGCACGAGTGGGGCAACAACGAGCCGTATTATAAAACTGTGTGTAGCGAAGCCCTTGCGCCGCTAGTCGATCTAGGTTGGGCGTATCCATTTCACCGCCATAACAGCCTATGTCAGAATAGCCCATGTCATCGGCTAGAATGAGGATAATGTTAGGTTTTTTCATCGTATAAATTTTGATCTGACGGCCTACGATCGAGCGAGTAGTCCGGTTTTGAGGTAATGAGATTTACGTTCCCACTTAATCGGAATTTTGCTTCCTCGCTGGAGCGCATCTGTATCGAACTCGATTCCTAGCCCCGGTCCAGTCGGTGGAGCCATCAATCCATCGTCATCCAAGTTAAAGATCTCCTTGTTCTTCACATAAAACAACCAGGGGTTCTCCCCAAGCTCCTGAGCCGCAGCGTCGTTGTAGTGAATGCCATCAGCACACTCCAACAGAAAGCCACTTCGGCTGGTAACCATAGTCTGGTAAATCCCCATAAATGCGATGGCCGACAATGGGCAGTGAGGAGCTACCGCCAATCCAGCTGATTCCGCGATGGCCGCAATTCGTTTCAAATTCGTCAGTCCACCCACATGCACCATATCGGGCTGAAAGATGTCGACCCCACGATTGGCCGCCAAGCGGAAGAAATCCGGAGCGCCGAACATGCGTTCCCCTGTAGCAATCGAAACGCCTCCTGCTGCCTGACGGATAAAGGGTAGCTCATGTTCGTAAGCAGGCTCCACTGGCTCTTCGACAAACAATGGATTGTAGGGACGAATGGCATCAATAAACTTGCGAGCGGTAGCCGGTTTCAATCGTCCATGACCATCGTAGGCGACTGAAACATTCGAAGGCAGAGCTTCGTGCAGAGCCTTGGCCACCGTAGTGGCATGCTGAATACCACCATGCACATCAATAGGGCCCATAACCGGACATGCATTTAGCTTCAAGGCACAGACATTGCTTTCTTTGATAACGTTCAATGCCATCTCCACTGCGGTATCAGGATTCGGGACATCACCACCCACCCAGCGATAGTATGGAAGACCGTTCGGGTGAAGCAGACCTCCAAACAATTGGTTAATCGGAACCCCCAGGTTCTTACCGAGAATATCCCACAGAGCCGTTTCGACTCCAGCAGCCATACTGCGTTGCACAGGACTATTACTGTAAAAGTCGTGGCTCAAGAAGTCCTGGACCACAGAAATCCGATTGGCATCTTTACCAATAAAGAACGACGCCATATCACGCGTACAAGCCATCTGCGTTTCCACATGACTCTCCAAGGTTATATCGCCGTAGCTTTCCCCTTCCTCCGTTATGACGCGAACCACGGCAAACCGCGGAGGAAGCGTAAAGGCTTCAATGGCCTTGATGAGATTAGGCTTAAGCTTGTCACTTGGAATGCTCATGAGGATTGGGGCTATAGGGTATTCTTAATCGTTGGGCTGATTCGCCTTAAATCATACTAATTGACCACAGAATCGTTCCATTCGATCTAGGCCTTTCACAATCTGCTCCATGCTCGTCGCGTAGCTGATCCGAACGTAATCGTCTGCTCCAAAGGCCAGTCCAGGAACCGCAGCTACGTTTTCCTCTTCCAACAGTCGCTCGCAGAATTCAGAAGACTTGAGTCCAGTACCAGAAATGTTCGGAAATAGATAGAAAGCACCCTGGCTCTTATAACAGGTTATTCCCGCCATGGCAGTGAGCCTCTCATGGGCATAGGCCCGTCGTTCGGCAAATGCTTTCATCCAGCCTTCCAGATGATCCATCGGTTCAGTTAACGCAACTACCCCGCCCTTTTGCGCAAAGGATGTTGGATTGCTCGTGCTGTGGCTTTGCAGAGCTGAGATTTTCTTAGCGATCGCCTCGGGCGCAGCAATAAAACCCAATCGCCATCCCGTCATACTCCAGGCCTTGGCCAAGCCGTGAACAATGATCGTGTTCTCCTGGTGTTCCGGTGAAAAGGAAGCCACGCTCTTGTGGACCGCCCCATCATAAAGCAGGTGCTCGTAAATCTCATCGCTCATGATGAGCACATTTTTCTCCAGGCAAATATCGCCAAGAGCTTTAATTTCATCAGGCGTATAAACAGCCCCTGTAGGATTGCTCGGAGAATTGAGAATAAACAATCGGGTATTGTCCGTGATCGCATCCCGCAATTGATCGGGCGTCACTTTAAAGTCCGTCTCGTCACCCGCCTCAATCACCACCGGAGTAGCGCCAGCAATCTTCACAATCTCCGGATAGCTCAACCAGTATGGAGCAGGCACGATCACTTCATCCCCCTCCTCACATAGCACCATCATAACATTGAAGACGGAATGCTTACCGCCGCAGTTCACCACGATCTGACTGGGTTTGTAGTCTAGATCATTTTCCCGGTTAAACTTGTCGGCAATCGCTTGACGCAATTCAGGTATGCCAGCCGCTGCCGTGTACTTGGTAAAGCCTTCATCAAGAGCCTGCTTCGCGGCGTCCTTAATAAAGTCCGGCGTATCGAAATCTGGCTGCCCGGTTCCGAAGCCAACGACATCAATGCCTTCAGCTTTCATTTCTTTGGCCTTGGCGTCTATCGCCAGTGTGACGGAAGGAGCAATCGACTCGGAGCGTTGTGAAAAATGTGGTTTCATAATTGTTATTCTATATAGTTACTAAATACCTCCAAAAGAAACGTGCTTGGTTTCCAGATAAGCTTCAACACCTTCTGTTCCTAATTCGCGTCCCCAACCACTTTGCTTAAATCCTCCAAAAGGACAATTACTGGTTGCGGGAACCGACTCGTTGATACCGATGGTTCCAGCCTCAAGCTGTTCGGCTAATCTCATACTTCTATTTAAGTCTTTGGTGAAAGCGTAAGCAGCCAGACCATATTCCGTGTCATTTGCCTTTCTGATCACTTCCTCTTCTGTATCGAAAGACAATACGGGTGCAACCGGTGCGAAAATTTCCTCTGACATACAGCGAGCTTCGGCTGGGATATCAGACATAACTGCGGGCGTCATAAATACCCCTTTGCCAACGACCACCTCGCCTCCGCAAAGCAGCTGTGCCCCTTTCTCAACCGCATCCTGGATAAATTCCAACGCTCCTGACCTGCCTGCCTCATCGATCAAGGGTCCGATTTCCACGCCGTCCTCTAAACCGTAACCCACCTTTAAGGATTTTGTGCCTGCAACAAATTTTTCAACGAAGGCATCAGAAACCGATTCTTGGACATAAATGCGATTTGATCCGATGCAAGATTGGCCCGTGTTGCGAAATTTTGTGATCAAAGCCCCTTCAACGGCTTTATCCAAATCGGCATCCTCAAACACGATAAGAGGCGCATTCCCTCCCAGCTCCAACGACAACTTGGTGCAGGTAGCCGCGGCTCCTTCGATCAGTTTTTTTCCCACCTCGGTGGAGCCCGTGAAAGAGATCTTTCGACAAAGTGGATTTTCCAGCATCTCACCGGCAATCTCAGAAGCCTTTCCGGCTACTAGCTGGAAAACACCCTTGGGAAATCCAGCGGCTTCGATGCACTCTGCTAATTTAACCGCACAAATCGGTGTTGCCGAAGCGGGTTTCAAAATCACAGGACAACCTACAGCAAGCGCCGCAGCTACCTTGCGTAGGGAAAGTACCAGAGGGAAATTCCAGGGCGCAATTGCACCGACTACTCCCACGGGTTGTTTGAGAATCATGTGCCTTCTCCCTGAAGCTTGGTGCGGCACGTTTCTTCCGTAGCTTCTTCTGGCCTCTTCGGCAAACCATCGGATGTGGTCGATCGCCATGCCGACTTCGCCTTTACTCTGCGGAAGCGGCTTGCCGTTCTCCAGGGTGATATCATGGGCAACCTCATCCGCTCGACGACTGAGCTCATCCGCCAGTTTCAAAAGGAGATCTCCGCGCGACATTCCTGTGGCCGCAGCCCATTCCAGTCGCACAGCTTCTGCGTCTTCTATCGCTTTGCGGACGCCAGCACGATCAACGGTGGATACCTCAGCAATCACAGTTCCATTTCCCTTATCACGGACGGTCAGCTTTTCATCACTCTCGATCCATTCACCGTTTAAAAATAAGCCGTAAGTATCCATAGTATTTCTTTTTTGTCGTAACTCCGCCAAAGCCAATTCAACTTTAATTATCCGTGCAAGTTAACTCTAAGATAATTGACCTCCTAAAATCCTCAAAGACAAACGAAACAACCATACCCTATCCACTATGAAATTATTTCTTGATAGCGCCATAACAGAGGAAATTGCCCACGCACTTGAAGCCTGGGACATGGACGGGCTCACAACCAACCCGAGACATGTAATGGTTTCCGGAAAACCGTTTCGAACGGTCATCGCTGAAATCGCCGAAATGGTGAAAGGTACGGACAAGCCCGTTAGCGTGGAAGTGAACCCACACTTTACCGATTGTAAGGACATCGTTGAGCAAGGGAGAGAGCTTGCTGCACTATCTCCGAATTTTGTCATTAAGGTCGGCGCCTGCGAAGGTGGCTTCGCCGCTATAAGAGAACTTTCCAAGGACGGAATTCGAACCAATGCCACCCTCATCATGTCCGTCGCACAAGCCTGGCATGCTGCCAGAGCAGGAGCCGCCTTTATCAGCCCTTTCATCGGCTGGAAAGACCAGTTCGGCGATTCACCCGATACCTTTATCGCGGACGTTCGGACGATGCTTGATAAGTTTGGTTACGAGTCAGAAATTATTGCTGCCGCTGTTCGCAATGCGAAACAGATTGGAGACGTGGCAATCGCTGGAGCCCATTGCGTCACTGCCGGATTAAGCGTTTACCAGGAAAGCTTCAGCAATCCGTATACGACTTTCGGTGAGGGTGTTTTCCAAAACGCCTGGGATCAGACTCCTGAAACCTGAATCCACCATCTGAATACCCGAATAGATTTCACTACCATGAGCCCTAGCACACCCAATAGCCCCATCAAGCTGGGTCTTCTCTTTTTAGGACGCAAACGCCCTGGCTTCGATATGGAATGGGGCGCCGCGATGGAGCTCAAAGTGCGTGAAGCGGTCAATCAATCTACCTTTGAAGTTTTTGAACCATCAGAGAAGGCGGTGGATGAAACCTCTTTGAGAAAAGTGGTAGGCGAGTGCAAAGAAGCAGGTGTTCAAGCCCTCGTTCTTTTACAAACCACGATGGCGGATGGTCGCATGGCTCCAACCCTGGCACAGATCTGGCCGTATCCACCTATATTTTGGGCGACCCCAGAGAATCAAGATGGCGATATGATCAGTTCCTGCTCGTTGGTGGGCGCGCATGTTTGGGCCACCTCGCTCAGGCAAATGGGCCGCTCTTTTGAAATCTTAAAAGGAGACCCCACAGATGAAGGTACTCTGGAGAAACTGGATACCTCGGTTCGGATAGCTGGAATCATTCAGAAACTTCGTCATACTCGAGTCGGAGTGATCGGTGGGCAAGCACCCGGTTTTCTTTCCATGACGACCGATCCCTTTGTCATGCACCGCGGCCTCGGAGTCCAACTACAAACCTACAGTTTGATTGAATTCGAAAATGTAGTGAAGGAGCTTTCTGAAGAGGCAGTCAATGCGGACGTCGAAAAGGCGAAGGCCCTAGGCCTGGAGTTTAAAGACGCGTCAGAAGATGACCTGCCCATGGCTTCCCGACTTTACTTGGCTATGCGCCATTTCATTGAGACGGAGAACCTGGATGCTCTGGGCGTTCGTTGCTGGCCCGAAATGCCCAACACATTTGGCCAATGGCCTTACCTCGGAATGGCGCGCTTGGCTGATGAAGGCTTTGCCATTGCTTGTGAGGGCGATGCGGATGGAGCGATCGGGGCACTCATAGGAGAAATGTTCGGCATGGGTCGTTGCTATCTCTCAGATTGGCTCGAGCACGATGAAGAGACGATCACTCTCTGGCATGTCGGTGCTGCGCCGCCTTCCCTTTGCCCACCCACCGGCGAACCGGGTGCAGCAAAAATCGCTAAACACTTTAATATTAAAAAGCCCACGGTACTCGAAGGTGAAATAAAAGTAGACATGCCACTTACACTGTTTCGCCTTTGGAGATTCGGAGGTGAGTATCACCTAAGCTCCTGCGATGCGATGAGCGAAAAGCCTCGCCGTAAGTTAATGATGAGCAACGGCCAGGCTCGCCTACTCAATCGAAACCCCAACGAGTGGTTCGAAGACATGTGCTATGTAGGCATGCCCCACCACTTGAACGTATTTTTCGGAAATCATTCAGCCAAATTGAAACGTTTCGCTAGAGTGGCGGGCATCCATTGGCACGATTGAAACAATTCCCTAAACAAACACTAAGAAAAAGAGACCCCTAAATGCCAACCAACGATAATCTTACTAACGACCATCCTACCTTCGTCACGCACCTTGAATGCGGAATGGAAGGAGACCACTATGAGGCCGACACCATCCACGGCCTTTCCAAAGCGGGAAAACCGTTGCTCGTAAAATACGATCTGGACGGTATTCAAAATGCGGTTACAAAAGAAGATCTCGCTGCACGACCAGCAGACCTCTGGCGTTACCGAGAATTTCTTCCCGTACGCAAGAAGGAGAATATTGTCAGTCTGGGTGAAATTCATACACCGATTATCCCAATTCAGAAATTGGCCACAGGCAGCGGCGAACTATTGGTTAAAGATGAAGGACGATTGCCGACGGGTTCCTTCAAAGCGCGTGGCCTTTGCATGGCGGTTTCCATGGCCAAAGAATTTGGAATCAAGAAAGTAGCCATGCCGACCAATGGCAACGCAGGGGCTGCGCTCGCCGCCTACGGAAGTCGAGCCGGCATGGAATCCTATATCTTCTGCCCTGACGATACACCTACCGTAAACGTTCGGGAGATCGCCGTCCAGGGAGCCAAAGTATGGAGCGTGAACGGACTCATCAACGATTGCGGACGAATAGTAGGAGAAGGCAAGGAAGCCATGGGCTGGTTTGACTTCTCAACACTAAAAGAGCCTTACCGAATCGAGGGCAAGAAAACCATGGGCTTGGAATTGGCAGACCAGCTAGGCTGGAAAGTCCCTGATGTCATTTTCTACCCTACCGGTGGAGGCACAGGCCTCATCGGCATGTGGAAAGCCTTCAATGAGCTTAAAGAGATAGGCTGGCTGGAAGGAAAACTGCCACGCATGGTAGCGGTGCAAGCAACAGGCTGTGCCCCTATCGCCAAAGCTTACGAGGAAGGCACTGAACATGCAGAACTCTGGCAGAACGCACACACAGTAGCTGCAGGCATACGTGTGCCCGTCGCCGTAGGCGATTTCCTAATACTCCGAGCCGTTCGAGAAAGTGGTGGCTTTGCCATCGCGGTGGACGACGAAACAATAACCGCCGGCTTGGAAGAAGTCTCCAAAGAAGAAGGACTCCTCCTCTGCCCTGAAGGTGCTGCCACCTACGCTGCCTACAAACAATCGATTGATAAAGGACTTATATCTCCGGATGACTCAGCGGTGCTATTCAACTGCGCTACAGGGCTAAAATACGAGATGCCTCCCGCTGAAGCCACACTCGACTGCAATCACCCCATTGACTACCAGGGTTTAGATAACAATACTGCCTAAACGTAACTATCTATGGCATGAGTAACGAGTCTAACCGCCAATTCAACATCTTCCTCGATCCGGCGGAGATTCAATCTCTGGATAGCATGGAAGGTGTGCCGGCCTACGATCCGGCGGCGATTGAGACATTGCCAGGAGAGCAGTTTCTTTCAACCCATTGGCAGCGATCCCTACATCGAAGCTTTCATTGGGTCGGCAATATGGCACCTGGTGTCGTTTTGGCCATGGTGCTTGCGGTAGCAGGTAGTTTTCTTGCCGATTGGATTGGTAAACATGCACTCGGTTTCGAACGAAGCCCATTAAGCCCAGTTTTACTGGCGGTCATTCTAGGCCTTATTATTAGAAGCCTAGCCGGTCTACCCAAAGCTTACGAAAAAGGCCTTCGTCTTTGCCTGCGTTTCATCCTGCGATTCGGAGTCGCGTTACTAGGTCTTAAATTAAGTATATCAGCCGTCGGAAAAATTGGGCTGAACGCTCTTCCCATTGTGGTGGGTTGTATTTTAGTCGCGATCTTTTCTGTCTCTTGGTTGAGGAAACTGATCAAAGTGCCTTCACGATTAGGTAGCTTGATCGCAGTTGGAACCAGTATCTGCGGTGTATCGGCCGTTATCGCTGCAGGAACGGCTACACGGGCCGATGAAGATGAGATCAGCTATTCCGTAGCCGTCATCACGCTCTTTGGTATGACCGCACTTTTCAACTATCCATTTCTGGCACATTGGTTATTTAACGGTAACCCTGAGCAAATAGGTCTATTTTTGGGAACGGCCATTCACGATACTTCCCAGGTAGCCGGTGCCGCCTTGATGTATCAACTATACTTCGACTCTCCGATGACCCTGGAGATTGCTGCCACAACCAAGCTCGTACGAAACTTATTTATGGGCTTGGTCATTCCGATCATTGCAGTGACCTATCATAAACGCCAAGCAGTCGTCTCATCCGCTAAAGTCCCCGTTCCCTGGCTCAAATGGAGCCAATGAATTCCCACCTTCCTGATCGGTTTCATAGCCCTGGCAGCCTTTCGATCGATCGGTGATCTGGGATCAAAACCATTAGGATTCCTTGAACCGGAAACGTGGACTGCCTTTATAGATATCAGTAGCTCAACTTCCATATTCCTTCTTTCCACAGCCATCGCCGCTGTAGGCCTAGGAACTAATGTATCCAAATTAAAAGTACTTGGATGGAAACCTTTAAGCATTGAATTCTCGGCGGCCATGCTGGTCGGCATAGTTAGCTACGCCCTTGTCATGCTACTTTACTAAATAAGATCCATATCCTCAGTAGAAATTTAAGCCATACCCCTTTCGCTTGACGAGGCCCCCAGATGAAGGCTTATATCGTTACAGAGCTACCCCTAGAGCACCTACCCACAAAAACCATTAAGCGCTATGAATAGACGCGTTTTTCTCAAATCTTCATTTGCTACCCTGGCACTTCCTGCGCTGGAGTCCCTTTCTACGATACTTCCCGCCGCAACAGCGAAACCTGCAGCCACTGGCGCTCCCATGCGCATGGTGTGTATCGGCAACTCATTTGGAATGTATCCAAAGAAGTTCTTCCCAAAAGAAACGGGGCCGAACTACCAGATGACCCACCTGTTATCTCCACTGGAAAAGCATCGCAAGGACCTCACCGTATTTTCTCATCTCGACCACGACATTAAGGGCGGTCACTTCTCGGTTCACTCATTCTTAAGTGGAGTCAAAATGGGTGATGCGAAAGGAATGCCGGAAGGCAACATCAGCATTGACCAACGAGCGGCCGAACATGTAGGTGCCGAAACCCGCTTCCCGTCACTGACCATTGGCTCGGAGGATGGATTGCATGGAGGATGCCACATGTGCTGGACTCGCACCGGTGTTCGCGTGCCACCCATTACTGGCCCGAGAGAGCTTTTCAGAAAACTGTTTATCAATGAAGGAGCTCAAGCACAGGAGCAAGCAGCCGACACCTTTGATCTTCGTGGTTCCATCCTCGATGCAATTAGTGAGGAGGCTAAAAGCCTGGAACGCCGGTTGAGCGGCCAGGATCGAGAAAAACTCGATGAGTATTTCACTTCCGTTCGCGATGTAGAAACCAATCTGGAGCTCGATAAGCGCTGGTCAAAGGTTCCCAAGCCCGATGCACCTTTCTCGATCCCAGAGGATCGAAGTCTCGTGGAAGACATCCCAATCCTCTACGACCTAATCGCCATCGCACTGAAAACAGACTCTACACGAGTGGCTTCTTTTGAAATGGCTGGCACAGGATTTGACACCTCATTTTTTGGCTACAGTTCAGGTTATCACTTTCTCTCTCATCACGGACAAAAACCTGACAAAATTGAAAAGCTTGTAGAGATCGAGTATTACCAGATGCAGCAACTCGCGCGGTTCTTCGATACATTGAAGTCGATCAAAGAACCCGACTCCAACGGCAGCTTGTTTGACAATTCGATGATTCTTTTTGGAAGTGGCATGGGGAACGCCAATTCTCATGTAAATGTAGACCTACCGATCATGCTGGCTGGTGGTGGATTCAAACTGGGAGAACATAAACGTTATCCGAAAGAGAGGTGTAAGCGTGTTCCCCTGTGTAACCTTTACCTCTCCATGCTACAACGCTTCGGGGTAAATACTGATTTCTTTGGCACAAGCACCGGAACCATTCCGGACCTGGAAGTCGCATGAACTTAAGAGTTGGTTTACTGTTTGGCTGCCTGATCGGCAGTTTCCTACCCCTTGTTGAAGGTCGTGAAAAAGAACCTAAACTGGATGCAGCGTCTTTCGAAGCTCATATCCAACCATTTCTGAAGGAATACTGCATCCAATGCCACGGTCCCGATAAGCAAAAAGGAGACAGGCGTTTTGATTCGTTGGCGTATCCGATAGCTGACGACAATGCGCTCATTGATTTCCAGGATATTTTGGATCTAATGAACCTGGGTGATATGCCACCCGAGGAAGAGGAACAACCGAGCGCTGACGATAGAAAGGCCATTATTAATTGGCTCTCAGAAGCCGTAAAAGACGCTTTCGAATCCAAATCCTTCACAGGAGGTGAAACCGTCCTACGTCGTCTCAATCATCGTGAGTATCTCAATACCATCAACGACCTCTTCCAGATGGACATGAGCATGTTTGATCCGACAGAAGCCTTCCCAGGTGAACGGTTGGTTGAACACCAGGACAATATTGGAGATACACTTGTTACGTCAGGGTATTTACTAAACCGATACATTGAAGCGGCAGACAAAATCGTAGAAAAAGCATTCCCCTTCCAGGAGAAGCCGCAAACGCAATCCTGGGTCTTCAACAAAGACTTTGAGCAGCAGTCGGAATTGAACAAACGCCACATGACTGCGCATGGTCAGCGCTATTTGAATATCTACGAAGCTCCAAACACGGTTCGACGCTTTGGAGCCTATGCCCCACTCTATGATTTCATCGAAGGCGTACCGGAAGGAGGCGTGTATAGAATCAGGATACAAGCGGAAGCCATGAACCGCTTTCACGACTTCGACAGAGAGAAAGTCATTAACGACCCGGAAGAGCCGATGATGCTCCAGGTGATCCCTTCACATCAACGCTTTGGCAGCCTTCACCTACCCCAACCCTTCGCACCTGACTTGGGCACCTTCGCACTCTCGGACGATGGACCCGCCTGGTATGAGACGGATGCCTGGCTGGATAAAGGTTTCGCACCACGATTCATCTATTTAAATGGATCGATGAATATCCGACCTGCTTTCCGTGAAGTAACCGGTCTCATCAAAAAGAATCCTCCACCAGGAGTTCCTCTTGAAGAACTGGAAGAGGATTATATGGCTGTGGCCGTTAAGCATGGGGGCATCCCACACATCAGGATTCACGAAGTTCAAGTAGAAGGCCCCTACTACCCAGAATGGCCAACCAAAACATGGAAGACCATTATTGGTAATCGAGCGTTCAATAAGAAATATACACGTCGCATCATCCAGGATTTTGCAAACCGCGCTTACCGCCGTCCTGCCCGGAAAGATGAAGTCAATCGCTTGATGCGAGTGGTGGATGCAAGACTTAGCAAAGGACACTCCCCCTTTGAAGCGATGAAAGACGGATTAAAAGCGGTCCTATGCTCACCAGCCTTTATTTACCTTGAGGAAGATTCTCAATCTCGGAAAGCCGACCAGATCTCAAACTATGGCTTAGCTTCCCGGCTCTCTTACTTTCTATGGGGATCCATGCCGGATGAGGAATTGTTAAACCTGGCCAAAAGAAAACGCATCACCAGGCCCTCTATCCTTCGCGATCAAATGGACCGGATGCTGGCAAACTCAAAATCAGATCGCTTCATAACGGGATTTCTCGACAGTTGGTTAACGTTAAGAAGTCTGGGAGATGCCCCACCTGATCGGGGAAAGTTCGAGTTCTATTACGCAGATAATCTTGATGATGCCATGCGCAAAGAAACCGAGCTCTACACACG
>CALJGU010000357.1 GCA_938075565.1 uncultured Opitutales bacterium | reverse complement strand
GTCGCCAGCGGTCGCTATGGAATCGAGCCCTAGATGATTCAACCATTTGTGCATCGGCTTGATGTTTTCCTTCAATACGCCGTGAAATTGGAAAGTTTGGCGATTTGTAATTCGAATACTCTGGTAATCCGAATTTTCTGTAGCGAACTCATCGATACCCAACCATTGTGCCGGCTTTATGATTCCGCCAGGCAAACGGCAACGAAGCATCACGTTTTTGCGTGGTTCCAGCTTGCGAGCGACGAGATCGGAACGGATGTCGCGATCGTCTTGTGCATACATACCGTGAAAGCGAATGAGTTGAAAGTTATCGCCACGAAAGCCGCCGCTAAGTTTGTCCTGCAGGTCATCAGCGATCGTTCCACGTAGAAAATTACTGTCGCCTTTGAGGCGTTCGTTATCCGCGAGTCTCCCCTTAACGAGGAGCTCTGGATTCTCTTCCTTTTCAGCTTTCTTCATTGTTTCTAGTTTGTAATGTGTTAATAGACGTCTCGTTGATAGCGATTTGCTTCGCGCAGCTCATTTAGGTATTCGACGGCATCATCCTCATCTTTTTTGCCCTGCTTTTTGATCACATCGAGGATTGCCTTTTCGACATCTTTGGCCATCCGCGAGGCATCGCCGCATACATAGATATGAGCCCCTTTTTGGAGCCATTCCCAAAACTGCAGTGCGTTTTCTCGGATCTTGTCTTGAACGTAAATTTTCTCTTCTCCGTCGCGCGACCACGCCAAAGAAAATTCGTGCAACAGACCTTGATCTCGGTATTCTATCCAATCGGCTTGGTAGAGGAAGTCGCCACGGAAATAGCGGTTACCGAAGAATAACCAGTTTTTGCCTTGTGCGTTTTCAGCCCGGCGTTGCTGCATGAAGGCTCTGAAAGGTGCGATACCAGTGCCCGGGCCAATCATTATTATGGGAGTGTCATTATTTTGCGGCAGTCGGAAGCGGGGATTGGGCTCTACGAATACCTCAATTTCATCGCCTTCTTCGAGTCGACTACAGAGGAGTCCCGAAGCGCTACCGCTGTGCTTTTTTTTATCGTGTTCGATGTCCACACGGGCGACGCAAAGGTGAACTTCATCGCCTACTTCTTCTTGTGAAGAAGCGATTGAATATAAGCGAGGGGTGAGTGGCTTGAGGCCATTAAACAATCGCTGCGCATCCAATTCTTGGGGATAGTCGCGCATCAAACCGACAACTGGGGTCCAGGCTTGATAGTTTGTGAGCTTCTCTTTGTTGCCTAATAAAGTACTTAGGTCCGTGCTATTCGCAGTGCTTGCATAATCGGAAATGAACTTAGGAGTGAGTTGGTTGAGGTCGGTTTGAAATGTAAGGGCCTGACGGATGCTGATAGATCCCTGACGCCCCTCGATGTTCTCATCTCCTGAGAGACCGTTCAGCTCCAATACCTCATCGACAACCTCAGCGGCATTGCTCGTAAGCACACCCAGTGAGTCTCCCACTTGGTATCTTAGGCCCGAGCCATCAAGATCGATTTCGACGTGGTTTACTATGCGGCTCGTATCGTCAGTCACGAGAGGGAGACTGTCCAACAAAGTGGCGGTGAAGGGGTTTTCTTTGTTGAAGGCACTTGTATTAACAGCTTCTTCAGCTTGTACGGCAAGTGCAATAGAATTGCCTCCTGCGACCTCCTTCAACTTGGCAACGGTCTTCTCGATCCATGCATCTGTGACCGCTTGGTAATCGACATCGGCATCAACTCTGTCGAGCAGCCGTTTGCCACCGAGCTCGCCTAATTTTGTATCAAAGTCGATGCCGCATTGGCAAAACTGTGGATAAGAGCTGTCTCCTAGTGCAACGACTGCAAAGCTGAGCGCATCAAGCTTTGGAGCTTTTTTGCTAAACAAATAGCTGTGTAAAGGCACCCCTTCCTCGGGAGGCTCCCCGTCGCCTTGGGTTGAGGTGGCGACGATCACGATGTCTTCCTTGGGGAGCTGGCGAGCCTTGTAGCTGCCCGCACTAATTAGATTTACTTCGAGTGACTCGGCTTCGAGCTTTCCGACCAGTTTCTTAGCAACTCCTGCCGCATTGCCGGAAGCAGAGGCTGATATGACTGTGATTTGCCGCTTTCGTGCTGCATTGGGTGAGACACCTTTTAGCGAAGTATCAGCATTTACCCTTCGCTGGCTCTCTGCCCAAAGGTAGCCAGCCAAAAAGGCTTGCTGCTCCTGCGTCAAAGTCGACAACTTTACGGTTAACTCCGAAGGTATCGGCGGATCAAAGGGTGAGTCACTCATGGAAATCGTGTTGGCGGGGAAATAATGATAACAACGGCGGTTCCGTTGCGATTACACTTAAGCTGATGCTAGGGCTAATCATTACTAAAAAGCTAGCAAGGGTTTTAAATTAGTAAATCAGATTATTGTAATAAGTCTTATCTAGATAATCGATATAGAGATATAGGAATTAGGATGGGGCCAAGAGTTAAGTAATGACGACTTTCCATGTTTGGGATAAATATTCACTTTACTTTAATTGGGCGGATAAGGGTCGTCTGGTGGTGATGACGCTTTACAAGTGTATGTGACTCGCTGCGATTGGTTGCAGCTCAAAATGGAGATCGACCACGATTAGTGTATCCACTGCACTTGGTCTACCGAAGTAACGCCGCGTGACTGTATCAAAAAAGTTCCCCGCCTTTTTCACGATGAGGACTGTTCGTTGAATCGAGACTAGAAACAGATCTCAATCGCTAGGAGACTTACATTTGGATCGACAGCAATTAATGTACTCTTTGGCCGAGGATAATTCGCTGTGTCTGTCCGAGACTTAGATATTACCATCGGAAAACTGTCGGGGAGGGATCAAGTAGCTTTTGGGGTAGACACGAACGGCCCCCAGCCTTTTCCAGGAAAATGGAGCTCACAACCATCTCTCCCGCAGAGGGAGCGGGCATGTAGTAAGGGTCGAAATGGTCCTCTTGCTCGCTTTCCTTTTCGAAGGTGAGTGTTTCAATTGCGAGCGGATCTCCGCCGAGTAGTTCGGCCAAAACGCTGGCTAAAGCTTCATCGAGTATCAGGTTGCGGCAAATCTTTGAGACAAAGTGTACATCGTTCAGCTTACTGATGAGTCGGCGAGATCCATATGGAGCTTTTTTGAAGTGCATCCGGTGACCCGTCAGCTCCCCTTCACAGAAATCGATTACTAAGGGGTTTTCATCGTGTTCCCGATTTTCCACAGCGAGTCAAACTCGTCGAGATAGGCCCGAAATCCCCTTGGTTTTAGAAAGCCTTTAAAGACAAGGTAGCCGTTTTCATCCCAGAATTTTCTTTGGTTGGAACTGAGGTTTGTAGATCGTCTAAAGAGTCTGTCTAGAAGTGCCATGTAAAATTCGGGTAGTCGAAAGCTAGTATTGGGAATTTCCAGCCTACACTGGGCTAAGCGAGTCGTCGCGTTGGTGCCAATCGCATTTTTAGTAATGCGCTTAATTTGAGGGATCGAGCGGGTTGAGTGGGCCAGAGAACGAGTTCCCTCGAATTGTACCTCGTTTTTCATTGAACCCTTGTATTGGGAAACCAATTGTCGGCAGCTCATGACTCCCATAGAAATCGCTTCCGAAACACTCGAGAGACATATCGCCGGCAACCCCTATCCAGGTCGGGGTTTGATCATTGGGAAATCGCTGGGCGATTCCCACTGGCAGCAGGTTTACTTTATCATGGGGAGAAGCCCAAACAGTCGCAATCGGCAGTTCGCTGCAGAAGCGAGTGTCCTAGAGACTCGTCCGTTTGATGAGTCGAAGGTGGAGGACCCATCGCTCATTATCTATGAGGCCATGCTGGAGTGTCGGAAAGCTTTTATGGTGAGTAATGGTGAGCAAACGCGAACACTTCATGATGGCTGGTCCAATGGACAATCGATGAAAGAGGCCCTGAGCCAGCGAGAACGCGAGCCTGACGCACCCAACTACACCCCTAGAATTACGGGTATGCTCGATTTCTCAAATGGATCGCCTGAAATCGGATTGAGCATCCTGAAAGCAAATAAGACGAATCCGGAATACACAGATCGGCATTACTTTTACCCGAGTCCGCCGTCTGCTGGGATCGGGTATGGACTGACCACATACATGGGTGATGGAAATCCGCTACCAACGTTTGTCGGAGATCCGCTTTTGTTTCCTATCGGGGCGACTCCAGAGGATACCTTGGATCGGTATTGGGATGCTCTGGACGAG
>CALJGU010000356.1 GCA_938075565.1 uncultured Opitutales bacterium | reverse complement strand
TGAGATCATAGATCCCTCTGCCCATATTTTCCCCGGCCCTAATACCGACGTTGTTGGAATGGATTTCCGCGAGACTGTCTACAACGTTCACTTCAGCCGTGAAGGTAATCTGCTAGCAGCAGATTTATGGATCGAATCGTTAGAGGCATTTCTAAATAGAAATCCTCTTTAGCCATAAAACAAAGCCTCAAGCTTACCGTTCACGAACGATGCATATAGCTTACCTTAAAAATCCTTCTAAATAAAAACCTCGGTCCACCTTTCAACTAGTCTCCAAGACAGTTAATTGGATGTAATACCGATTCGGGAAAACAGTCCGTTTTCCTGCCACAACAATTATTTTAGCACTTCTGGCACATGAACATTCGAGAAAAACTGTCCACCCTCCACCGCAAACTTGTTATTTCATACGACGAAGGTGAAAAGCTCGGCAACATTACCAACATCTATTTCGACAGAGCAACCTGCAGCATACAAGGAGTGTCGGTTGCACCACGATTCAGCATGAGCGAAGAAGAATCCCTCGTTTCATTTAACTCTATTCAAAGACTGGGAAAGCACGTCGTGATTGTTTCCGACAAAGAAAGCCTCGAAGAATTTCCACAGGAAACCGAAAGCAACAGCTTAAGAGATCTCAAAGGCATCAAGATCGTAACCGAGGATGGAAAACACCTGGGAGAGCTTCTGGACGTCAATGTGTTTTCGAAAAGCGGTGTGATATCTGAGATTTTACTCTATGGCCCCAAGAAGCTCAAAATAGACGTCAAGAGAGACGAACTTAGCATAGGACCAGATGCGATTATTGTTCCGGCTAAATACCAAAAACGCATTGTAAATATGGATACAACTACAGAGAGGGGATTTGTAATTCATACAGGTAAGGCTTCCTTGACGGTAACAGAATCTATCAAGAACGCACTTGCGGGCATGGCTGCTAAAATGCAACTACCAGAAGAATTTGAGACCGGTGATCCATCCATTTTCGCCAAAGGCAAAGAAGAAAAAATTAGTCAAGAAGCCAACGGCAGAAAACTGGCTTCCAGTAAATAATCCGAGCTATCAATTTCTCGGGGTATTATAGCCTCGATCTTGCCAGCGTCCCTTTGGAGCAGCCTTGGCACGCAGGGCCCAATTTCGCCAGGCACAGTAAAGTCGTGCCACAATCTCAGGATGTTGATCGGCTACGTTATGTAGCTCGTTGCGATCATTCTTAATATTGTAGAGCTCCCATTCGTACTCACCAAAGATCGAGATAGCTTTCCAGTCTCCGGAACGAACGACGCAATTTAATTGGTGTTCGAAAAACAGATACTCGGCAGCATTGCGACCCTCGCCTTCCAAAATCGGCAACAGACTGGTTCCTTCCGGCTCGGGGATGAGTTCCTGGTTTACGACTGCAGGATACTGAGCCCCTGACAGGTCAATAAATGTAGGCATGACATCGAGAATGTGAGCTAGGTCACCGACAATCTCCCCATTCAAATGTTCAGCGATGCCAGCTGGCCAATGAGCGATGAACGGGGTCGCCATACCTCCTTCGTAAGGTTTGTTCTTATAAAGACGAAAGGGTGTGTTCTGCATGTTAGCCCAACCACTCCCAACAGACACCATACCTCCCGTAGTGGGGTCATTGATACGCTCAAAGTCACCTCCACCGAATTCATTGTAGGGTTCAGCACAAGCTCCATTGTCTGACAGAAACAAGATCAAGGTATTCTCAAGCTCCCCCTTCTCATCCAATGCGTTCAAAAGCTTTCCCATATTTTGGTCTATTGAAAAGATCTGGGCGGCATAAACCGCCATTCGGTAATCAGACCGCTTCTTTTGATCGTCCGGAACTTCACTCCAAGGTCGAACCGTGGGATCACGAGGAGACACGCCCAAGGATTTATCGAAGAGCCCCAGCTCTACCTGTCTCTCAAATCGCTCCTTTCGAATAGCATCCCATCCTTTCATATACGTGCCCACAAACTTTTCAATATCCTCCTCCTTGGCGTGAAGCGGCCAATGCGGAGCATTGTGAGCCAGGTATAGAAAAAACGGTTTATCATCCGCCTGCGCATCTATCCAATCAATCGCTTTGTCCGTGAAAGCATCCGTAGTATAATAAGAATCCGGATCCGGCGGAGGAAGTGGCGTATTCCCCTCCATGAGGTGACGGTCCCCATGCGGCATAAAATAACTGAACGCACCACTCAAACTACCGTAAAAACGATCCCAACCACGCTGCAATGGACGATCATCCATATCATCACCCAAATGCCATTTTCCCGTCATCCAAGTATGGTATCCCGCTGAGCTTAAAACTTCGGCCACGGTCACACAGTTGCGATTTAACTGACCGCGGTAACCGTCCACTTCATAATCAAAGTCAAAGCGTCCCTCAGACATCATGTGACCAACGCCGGTCTGATGTTGATAGAGACCAGTTAGCAAAGACGCCCGTGTGGGACAACAGCGAGAGGCATTGTAAAATTGGCTGAAACGAACGCCACCCTTTGCCAAGTGATCGATATTGGGAGTAGGAATCTCACTGCCATAACAACCGATATCCGAGTAGCCCATATCATCAACCATGACCATGACGATGTTGGGGCGATCATCAGCGACGGCCATAGCCGAACACCATAAGGCAAGTAACAGAAGAAATCGTTTGCTTGTATTTATCACGTTATAATGTCCTTCAGTCTAATAAATATGTTTCCCCTTCTTCGCAGCCGTATGGGCTTCACGAGTATCGACTGGAATCCCTGGATCGTTCTGATCATGCATCCAACGATCCAGCTCACGACTCAACTCACTCTTAATAGCAGCGAACCGCGGATCGCCTGCTAGATTCACTAACTCATAGGAGTCATCCGATGTTTTATAGAGCTGTTCAGCGGGACGCTTCATGTAGCGCTTCACCAAGCCCGCAGCAGCCTCAGTTTGACCACTTTCAAATACCCAGGTGCTCCAATAAGGATTATTGAGTCCACCATCTCCTTTCATGCCCATCAGGTGTTTCTCGATATAAATCTCATCCGGTGAAAGATTTCGGATATAACGAAACTCACCATTGGTTACGGTGCGAATGGGATAAGCGGGTCCTTCCGGAATGTTGTTGTGCACTCCATAAGCGTACTCCCGGTGCGGTTTACTGGAATCCATGAGTGACGATACAAAACTGTCGCCATCAAACGGATACTTTTCTGGATCCCCTCCCGCAAGCTCAACCAAAGTGGGCGCGACGTCGGCATATTGAACCATGGCATTCGTGCGCTCACCAGCCTTGATCTTTCCAGGCCAGCGAGTAACCAGAGCCGTATGCAATCCGGTATCCCAATTAGTCCACTTACAACCAGGAAACTGGGCTCCCTGCTCAGAGGTGAATAACACCAAAGTTTCGTCCGCCTTCCCGGTCTTCTCCAACACATCGAGAATCTCACCCACCTGCTCGTCCATATAGGTAATCTCCGCAAGATAACGGGCAAAGGCATCACGCGTTACTTCGGTATCCACCAGGTTTGGAGGCAGCTTAATCTTTTCATCCGGATAAACCGATCGATCTCCCATCACCCAGGGCACATGAGGCTCCACCAAGGCTACGACCAGGCAAAAGGGTTCTTCTTCATTCTTGGTCATGAAATTGCGCATGGAATTGACATCATGAGCCAAGGTCGGCGAACGAACACAGCTGGGATCAAAGCCATCCACCTTTTCGAAAGGAAAGGAAGACTTAGGCGTTACATGCACCTTACCAGATAGCCCTACCCTGTAACCCAAGTCACCCAAGTAGTGCGGCAGGCTCTTAGTCTCCGGTCGACTGCCAGAGTGATTCCAAGCGGCTCCATTGCGCATAGGATGCTGCCCGGAGTATAGCTCCGACCGACAGGGCTGGCACATGGCCTCACTCAAGTATGCATGATTAAAAACGAGGCCTTCATCCGCTAAATTATCAATGTGGGGTGTCTTAGCATTTTGCCCCCCGTACAGAGGTAAGTCGTTATAGGTGCAATCATCGGCGACGATGATTAGCACATTCGGCTGCGTAACTGCATCAAGCGATAGCGTGAGTGTAAGTAGGAGTAGAATTCGAGATACTTGTTTCATATCGATGGGGTCAATTATAGCGGAAGCAGTATATTCATCGGTTTACCATGCATTTGTAAAGTATCACCACTCTGCCGTATCCAATTTTCGGTGACCGCTCGTAGCTTTCGGAGCGTTTGAGCAAAGTCTGGATCTCCAGCTAGATTTTGTTGCTCATGGGGATCGGCGTGTAGATCGTAAAGCTCTTCAGCTGGACGCTGATGATAACCCTGAACTTTCCTGGCCATTGCAGGATCACCTTTTGCTTCCGCTACCCAGGATACCCATAGATTGTGACTCTGAGCCGTGGGGTTGTGATCGGTCTGGACGGTGAAGTTGAGCTCAGGATACACATTCCGAATGTAGCGGAAGCGTTCACCCACCACCGACCTCAATGGATAGGTATGATGAGCCGCAGAGGAGTTAGTACTAAAAACATAATCGCGATGTAGACTCACCTCCCCCTTCAACAGAGGCAAAAACGATCGACCATCAATCTCATTGGCTCCATACCCGGATGCCG
Source organism: uncultured Opitutales bacterium (assembly GCA_938075565.1). Lineage (GTDB taxonomy): Bacteria > Verrucomicrobiota > Verrucomicrobiia > Opitutales > UBA2995 > UBA2995. The sequence continues at coordinate 9,979 of CALJGU010000356.1, read as the reverse complement.
GTGCTGTTCCACCTGCCATTTCTATAAGTGTTGGAAGAATATCGACAAATGAGATCAACGCGGAGTGACGTTCCCGCGGCTTCACGACTCCCGGCCAACAAACCAGCATGGGGGCCTTTACGCTGGTCTCGTAGTTGTTCCATTTCCCGTAGGGCAATTGGGCTCCGTGATCGCTCGTAAAGATAATGATGCTCTCAGGCCCGAGATGCTCCTCCACTGCGTCGAGTGTCGCTGCTACCTGCTTATCCATACGCTCCACGTCCGTGTAGTAACGGGCAAACTCAAGTCGTGCATCGGGCGTATCAATCAACTGAGACGGTAAAGTCAGCGAATCAGGGTCGTAATGAGGGAAATACTGATCGGGCCAGGGAACATGTGGATCTTTGATACCTACCATCAACAACAACGGTTTATTAGAGGTTCGTCCTTCCAGATAATCAGAAACAATTCCGATCCCTTCCAATGAGATATTTCTTTCATCATAATCAAAACGAACCCGCTTATCCTTTCCGTGGGCAATCTTACCAATACCAGCTACCTCGTATCCAAGCTCCTTCATGTAGTGTGGCAATTGCTTCACGTCGTCCCTCACATAAGTATGATTCGGTTCAGCTCCATTACGAAATGGCATCAACCCAGACAGCATAGCACCCCGCGAAGGTGCACAACTGGGAGATGCAACATACATCCGCTCGAGAACAGCACTGCGGGAGGCTAAGCGATCAAGAGCAGGTGTCCGCACTTCACAATTCCCCATAAAACTTGTATCATTCGGACCCAGGTCATCAGCGATAATGAAAACGATGTCAGGCTTGGTAGATTCCACTTCTGCGGACACGCAAACAGGGACGCCTATAGTCAAAAGCATTACTATCAGGCATGATAACAAGCGATCACTTTTTGTCATAGAAGTAATAAGAAAATTGAGTTCATCTGCTAGGTCAAAAGAAGAGGCCAAAACTAAATGTTATTAAAAGGCCTCAAAGCTGTGAGTCCCCCAATCGTGAATAGCATCCTTACGTTTAAAGAAACTGGAACCTTCATCGACTCCATCGTCTCCTTGAGACTGCATCCATTCGTCCAACACATTGCTCAATCGCGACTTAATGTCTGCGAACCTTTGATCCATTGCCAAGTTGTTTTCTTCAAATGGATCAGACTCCAAATCGTAAAGATGTTCTTTCGCCGGCAAGTAATAGCGCTGAACAATCTCTCGAGCACCGGCATGCCCGGCCTCAGCGACCGCCACCCACTCAGGATGAAACGGGGCAAAGCTCCTGTTATTATTCAAGTCCTGATGAGTCGTAAACATGTATTCGCCATCTAAATACCGTATATACTTCCATCTCCCATCGTTAACCGAACGACTGGGCGAGTAGTTCTGCTCTCCATCTCCAACATGGGAAGCAAAAATAAATCTCCGATGACTATCCTTCTCCCCGAGCAACACAGAGACAAACGAACCGCCATCGATTTCCTCCGGCACTGAGCCGCCACTCAGATCAACCAAAGTAGGTAAAAGATCCACCCAGGAGACCATGGCATCGCTTCTTTGCCCCGGCCGAATCTTACCCGGCCAACTAAAAATAAAGGGAGACCGAATTCCGGCCTCGAACAAAGTCCATTTCCCAAATGGCACGGCTGCTCCATGATCTGCCGTATATACAAACAGAACATTATCCCCAAGGATCTCTTTGGTCATCGAGCGAAACTCACCGATCAAGTGATCCACGTGATCCACCTCATTGTAGTAGGTCGCCAATTCTTCTCTGAAGATCTCGCTATCGATAAAGTAAGGCACATCAAAATTCTTTCCATCCGCCTGGTATCGATCACGCGAGCTTGTCCAAGGTTTGTGTGGATCGTTGATCCCCAGAAATAAGCATAAGGGCCCTCCTTGGCTTTTCTCCTCCATATACGTACGCACAGCCTGCAAGGCTTTCCCGTCATACGGTTTCTTAGTAGCGCGGTTCATGAAGCTTTCATCAGCCAAGAATGCAGTGTTGAAATAATCAAACCCAGCCATCTCCGCTCCTTTCCTTCCGTGGGCCACTTTGCCAAAAGCTGCCACGTGAAAACCCGCATTTTTCAAATCTTCGGTCATGTAGTGGGTACCAGGATTCGGATAAACATGGTTTCGCATCGCACCGTTACGGGAGGACATCAATCCAGTTAAAAGCGCTGCCCGACTAGGTGCACAGGACGGAGAAGCCACATACGCTCGATCAAAGACCATGCCTTCATCAGCCAACCGCTGCATGCGGGGCGTATCCACCAGCTTACTCCCATAGGGCGTCGAATCGTGCGCACTGTGGTCATCCGCGATGACTACGACAATATGATCAGGCCTCTCTGCGGCAAAACAACCAAGCGAGACCGTAAGAAAACAAACAACATTGAAAAGAGTCCTCATAAGATGGTCGGGAACGAACGGTTAAAATTGTTGAGCTTCATCCGGTCCTGGATGAGCATAATCAGGGTCTTTCGCACGAATGTAAACCTCGCCGTTATCTAGCATCCTCACATCCAAAGGAACAATAGTGACTCCCTGTTCGTTGATGGTCTGCGCATTTTCGCCCAGGTCTCGATTACGAATACCATCCTTCGATACAGGTGGCATGTTGGCATTGAAGAATGCAGTGCACCACCACTTCCCTTCTCGATCCTGGAAGGGAGTGCCATGCCCGAGGAATCGGCCGGCGAATTTTCTGGGTCCATATGGGCCTGTGATTCCGTCGGCCACACAGTAGTATAGATTGTAGGAACCTTTACGCCCTTGATCCGTAGACCATGCGGTTCCCAAGTGCACATATTTCTCACCGACCTTAATCATGGTTGCTCCTTCGTGGCCAATTCGACGAATCGGTTCTCCTTCGGGCCCGGGACGCGTACCGGCAGGATCGATACGCACTCCTTTTGCAGTATAGTCCGTCAGGTCATCGTTCAACGGAGCGACATTGGTATTCTGCCAAAGCATATAGACCGTGCCATCATCATCATGATAAAGCGACGGGTCATGGCGCTCCCCCATCCGTCCTTCCATAGGATGAGTCCACGGACCTTTAAGTTCCGGACCTTCAGACAGCACTATACTCGAATGTCTTCTAGGGCAATGGACCAAAGCCCAGCGATCTCCCATCCAGTGAACCTCGGGCGCCCAGACATAAGGGCGGGCAACCTTTCCTCCTGACCTGGCAAGCCAGGTGTCATCAATTGTAAATATAACGCCCAAGTTTTCCCATTCGATAAGATCCTTACTCCGCCAGGCTCTCACTTGATTCCCAACAATACTCTCATCACCCAAGCCAATATTGTAAGGATTCACCTCCTCCCGCGGATCACCCTCTCTGGGTTGAGTGCCAGTGAGATAGTAAAAATCATCAGGCCCCAATACGATGTAAGGATCACGAATCCAACCACCCTTGATGTAGAGCGCTTTGTCATGAGATTCCAGCCCAGCCAAAATCGTTTTTCGATCCATTACCGGACCAGGCTTGCGGTCTGTTGGAACTTCCACGAATGCCGAATTCGGAAACTGATCAGCATTGGCTTCATTCGAGGTGGAACTAACTTCTTCATTTCTACAAGCTGCCATCAGCAATGTTAGATACATCAAACAGATAATCTGAAAAACTAGGGCTACTTTCTTCATCTATTTTTTAGGTAGAAAAGGTTAATCAATCAGACCAGCGTCCCGATGAATCTCAGCAAGTTGCTCAGGTGTCATTTTCATAACTTTACGGTCATAAGTGATGAGTCCATTGAGCTCGCCCTCCACATCGGTTGTCTGCGTGTAGACCCCAGCTGTGATACCTTTTTTCTTAAACTCACCTAGGATATTCGCTGTGCGCCGGTAACGCTCCACATACTCTTCGATAGTTTTAGGTAAACCGCCGTAACCCCAATTGCGCTTTTCCAGATCCCAGAGATGTCCTTGAACCGGCCACCCGTGACCGCCGAACTCACCAATAACTTTAATAAAATCATCGTATTCAGAAAACTTCAACGGGAAGGTCGGATCCGGATAGTCGTGCTCATCTGCAATATCAGTTACGGAGAAGAAGTTACCACCGCTGGCGATATTCAAGTGACGACTCGGATCGTAGTTCTTAACCCACTCACCTACTTCGGTGCTGCGATGCTGCCCCCAACGTTCATTGAAAGTGGTCCAAACAACGACAGAAGGATGATTATAGAGTAGATCGATCATCGACTTGAGCTCAACCATGTATTGCTCATGAGCCCAGTCCGGCCAGTCAGCCTCAAGAGCATCCGCTTCTGATCCCCACCAATTGTTATTCTTCCGCTCATAATCTTTCTTTTCAGCTCGAAGTTTTTTCCACTTGGGCCATTCATTCGGACCCGCACCCCCGGACGTCTGATCCTGCCAGACAAGCAGTCCTATCGTGTCCGCGTGGTAGTAATAGCGCCGTGGTTCTGCCTTCTTGTGCTTCCGGATCATATTGAACCCAGCCTCCTTCAGGTAGTTCATTTCAAATACAATCGCTTCATCCGCCGGTGGATTAAGAAAACTGCCAGGCCACCAACCTTGATCCAAGGGTCCCCAGTGAAAGATCTTTTTTCCGTTCAAAGTGAACTGCCAATTGCCATTGTCATCCGATGCTTTACCAATGCTACGAAAACCTGTGTAGGATTTGACCGTGTCAATTACCTCCCCTGCTTGGTCAACTAGCTCGAACTCCAAATCGTAAAGATTCGGAGATGAAGGAGACCATAATTTTGCATTGGCTAAACTCAATGAGACGGTGTTTTGATAACCAGTCTTTTTCTTCACAGCCTTGCCCTCCTCTAAAACCGTGACTCGCAACTGAACCTCCTGCTCAGAACCACCGAGCTGAGCCTTTGCTTTTAGTTGGCCATGCATATCAGCGAGAACCTCCAAGCGATCGATATAAGTCTCAGGAACTTCCTCCAACCAAACGGTGGCCCAGATGCCTGAGGAGGGCGTATACCAAATCCCACTATTGTCGCGCTTCTGTTTTCCACGCAGTTGGTAAAGATCCGGATCATCCGTGCCGTCGACAACTCGAAGCTCGATGGTGTTTTTGCCTTTCTTGGCTTGGTCGGTCACATCAAATCCGAACGGCAAATTTCCTCCGATATGATCGCCAACCATTTCGCCGTTCAGCCAAACCATACACTTGTAATCGACGCCCTCAAAGTTGAGCAACAGCCGGCCTTTTGGAACTCTCTTCAGGTTGAATTCATGATGGTACCAAATGACTTCGGTGGGCTCCAAGCGACGACCCACCCCCGAAAGCGGGGTTTCCAAAGCAAAAGGCACTAAAATCTCACTGTCCCACTCAGCAGGACGAGCCGCGGTATTCTTAGTAACGGCAAACTTCCACAGTCCATTCAGATTCGTCCAATTCTTGCGAACCATCTGGGGCCTGGGATAATCACGCCACGCATTATCAGTAGTAACTTTCTCACCCCAGGGGGTGAGCATCGTGTTTTCTGCTGGTTTCCAGTCGCTGGCAAAGGATGACAAAGAAGCACAAGCCAGTATCAACAATAAGTATCGTAGTTTCATAGATAAGATCAGTGAATTCAAAGGGTGCACAAATGAACGTTGCATATCAATCCAGCACTTCCTTGACAGTCACACTTCACCATTACGTAGCCAAACGATTTGAGTTGAAGATCTGGCAGACAATAATTACGTCTCACCGAACGTTTCTTTCTGGAAAGTAGCGTTAAATAAAATCCCCATGCGCCTATCTACCCTGTATTCAAAAAATCTCATGCCTTATTCCGCGGCATTGATTGCGTATTTTTGCCTGTAGTTCAGCCTGATTGGAAACGTGGAGAGAATGAAGGATCCGGAGAACTTCTGGGCCTTTCAACCCATCGTAAAACCCTCACTTCCCAATACCAGCAATAAGGATTGGCCCACAAATGACTTGGATACCTTTATCCTTTCAAAACTGGAGGCCAACCAACTCACACCATCTGCTAAGGCAGACAAAGTGGATTTGATTCGTCGCGCTACTTAAGACTTAAATGGCCTGCCTCCCACACCCGAAGCGGTTGAAGCTTTTTTAAACAATAAGTCTCCTGACGCCTACTCAGACTTAATTGACCAACTTCTTGCCAGCCCGCACTACGGTGAGAAATGGGGACAGATCTGGCTGGACGTTATTCGCTATTCCGAGTCCGAGGGATTTGAATACGATCGTGAGCTACCTGGAGCCTAGCGGTTCCGTGATTATGTCATTCGGTCGCTCAATGAAGATAAACCTTTCGATCAATTCATCCGGGAGCAGATAGCCGGAGATGAGTTTGAAAATCCGAACGACGATGAATTGATTGCGGCCGGATTTCACCGTTTTGGACCGGTCCGACGAAATGCCGGAAATCCGGATATAGCTTTGAGCCGGAATGAAGTGCTCACTGAAAGGACCGACATCATCGGTTCGGCATTCATGGGAATCACGATGGGCTGTGCACGATGTCACGATCACAAGCTGGATCCATTTAGCCAGAAAGACTATTATTCTTTGCAGGCCTTCATGGCGGCGACTCAAGAAAAGAACCATATGCTTGGCTCGGAGGAAGTCCTCAAAACCTGGCAATCGACAACGGATTCACTCAAGGAGAAAATTGCCGAGACAACCAAGCAGAAGGACATGGCGGAGGGTGAAGAAAAGGAAGCTCTCTTAGCAAAAATTGCTGAACTCAATAAGCAGCTCCCGGAAATGCTCCCAAGCATTCTGACAATCGTAAACGACGCGGAGAAGCGGACCGATGTTAGATTACTGCACCGCGGAGAATGGGAACTAAAAGGAGATGCGGTCGACATGCGCAGTCCCAAAGTTCTCAACCATGCGGTCCAGGTCAAACTTCCGCCAGAAGCCGAGAAACCACGAACTCAACTTGCCGGCTGGCTCGTCCACCCTGACAACCCACTCACTCCACGCGTACTGGTTAATCGTATATGGCAACATCACTTTGGTAACGGAATCGTCAATACACCCAATGACTTTGGTTATTACGGAGATCGTCCCAGCCACCCAGGCCTGCTCGACTACTTAACATCCGAGCTTCTAGAAAATGGCTGGCGCCTCAAAGCCCTCCATCGAAAAATCATGCTCAGCAGTGCCTATCAACAATCGTCCCGCACGGCGGCCACTGAGCACGCTCATGAGATCGACCCCGAGAATCGCTTGCTCTGGAGATTCAACCGCAGGCGACTACAAGCGGAGGAAGTGCGCGATTCTTTATTGGCGGTATCCGGACGCCTCAACACCGAGATGTATGGCGAGAGCATCATACTCCCGGTGGAAGAAGAGCTTATCCAACTCCTCTACAAGCCGGAACAATGGGCAGTCACTGAAGACATCAACCACCACGATCGACGATCCGTTTACCTCATCGCTAAAAGAAATTTACGACTCCCCTTCATGGAAACCTTTGACCAACCCACTCTACAAGTTAGTTGCGCCAAACGCGAGTCGACTACGCACGCGCCTCAAGCGCTTGAACTCTTAAATGGAGACATCACCAACGACCTGGCGGACTCATTCGCTGAACGTCTCCAGCAGGAATCAAACGATTTAACTGATGCTCAAATCGAACGCGCCTGGATACTCATGACCGGTCGACCACCAGCTGAAAATGAACGTGCGCTGGCCAATCAGTTCTTAAAGACTCAGCCACTTCGCGAATTTACCTTGGCCATGTTTAACATGAACGAATTTCTGTATGTCCGATAAACAGCCATTCCATATTCCCCATGAACTGCCTACCAAAACCAGGCGGTCGTTTATCAAAGATGCTTTTTGTGGCTTTGGCGGATTGGCGCTCACTTCCATGCTCCATGCGGAGCAGTTGAGAAACCCAGGACCGGTTAATCCCCTGGCTCCCAAGATGCCTCATTTCACTCCGAAGGCGAAGTCGGTTATCTTTCTTTTTATGTCAGGTGGCCCTAGCCATATTGAGACCTTTGACCCAAAACCCCTTTTAAACAAACTACACGGGCAAAAGCGCCCTGAAGAGTTCGGCAAAGCCGAATACCAGTTTGTTCAATCCGACGCTAAACTCCTGGGAACGAAACGGACCTTTAAGCAATACGGCGAAAGCGGCATTCCTGTCTCAGACTTGTTTCCGCATATGGCTACCTGCGTAGATGATCTGGCCATCATTCGCTCTTGCACTGGAGACAGCGTCGTCCACTCGGCCGCCGAGTATGAATTATTCACGGGTCGCTTGACACCGGGCGCACCCAGTATGGGTTCCTGGATCACCTACGGCTTGGGATCAGAATCAGATTCTTTACCCAGCTATGTAGTCATGCCCGATCCCATGGGAGCGCAACCAGCAGGACAACCGATGTATACCCAGGGTTACCTACCTGCTGTCTACCAGCCGACCATGTTCCGGCCTGGAGATAATCCGGTACTCAATCTCGATTTGCCCGAAGGCGTTTCTCTGGAAGGTCGCAAGAAGACATTGGATTTCATAAACAAGCTCAACGAATCCAGCATGCATGAGTTTGATGACGAATTTGCGGCACGGATCAATTCGTACGACCTAGCTTTCAAAATGCAGACGGAGGCCCCAGAAAGTATTGGACCTCTCAACCGAATCGCAGGAGACACTCGATCTTTATGGCATAGGCGAGAAAGAGACCAACGACTACGGACGCCGTTGCCTCATGGCTCGTAAGTTGGTCGAGGAAGGAGTTCGCTTTACGACCGTTGTTTCGGGTGGCGGAACCGGGAACCTCATGTAGGATGCCCATAACGATATCGAGGAAAATCATTTACGTATGGCTCGCCATACCGACAAACCCGTAGCCGGCCTGTTAAAAGACCTAAAACGACGAGGACTCCTCCACGACACACTCGTGGTCTGGGGAGGCGAATTAGGAAGCTCACCCGAAGCACAATCGGGAGTCGGTCGGGATCACCACAATCTAGGATTTACCATGTGGATGGCCGGAGGCGGCATCAAGGGAGGACAAATCGTTGGAGCTACCGACGAGATTGGACTGCGAGCTATAGAAAAGCCCTATCATTTCCGGGACATTCACAACACGATTTTGCATCAATTGGGCATAGATCAAAACCAGTTGACCTACCCACACCTTGGAAGAGATGAGCGCTTAACATTTCTCGAAGGTGGTTTGATCGAAGACATTATTTGAGGAATTCAAGCGGATGGACGCAAAAAGGGATGTATACTTCAGTAGTTATGCTACTGACTGGAAAGCATCGAAGCTTCATTGATATTGGTTTTGCATCCACCCTCGGGCAAACATACCGATTGTTCCTCCTTCTCCGTTCAGTCACGCACCGACGTGCGCTCCTTCACTTTTCAGTCGTCAAATGCGACATCTTTATCCCGCTGAATACCTCAAATAAAAAATGGCGGTATTTTACGGCCGAACCGTCCAATCTTTACAAGCAATGAAGTTTCTTTAAACAAGAGATCTAAGAATACTTCTGCCAATAAGGTTGAGCATCTACTCATACTATGAATCACAGTTTCCCGATAGTCCTATTAGGCCTTGTACCCTGCTTACTCTATTCTAAGACAGACTCGATTGATTACGGTCGCGACATCCTGCCCATTCTCTCTGGCAAATGCTTCGAGTGCCACGGTCCGGATGAAGAAACACGTGAGGCGGACCTGCGGCTCGATACCGCTGAAGGCGCCTATGCCGACCTATTTGGGGTGGTTGCCGTCAAGCCCGGAGACCCAGAAGAGAGCGAGCTTATCTACCGTGTAAACGTGAGAGACAAAGACGAGGTGATGCCTCCGCCTGACTCAAAAAAACCATTAACCCAGGAAGAAAAGGATCTGCTTCATCAGTGGATTGAAGAAGGTGGTAAATACGAGACACACTGGGCTTGGGAGGTTCCTCAAAAGGAGATGCTCCCGCGCAGCTCAAAATCCGCTATCGATCTCCTGGTCCAAAAAAGACTTAAAGAAGAAGGACTCAAACCTGCCAAAG
>CALJGU010000355.1 GCA_938075565.1 uncultured Opitutales bacterium | reverse complement strand
TCATATTGCCCCACCAGTATGGCCAAGGCCTCGCATTGTTTATCCGATAAATTTGAGCCTTGAACGGCACGATTAATCATCCCTATCTTCTTTTCCGTAGCCTCATCCATTTCAATTATGAATGACTTAATGAACTGCCATTGCTCCGTAGACAAGAGCCGTACCTTCATCTCCAATTGCAACGCATTATCGATTTTCGCTGTGTCCTTTGAATCTTTATCGTACGCGGCCTGCTGCTGCGATGACCAAAAAAAACTTTCGTCTAATCCAGTCAGTCCCGGAGGCGAAACCTCTACTCTCATTTTCCCCCAGGCAGCATTACCCTTGGCGAATGTAGTTAAGTTTCCAGGGAAAGCTTTCAAAATCCGATCTACTTCCTCTCCAATCGCTCCCAAATAGCCGAGTAACTCCTGAGGGGTCGTCTGAGTGCGATAAAAACGGTCGAAGTTTAAGCTCACCGTATTTTCCTGAAGCTCATGCGCAAATAAAGCGATTGTGTAGGTAACGATATTGGCTCGGAAGCCTGCATACCAACTCTGCGCCTGTATAAACTTCTCTAGCTCTCTGAATATGAACGCGTGCACCACGCACTTTTTGAAGTAAGCTTCACCAAAATAGCTCTTATCAGAATTCCACTGTCTATCTATGAATTCAGCGAATTTACCGAAGTTCGCTTGCGCTCCTCGGCTCACATCTGACGGTAGCATCCGCCATGTGTTTTCAATTTTTGCCAGATCAGTCTTGGTAAGAAGCTGGCTTCTGGGGTTCTCCTTCTGAAATGCCTTGCGTTTTGCCTGCGAAAGGTAGGCTTGTTTGTCGAGATATTGCCCGCGCGCGCGCTCATAAAACCACTTTGTTGGAACGGTCGAGCCAGATCGTGGTTGACTGATCAAACGCCTAGACATCTCCTCAAAATGGACATGGAACGGATGGTTTGAAAAGAGATCTGCCTCGCTGACTTTGTTTTGTGAATTGGCATACCTGGAAATAAAGGGCACCAGCTTACCTACGAAGTCAGGCTCCACGACGGTGAGCTTCATCTGTACGGAAACTTTCGATACATCGACCTTGTCGTTTACCGCAGCGGCATAAATTGAGGAAGTCGTCTGCCCGCCGTTCACTATCTGGAAATTTTTAATGGCCTTAATCGAGGTGCGTGAGTCATCAGTAAACTCCACATCCTCTGCTGTAGTTGTGAGCCCATTGTTGTAAGCAAAGAATTTATCGGGATCGTCTTTTATGGTGAGTCGTATGCCTTTGTTAACTTTACTTCGATTCTGCAAATAGCTCCGAACGTTTTGCTCAAGTAATCGAGAACCCCACTGATCATAAAGTCCATAGAGAGTCGAGCCAGGCATTACCGCAAGTATTGAGGTCATGTTTTCTGAACTTTCTTGGGTCACCAAGCAAGGCAAAGGATTTTCGGACAGATCTACAACCATTTCCTCTCGATCACGGCCGGACTCCTCTAGCTGAAAGAATCTATTCAAGTCCCAAACGTAAATCTGCGCCGTCAGATCGCCTAAGTCGACATCGGGCAAGTCGTCAATTCTTCGGGAGGCAGGCTTATTTGACAGGACGTAGAACCTGACCCCTCGAACCTCTCCCCACAAGTTTTTGATATTTACTGCAGCCTCGCAAACTTGACTCGTAGGCTCATAGAACGAGTAAGGATCGCGCTGGAGAGTGTTCTCTATAAATTTCGCGAGTTTTCTGGTCAATCCATCGAGATCAGTCCGAGTTAAATTAGTCGGAGACCCACTCTGATCGAAAACAGAAATAAACAAATTCAGGTGTTTGGTTTCCTCGTCGAAGCCATATCCATCCACACGCCAACGGCCTCCAGCGTCGCGCCCATCCTCAATCAGCTGATACTCTTCGAACTCTCCCGCATCAACTAACAACTCAAGCGCAAATTCCAGAAACTCTCTTTCAACAAAAGCGCCGCCAACCTCGGCGAGAGAGAGCACATGAGCCATCACGGATTCGTAGTATTCATTAACGTTCAAAAGCAACCTCCATGTCTGCTATCGAAATAATATAAGGGTCAAAACTATCGTCGAGCTGAAGCTTGTAATTTGCGCGAATAAGGCCTGTAACACTGCCCACAACCAGCCTCGGAAAGTCAGCCTTTACGGCAAGACATTTCTTATCTGTGGTCCGAAAAGGAGCATCGTAGGTAGACCGAGCCTCGTAACCCAAGCGAATAAGCTTCGACTCAAAATCTGCCAGCTCCTCCGGATTTAAATCACAAGAGATCTCCTCAACTAATGCATTCAGGCTAATTCCCTCAGCATGCTCCTCCAGCTGCATGGTGACCAGAAATAAAGCCCCATCAAAATCTAACTGGTAAAGCGAGGAAATCGATATTGCTCCTTCCTTGGACTGGTGTTTAATCTCGACCGCGACGGCTGCGCCATCATCGATGAAGTCTTGTGACTTATCATCAGGTCCATACCAAGTAGATATTCCCCGCCCCATCGGCTTCCAATGATCCTTCAAAAAATTCAGCTCGCAGATCAAGCCCATGACTTGTTCGCGAGACAGCTCTCTCCGACCGGATCTAAATAGTTCACTCCATGCTTTTGCACGAGTTACTGTCGTCTTTGCTTTTGAGATGGGGTCATCAATGTCTTTAAGGACCTTTATCAGACTGCGGCAGAGATCCTCAAATATCTCGAAATAGGAAGAATCCACGCAGAACACACAGAAGATCTTTAGCGGATTAGCGCCCTCCGATAGGGCCAGAACTTCAAACTCGAGATTTTGATATGCCCGCCCAGGATCAAAGGGAGACATATCGCCAGGCAGATCAATAGCTATGCCGACCCTAGTGTCAGCAGTCTTAACCCACTTCAGGCCGGTACACTCTGGCACAGCGACTGCTGCCATAAGCTCCCCCGCCTCTAGCCCAAATTGCTCCCATGGTAATTGGCTACTCGTCATACTCGAATCCTCCAAAGCGTTCCTCATACTCTCGCTTGCTAATCATGTAATCCACGCCATCAGCCACGCGATCGTTACCCGGAATGGATATAGATAAAGCTAGATAATAGGGGGCCAGATCGACCTCCTGAAGAAATGCCTCAAGATTTTGGGAGTAGAACGGCGCGTTCTCTTTCGTATGGGATTTTAAAAGGGCCTTCTGC
>CALJGU010000354.1 GCA_938075565.1 uncultured Opitutales bacterium | reverse complement strand
GCGCCCACCGAGTAGGCCAAGGCACGTGCTTCTCTGAGCTCCTGAAATACGACACTGGACATACCGCCACCGAAGTAATCGTTGTAGAGTTCGATACCCAGTTCGTTGTCTTCATTGTAAATGCCATCTGCAAATTCGATCCTTACCTGGGCCTGTGCGGTTTCCCAATCGAGGAAATACACTTCGGTGGAATCAGGCTCGCGAATGTCAGCGCTGTTACGAGGGAGTGGTTCTTTAAGCTTACTGGTATTCGAGGTGTAGGCCGCAATGCTCGCTTTCACTTCCTCAATAGGAAGAGCTCCTACGTAAATGTAATCGTGTTTATACTGCTTTAGATTACTGACCTCGGCCAGTAGTGAGTCCACTTCTAAAGCCATGAGCTTATCGGTAGTCATACGAGTGAGGTAAGGCGACTGATCTCCATAGCGGTTGTAGCTTCGTAGAGCTGCGTAGAGGGACTGTATGTCTTCCCTGGCATCTTTTCGCTGCTTTAGAATAATCTGCTTCAGCGTATCCAAAACTTCCTGACGGGAAACAGGATTGCTGGTAAACTCCTGCATCAATGCGAGCGTCTCGTCGAACTTCTCATCCAGACCGCTGATCGAAAAGGAACTACTGTGGTCCCCGACCGAGAAGGCGAAGTCGGAACCTTTTGAGTACCAGGCCTGCTTGAGCTCATCAGGACTCAGCTTCTCCGTTCCGGCTTTGTCGAGAAGCAGGCTCGCAGCAACAAGTTGATTATTCTCCCGACTACCGAACTCGAAGCTCATGGTAAGTGAGAACAAATCGTTCATGGGATTCTTCGTGTAGAACAAACGAACGTCATCACTCACTTCGACGATTTGGTAGTCCTCACCTGCTTCAACAAACTGGGGCTCAATCGGAGCGGTCGGATGACTTAAAATTTGATTTCCAAATTCGGATGAAGCGAATCCTGATACGTCTGGTTTTTCGAACTCAGGTTTTGCAACCTTGGGTGGCACATACTCACCATTACGCCGATAGGCGGATACGTGAGGCGCATTGAAATACTTGTTAGCCACGGCAACCACCTCTTCCTTGGTCAGCTTTTCCATTCGATCGATTTCAGAAATGGTATACTCCCAATCTACTAACGAGTTGTAGGAGGTCGCCATGATTCCAGCACGCGAGTAGTTGGACTCCAGCTGCAGTTTCTCGGACCGTTTGAAATCAGCCACAATAGCTGGAATTAACCAGTCCCCAAATTCGCCTCGCTTGATGATTTCCAATTGCTCAAGCAACAACGCCTCAACCTCCTCAAGCGTCTGCCCTTCCTTGGGTGCCCCATACATATATTGTGTTCCAGCATACTTGCGAATGTAGGGAAAGGATCCCGCCGACAGCACTTTTTGCTGTTGATTAAGATTCAGGTTGATGAGTCCCGCACTGGCGTTGTCCAGGATCATATCCACCAGCTTCAGAGCTTCGACATCTTCGTGCCCGATTGGCTGAGTCGAGAACGCAATTTGCACCTGCTCCTCACCCGGATATGAAATCTCACCGGTTCGGCGTTCGGTGATGGGCTTGGCCTGGCCGTATTTAAACTCGGGCACCTCACCGGGCTTCCAGTGAGAGAAATATTTGTCGATCAATTGGATGGTAGATTCGATCTCGAAGTCACCCGACAGACAGAGGGCTACATTGTTCGATACATAGTAAGTGTTGAAGAAGTCGTGGATGGCCTTGATGGATGGGTTCTTCAAATGCTCAACGTGGCCAAGTACTGTCTGTGTCCCGTATGGATGTTCAGGATAGCGAAGCTCAAAAATCAGCTCGCTGATCAATCGATCCTTACTGTCGTTGGAGCGATTCTTCTCCTCATAGACAATTTCCAGTTCGGGAAGGAACAGTCGAAAGACCGGGTCAATGTAACGATCGGACTCGATCATGGCCCATTGCTCCAATCGATTGGATGGCAATTCCATAAAGTAAACGGTGTAGTCGTTGCTGGTGCCGGCGTTGATGAAAGATAGACCCATCTGTTTCACCAGACTGTCCATCTCATTGGGGATGGCATACTGGGATGCTTTAGCCGACTCCTCGGCAATTTCCTGGAAGAGAGCTTCCCGCTTTTCAGGATCGGTTTCCTTGAATCGCTCCTCGTAAAGTTCTTCGATTCGATCGATGTGAACTTTCTCTTTCTCCCAGTCCAGGGTTCCGAGTTTGGTGTTTCCTTTAAATAACAAGTGCTCCAAGTAGTGAGCCAAACCGGTGTTTGTTTCCGGGTCGTTGGCGCCCCCTGCCCGAACGGATAGCTCAGCGAAAAACTTCGGTTCCTGGTGATTCTCACTCAGGTAAACGCGGAGCCCATTGTCCAATTCATAGATATGAACCTGCATGGGGTCGTTTGGGAGTGGTCCCTGGACCAATTTGAAGCCTGCGGACAGGCTAACGACTGAGGCTAGAAAAAGAGTGGTGACAAATAGAGATCTCATAAATGGCTGTTCCGTATTTGGAGTTGAACTCACTAGAAGACAGGTTTGCCAAGCAATGGTTGCACTGCAAGTCTGCAGGATCATGGAATCCTGGCTCCAAACCGCATCTACCCGATCCATCCAACTGACCGGCCTGAAAATGGCACTGGTCGTGGGGACCATTCTCAATCTGATCAATCAAGGAGATTCAATCTTGGGGGGGAATTGGGAGCTCATTCACTGGCCCAAACTGTTGCTCACTTACTGCGTGCCTTATTGTGTGGCGGTATATGCCGGGACAGCAGCCAGAAAAAATAGTTAGGTTTTCGGGATCAAGGTGGTTCTATAGGGAAACTCCGATTCATTCACGTATCAGAAGATTTCACCCGTGATTGCTTGGTTGATAAACGAACCATAGAAATTCCAATTAAGAGATGAACTTCACGAGGATCGGGGGGTAAACCCCCTCCTACAGTTTAACACTAGCTGTCGTAGTCTCTGCGGCCATCAATCGCACTTTTGACCGTAATCTGGTCGGCGTAAAGGATCCCTCCCCCGCTCGGCAGGCCAAAGCCAATCCGACTAGTCTTAATGGGGCGACCATCGAGCATGGTCTCTGAAATGTAGTGGCAGGTTGCTTCTCCTTCTATGTCGTTTGAGAGGGCCAAAACAACTTCTGAAATGGGCGACTCTTCGAGGCGCTTTTCAATCGAATTGAGATTCAACTGATCCGGCCCAATCCCTTTAATGGGAGACAATTTCCCATGGAGAACATGGTAGAGCCCTCGATAGGATCCCGAGCTTTCAATGGCCATCAAGTCAGGCACCTGCTCGACTACGCATAAGAGGGAGTCATCACGACGCTGGTCTTCGCAGACAGAACAGAGGCTTTCTTCAGCCAAATTGCCGCAGCGCTCACAACGGCCCACTTGCTTGGAAGCACTTTCCAATGCTTCAAGGAGGCCAGGCATAACATCCTGTTGTTCAACCAGAAGGTGGAGGGCGATTCGCTCGGCAGAACGAAAGCCTAGCCCCGGCAACTTCTTAAGCTGCTTAACCAGATGATCGAACGAAGGCGTCATGCAACGACCAGGCGAAACCTAGAAGAGGCCGGGCATTTGCATGCCGGCAGTGACATCTCCCATCGCTTCTTCCTTACCCTTCCGGGCAGCTTCAATCGCATCTTGGACTCCAGTAGCCAAAGTCTCTTCCACGAAGGCTTTATCTTCCTTGAGAAATTCAGGGTCCAGTTGGATCGCCTTAATATCTCCGGACAAGGTCACAGTAATGTTAATCGCACCGCCTCCACTAGATACATCAATCGTTTGCTCAGCCAGTTCGGCCTCGAGCGCTTCGATCTTTTTCTGCATTTTCTGAGCCTGTTTGAGTAGTTTGCCTACGCCTGCCATGATAAATAAAAAAAAGGAGTTAGATCACTTGGTTGGATAAGAGGAATCGACGGTTTCTCATAGCCCGATGCAAGTCAAGCGGTTTGCCAAAAGCAGAATCGAGACAAGATACTTGCCCTTTCGAAAGCTCTGCGTACACCCTTTGCCTTTGAATCATGCCTGATACCACCGAACAAGATCCACCCAAGGCCAAACTGGTCCGTCTGTATGTTGCTGAAAAATGCGACAGGAAAGACCGTCTGGAAATTTACAAGAAGTGGATGGCTCAGGAAGATATCAAGTTGCGCAAGCTTCATGATAAGCAAACCTCAGGACTGAAAGTAGTGAAGGCTCGGTCGCACGTCATCGACCAATTGCTGCGCCATATGTTTGAGTATGATATGAAGGCGTTTGAGGAGGAGTATGGGAAACTCCCCTTCCCTACTGGCTTGCTTGCACTCGGCGGATACGGACGTGCAGAAATGTGCCCTTACAGTGATGTGGATATCATGTTCTTATATCCTGAAAAGATACGGGCAAAAATTCTTCCTAAGTTCCAGGAGGTATTTACGGAGCGCATTCTTTATATGCTTTGGGATCTCGGTTTCAAAGTCGGCCACTCTACTCGAACCATCAAACAATCGATGGAAGAGGCCAAAGCGGACGTGCAATCGAAGAACGCCATGCTGGAATCGCGACTCGTAGCCGGGTCCACCAATTTGTTTCAAATTTTCGAGCAAGCCTACCGGAACTTCTGTAACAAAAACGCCCAACAGTATATCCTGGATCGATTGGCTGATAAACGGGCCCGAAGAGTAAAATTTGGCGACACCGTCCTGATCCAAGAGCCAGACATCAAGAATGCGGTGGGTGGAATGCGTGACTACCACAACCTTCTCTGGATGGGGCAGATCAAGCTCGGGACATCCAGCCTCACTGAAATGGTTGAGAAAGGTTATTTGTCCAAGGACGAGCGCAAGCGCCTTCGCAAAGCATATGACTTTCTTATTCGTACTCGGAATGAAGTGCACTTTCAAAGTGGCAGACCTACGGACATCCTGACTTTTGAGATGCAATACGTAACTGCAAAGAATTTCAATTACCCGCAGGATGATTCCCTCAAACGCGTAGAGGCGTTCATGCGTGATTATTACCGGCATGCTCAAAACATCCTGAAGCTCTCGATTCTTCTAGAGCAACGGTTGGCCCTACTTGAGACCGAGCGCTCAAAGATTTCATTCAGGGAAGTTCTTAATTCGCGACGTAGCGAACGCCCTCGATTGATCGATGGATTTATGGTGCGCGGTAAGGAGCTGACGATGGAAAACCGAAATATTTTCAAGGAGGATCCGATCAGGCTCATTCGAGTATTCCGGCACCGTCAACAACTGGGAGTGAAGCTAGACTTCGACTTAACAAACTTGATAACCAAGTCCCTACACCTGATCGACGACGAGGTAATTCACTCACCTCAAGCCAATAAAACGTTTCGGTCCATTCTGTCAGACGCGGGCAATGTCTACTCCAGTTTGAACAGCATGCACGACTTGGGCGTGTTGGGCAAAATGATGCCTGAGTTTGAGAAACTCACTTGCTTGGTTCAACATGAGTACTATCATCGCTACACGATCGATTTCCACATTCTGAACACCATTAAGCAGCTGGACAATGTGGTAACAGATACATCGAAGGAGCTTCGTCATTACCGCGAGGAATACCACAGATTGGACGATCCAGCCATTCTCTATCTAATCCTTTTGCTTCACGACATTGGAAAAGGCGAAGGCATTAAAGGACATGACAAAGTAGGAGTAGAGATATCAAAACCGATTCTCAAACGCATGGACGTTGATCCACGCCTTCATGAAGAAATTTTGTTTATTATAGGTAATCACCTGGAAATGGCACGATTCTGGCAGCATCACGACATTGATGATCCCCAGAACATTCAATCTTTTGCAGACAAAGTTGAGAACCAGACCCAACTCAACTTACTCTACATTCACACCTACTGCGATGCTTGTGGCACTTCCTCCTCTCTCTGGAATAGCTACAAGGACATGCTACACAGGAGACTTTTCACCGCGACCAGCAACCACCTTGCTTCAGAGAACAGTCTGGAAAAGGAACTGGAGAAGCAAAAGAGCATGATTTACGAAAAGCTTCTCAGCATGAACATCGCAGATGTATCGCAGGAAGAGATCCATGCTCATTGTAACCTCCTGCCAGAACGCTACTTTGTTCATAACAGTGTCGAAGAGTTAATCATCCACATCAAGTTGGTGAATCAGTTGCTGCGAAATATAAGCGAAGCAGAATCACTGGCTGCTCTTGCTCCGGTTCTCGATTGGACAGATGATTTCAACAAAGGACATACAGCCGTAACCGTTGTCACCTGGGACCGCGCAGGGTTGTTTTATAGGCTGGCTGGATCGTTCAGTCTGGCGGGGTTGAACATCGTAAGCGCCAAGGCCATCAATCGAATGGACCACATCACCATCGACACTTTTTACGTATGTGATGCCAAGGGAGGCATTGTGCAAAGCAAGTCCGTAAGAGAGAAGTTCGAGGAATGCCTCAACATGGCTGTGGTAGAAAACAAAGACCTCACAAAGGATATCCTGAATCAGTCCAAGTCCCAAAAGCCAAGCAACCTCTTCACAACCGATAAATACAGCCACACGCCTTTCCCTGAAACAGTAGACGTATACCACGAAGTAGAGTTACAAAAAACCGTGGTAGAAATCGAAGCTTACGATCAGATAGGCCTACTCTATTTCCTAGGCAAAGTGATTTACGAAAAGGGTTACGATATCACTTTCGCAAGAATCGCTACTGAGAGAAACATTGCTGTGGATACCTTCTATATCGAAAACTCTCGAGACAAAGAGGGCGAAAAGAGCAGCACCAACCTCGTAGACCTGAAGACGATGCTTCGTGAAGTGGTCGCATCCGATGCTTTCAAGGCAGTCCATTAAATAGATAGCATGATTGAAAGATGCGCCTTGCAGCGTAATTTGTTTTTATGCGATTGGTGATCAACCAAATCAATTTTGGCTAAAAAATGAGCAAAGCAAATGAACGAGATGCACTGATAGATCTACTGTATCGTATACGTGTGATCGGGCATGAAGCGAAGGATCCTCAAAGTGCGCTCACATCCATCTTGGAGCTCGTTCAGCAATATTTTGCAGCCTACTCGGCGAGCATAGCACTCATAAACCCCGATACCCGAAAGCTCGATATAGAGGTGAATCGTGGGCTTCCCAAAGACAGCAGTGACGTTCATCTTCCAGTAGGAGTCGGTCTTACGGGTTGGGTGGCTCTGCACGGAAAGTCCCTGTTGGTTCACGATGTAGAACAAGACTCACGTTACTTCAAAATATCCGATCATGTGAGGAGTGAACTTGCCTGCCCGATGATAGAAAAAGGCCAGGTTACAGGCGTCATAAACATAGGCTCAGATCGCAAGAACGCATTCTCAGAAGACACCCAAAAAGCACTAGAGATAATCGCCGAGGAGACGACTCAGATTGTGGGCCAGCTCTGGCTCATTCAAAGTCTTCAAAACCGCTCACAGCAGTTGGAATCCCTCATTTCAATGGGGCAGGACTTAATCTCAAGGTTGGACCTCGATGATTTGCTAGAAACCATCACGCGTGAAACGCATGGCATAATGCGATGTCGTTTATCGATGCTACTGGTGCTGAGTCCTGATAAGGAAAGTTTAAAGATCCACTCCATGCACGGAGCCAAAGGAAAGTATGATCCCTTGCCTGAGTTGGAGCTTCAGGATTCGTCCTTTGGATCGGCGGTACAACTAAAACGCCCCATCGATGTTTTTGATCTAAGACGCTCTGAGGAGGATCATTTTTGGGATATTGTGGGTGGTGAGAACCTCCAATCCATGGTCTGTTGTCCGATTCTCTGGGAAAATGAAGTGATCGGGCTATTAGCCACCTACGCGGATAAGATGCATCGTGTAAACGACCAGGAGAAACGCATCTTGAGCACCCTTGCCAGCTTCAGCGCAGTGGCCATGCAGAATCTGAGGCTCTACACCATGATGTTCGAGAATGAAGAGCATCTGCAAAAGAATGATAAGCTGATCACTCTTGGATTGTTGGCCGCAGAGATCGCCCACGAGATTCGAAATCCGTTAACGGTTATCAAACTTCTATTCGGCAGTCTTGACCTAAAATTTGAAGAAGGAGACCAACGGCGCAAAGATGCGCAGATCATCGATGAGAAAATTGGTCAACTGGAAGGCATCGTGGAACAAGTTCTGGGCTTTGGGAAAACGTCGGAGTCCATGCACTCGCACTGGAATGTTTCTAGCCTGATTGAAGAAAGTATGCAGCTCGTGCGACTGAAGTTGCTACAAAGCAAAATCTCCGCCGTGTTTGAACCCACGGAAGAACAAATCATAGTAGAAGCCAATAAAGGGCAAATCCAACAAGTTATTCTGAATCTAATTCTAAATGCATCGCAAGTAATGACCGAAGGAGGCCAAATAACTTTTCGTTGCTACAGCGAACCGATTGGAGAACAACCATTTGGTTGTATTGAAATCGAGGATACGGGTCCTGGAATTGAGAGTGATCTAAAGGAAAAGATATTCGACTCTTTCTTAACAGGCAGACCTGGAGGCACAGGATTGGGGCTGTCCATCGTGAAACGAATACTGCGAAGCCATAGAGGAGACATAGAGGTAAAAGAATCGAGCACAGAAGGAACCACCATGAAATTCTGGCTCCCCTTATCTTAGCTGAACGCAGTTAAGATAGCTTCAACGGATTCAGGAAATAGTCCCAGGAGGAATTTTTCTCTTTGTTCTCTGCGACGGATACGAAGGGCCTCCATTTTGGCTTGGCCGGTTTTCGAATAAGCCGCATTCCTGCCTCGTGGGGGAGACGGTCCGCTTTTTTCGAATTACACCGGATACAGGAGGTAACTACATTCTCCCATGAAGTTCGTCCTCCGTGGTGACGAGGAATCACATGATCCAGATTGAGCTCATTTTCAATAAATTGGTTTCCGCAATACTGACAACGGTGCTTATCTCGATCGTAAATGTTATTTCGATGAAACTTCACTTCTTTAATAGGCAATCGATCGAAGACCTTTAAAATGATCACTTTAGGTAAGCGAATGAGGTGGTTAATCGTGTGAAGGTACTCAGGTCCTCCATCACCCAACAAATTTGATGAATCCACCCATTGATCAAAGTCGTATAACTGAAAGTCACCTTCTTCCTGATGAATAACATCTGCATGACCTTGGACCAAAAGACTGAATGCTCGTTTAACACCGACGACGTTGACTGCTTGCCAGCACCGATTCAGCACCAATACTTGTCTTGTCAATACAGCTTCCACCTGAAGAAGTCTTTTAAATTGCACCAAAACAACCTGTCAAATTAATCTTGGCTACAGGAAGGTAAAAAGAACTAGAAATATGGGAACCGGAGAGGGAAAAATGTTCTCAGAGTATAAGATCATCATGAAAACAATTATTGTCGTATCGTTATTAGGTATACTTGGATTGAGCGGCTGCGTATCCACTCCTCAATCACGTGTAGATGAAAACAAGGATTTGTTTGAGAGCTATTCGGCCAATCAAAAGGAAACGATCCTGAAAGGTGAAGTCGATTTAGATTTCACACACGAAATGGTGATGATGGCAGCAGGCATGCCAGACAGGAAAGCCAAGAAACGGACAAAAGATGGGACCACAGAGGTATGGACCTATTATGAATACCGTCCCCGCCCCATTCATGGCTATGGGTATGGTGGTCACCACGGATTTTTCACCTACGACTCGTATTATGGAAGTTGGATTAGAAGGCCGTATTGGGACAACCACGTCGTTGTAGGAAGCTATGGTGAACCAGAAAAGAATCTGGTGGTTGATTTCCGCGAGGGCAAAGTTATCTCCTACGAGATGGTGCAGTAGAAGCTTGCCTCAATCACCCAATCGATTTCGCGGGTGAAACTTACTGTGCTGATCAATAAGACGGCTATCTTCAACCGTGGTGTAAATCTGCGTCGTTGAGATATCGGCATGCCCAAGCATTTCTTGAATCGCACGTAGATCAGCCCCGCCATTCAGCAAATGAGTCGCAAAGGAGTGTCTTAGCAAATGAGGTTTAACCGGTTTTTCGATCCCGGCTACCGTGGCACAACGCTTGATGATAACCCAAAGCATTTTTCGGCTAATCCCCTTTCCCCGCTCACTGAGGAACAAATCACTACCCGTATGCGGTTTTACAAAGAATGTTCGTCCAGCATCTAAATAGGAGCGAATGGCTTCAATGGCCCGTGAACCAACAGGAACGAGTCTTTCTTTAGACCCTTTTCCAAAAACTCGCAGATAACCATGATCCAAATCCAACTGGTGTAACTCCAATCCACCCATTTCTGATACACGCAAACCACTGGAGTAAAACAGCTCCAGCATGGCACGATCACGCAGGCCGTAAGGTGTGTTTACATCCGGGGTGGCCAGCAACCTGTCCACTTCCTCGGGATTCAATGTCTCAGGCAAGCGACGAACCATTTTGGGACCCGTGATTAATTCACTGAAGTCATCCTTGCGAATGTCCTCCTTTACGAGGAAGCGGGCCATCAATCTGATACTTGTCAGCTTACGCGCTAAGCTGGCTACAGCATAATCATCTCCGCTGAGCGAACTGATCCACAAGGATATGTGTTCATGTGAGACTTGCGTCCAATCCGTTAGGTTGAGTGATTTTAAAAACCCGGCACATTGCTCCAAGTCACTGAAATAGCCAGAAACAGTATTCTTGCTCAGCCCTTTCTCCAATTCAACGTGTACGGCGAAAGACTCAATTAACTCAGCGAGTTGTTCGGGAATTCTAGCGGCACAGCGATACATCTAGGCCAACGCTAGCGCATCTTCCTCAAGAGAAAATAAAAAAGCGGGTGAATACACACGCTCCCAATACACAGAGGCTACGACTTTATGAAGTCGGACTCGGTGAAGAATCGTGCGATTTCTGCCTCAGCAGCTTCCGGACTATCGGATGCATGCGCCACATTAATCATTACCGTTTCACCGTAATCGCCGCGAATGGTTCCAGCTGGAGCCTTGGTTGAATCTGTGGGTCCAAGCAGTTCACGCACTTTAGGAATGACGCCTTCGCCCTGCAGAATCATGACCACGACAGGCTCAGAAGCCATAAACGACTCGATTTCAGGGAAAAAGGGTAATTCCGCGATGTGAGCATAGTGAGTCCGAAGTAAACTGGAATCAAGCTGCATCATCTTGCATCCAGCGACCGAAAACCCTTCCGCTTCGAACCGGCTTAATACGGAGCCCATCAGCTTTTTCTTCATGCAGTCGGGCTTAAAAATGATCAGTGTTTTATCCATGGCAATCTAGGTAGACTGGTATGCTATTGGTTCAGCATCAGCCAAATAAAGCCGCCTAGCATCCAAATTAAGTTAGCTTTTTCAAGCTTGAATCCATCAGAGTCCAACTTGGGCTTTTATCTTAGAAATTTCCCCGGCCATCTGCGATTGGGTAGCGGGATTCAAAACCCGTTCAGCTTCCGTAATTGCGATCTTAGCATCTCCGGTACGCCCCTCCTTCATAAGATAATTCATGAACGGCAAAACCAACTGATCCAATAGCTGTATTCCAGCTTGGTCTCCTAGTTGATACAGTAGCTTCTTGTATACATACATCTGAGCGGACCGAGAGTCTGATTGCATGGATTCCTCAAGAATCTTTACAGCATTCTGTATAGCCAGATCCGAGCGATTGTCCTTATTGCGGTAGGTAATGCGATTCCGCTCAACACGAGCTGAATTCTCACGCCCGGTGGCATCAAGATACTCAGCAAATGAGGTCAAAAACTCTGCTTCCAGATCGGAATAGGTTCTAAAAGCCGAAAGGGCCGACCGATAGGTAGCATCCACTCGGTTCCGCAAAGCACCATTCTTCTTTCTCAGATCAATAAGTAACTCCCATGCTTCCGCATTGCGGCGCTCCATAGCCACAGCATCTTCAGCTGCCTTAACTCCTAGTTCCAATTGGTCCATAAATCCCAGTATGCGTGCCCAATAGAAATGGACTTGGGACCGGTAAAACGAATTAGATTTGTGGTAGCCAGCTCCAATAAACGCAACCTCGTGATCAGAAATAAATCCCCAGGTTTGTGGATTGAAGGCATGCCCAGTGATAAACCGCTGGTCTGCGTAACGCCCTGCATCCATCTCCCATTTACCTCGGTTATTTAAGTAACCAAACCACGCGTGACGACCGTCTAAGCCAGACCCTAAAAATTCTATGGTAGGCAACCCCTGAACCTTCCCTACTTGGCTTGCGAAGTAGGCTTGATCCACGCAGATGCCTCCTGCTTGAAAAATTGAAGGCAATGAATAATCATCGTAAACCCAGTACATCTGACCTCGTTCCAAACGAGACATATCGTAGGTGATCATGGTATACACGTCCTCGAATTTAAGAGGGCTCACCGTTACATTGCTGCGAACCCATTCCACTTCAGAAGGCGTAACAATCACATCTACCATGAAGATGGCATCCGATAACGATAACCGTTTAATTGAATTGTGAAACCATTTGGAATTCCGTGCATTTGTGAAATATGCAAACACCTCACCAGGGCTTTGTAGTTGCCGTGGCAATACGTGTTGCCCGACTTGACCATGGGGCCATTGAGGTGGCGGCGGAACATCGTGAACAAAGGCGATTGCAAAAGCCAAATCGGTGTACTGTCCGAAAAGGTACTTATTGTTAGAATATAATTGCTCCAGGATAGAAAAGAATTCCGTCAACAAATCAGTGGGTTCCCACTGATTGTAAGTGGACCTCATCAGATCACTCTTGGAGAAAAAGTATCGTAGAAATTCGTCACTAAGTCGCTCACCAAGAATACCTTGATAATAAGTAATCTGAGCAGGCATATTGGCATGCAAACGATTAGCCTTCCCCATCTTATCTAACCACTCAGTCACGTATTCAGATTCTTCCTGATGCATCAAGTCGATCCACAGAAAGGTGTATAGAAGTCGTTCGGCTACCGGGTGACGACGCTCATAGGCATGCTTCGCATCTCGAAAAACAGACATCCTTAGCTCCGACCAGCCATGCGCATCTCGGTAGTTTAAAAGCTTTTGAGGAAACACAGATGCATTCGCGATCCCTATCCACGGGTGCTCTTCTTCAGCCTGTACATGAGACAGGTTTAACCATAGCAGGCCATACAGGCAAAAGCACAATCGTTTAAGATAACAACGCATTAGAAGGTAAACGTTTTCAAACAGTGCTGTGGTTGCATAAAAATAAAGGGCTCCTGAAGGAGCCCTTTGAAATAAATATCATTTATAATCCACCTAGTTGGATGGCACTTCAGATGACGACTGTTTTTGCTCAAACTTTATCGATCCATCTTCCATGACGACTTCTATCGGATCCACTTTCTTGAGGTCACCACGTAAAATGGCTTCCGCCAGAGGATCTTCAATGTATCGCTCAACGGCTCTCCGTAATGGACGCGCACCGTATTTTTCATCGTAGCCATTCTCGATAAGGTATTCCTTCGCCTCTTTGCCAACAGTCATGAAGATCTCGTGAGACTCCAAGCGCTTGATGACACCCTTAAGTTCAATATCAACGATCTTAACGAGGTCCAGTTTAGTAAGAGAGCGAAATACAACCAATTCGTTAATACGATTCAGGAATTCAGGCTTAAATACCCGTTTTGATTCTTCCAAAATCTTTTCCTTAACGCGTTCGAAATCGTCTGCATTCCCTGTCTTCTTTCCAAATCCGAGGGAAGTCTCCTTCTGTATCAACTGAGCCCCTACATTGGAGGTCATTATGATAATAGTGTTCCGGAAGTCTACTACACGGCCAAGACTGTCCGTAAGGCGTCCATCTTCAAGCACTTGAAGAAGAAGCTGAACAACATCGGGGTGAGCCTTTTCAATTTCGTCAAATAGAACCACTGAGTATGGCTTGCGTCTTACAGCTTCGGATAGCTGTCCCCCATCTTCGTGTCCAACATAACCAGGAGGAGAACCAATCAAACGAGATACGGTAAATTTCTCCATGTACTCGGACATGTCGATCTGGATAATGGCGTCCTGATCGCCAAACATATTTTCGGCAAGCGTCTTAGCCAAGTGAGTTTTACCAACACCGGTCGGCCCCATGAACATAAAGGAACCGATTGGACGGCGAGGATCTTTAAGATCTGCGCGAGAACGTCGAAGCGCTTTGGCAATGACCTCCGTGGCTGCATCTTGACCAACAACATCTTCCTGCAAATCCTTTTCAAGCTGAAGCAAGCGTTGAGTTTCCTTCTGCTCCATACGGGTCAGTGGAATACCGGTCCATCCGGAAACGATTTTTAACATATCGTCCCCTCCGACAACAATTTCCATCTCCTTCCGACTTTGCTTCCAATCTTCCATTAGCTGCTCACGCTTCTGACGGAGTTGCTTTTCCTGGTCGCGGAATTTGGCCGCTTCTTCGAAATGCTGCTTACTAATTGCGTCTTCCTTGAGTCCACAAACCTCATCGATCTCGTTTTGAAGATCTTCGAGCTCAGGTGGACGGTTCAAACTTGCTATGCGGGCACGTGAACCAGCTTCATCGAGAACATCAATGGCTTTATCAGGCAGAAAACGGTTCGTGATATAACGATCAGACAATTGAACAGCTAACTCCAATGACTCGTCCGTATAGGTCACATTGTGGTGCTCTTCATACTTCCCACGAATTCCATGCAGGATCTTCACTGCATCTTCCTTCGACGGAGCTTCTACTTTGACGCTTTGAAAACGACGATCTAGTGCACTGTCTTTTTCGATAAATTTGCGGTACTCGGCCAGAGTTGTAGCACCGATACACTGCATTTCGCCACGTGACAGAGCGGGTTTGAAAATATTGGAAGCGTCCATCGCTCCTTCAGCAGCACCGGCTCCAACGATCGTGTGCAATTCATCGATGAAAAGGATCACATTGCGAGTGCGCTTGATCTCGTCCATGACGGCTTTGATGCGCTCTTCAAATTGCCCACGGTATTTTGTCCCGGCCACCATGAGAGCAAGGTCCAAAGTAACAACGCGTTTATCGGCCAGGATCTCTGGCACAATTCCATTAATTACTTCTTGGGCAAGCCCTTCGACAATCGCTGTCTTACCAACACCGGCCTCACCAATCAAAACTGGATTGTTCTTGGTGCGGCGACAAAGGATCTGAACTACCCGTTGAATTTCCTTCTTGCGGCCAATGACCGGGTCAAGCTCACCCTTCCGAGCCAACTCAGTAAGGTCGCGACCAAATGCCTTCAAAGCAGGAGTCTTAACTTCCTTTTTGTCTTCTCCAACTTTAGCATGTGGCGCAGAAGCGGGCTCCTCAACATCACTACCTGCGTAGTTGGGATCCAGTTCACTTAGAATTTCGTTTCGGGTCCGCTCAATATCTACATCAAGCGATTTAAGGACTTGGGCAGCGACGCCTTCACCTTCGCGAAGCAGGCCGAGTAAAATATGCTCGGTGCCCACATAGCTGTGGTTGAGGTTCTTCGCTTCCTTACTCGCCAATGCCAAGACTTTCTTAACACGAGGAGTAAAAGGGATATTTCCAGAAGGCTTGGCTTCCTGGCCCATGCCGACTTGCTTTTCGACGGCACTGCGGACTGTGACCAAATCGAGGCCCATCTTTTGCAGCACGTTGACGGCTACGCCTTGGCCGAGGTTGATTAACCCCAGCAGCAAATGTTCAGTTCCCACGTAATTATGGTGAAAACGATCTGCTTCTTTCCGGGCCAGCGCTAATACCTGCTGAGCGCGCGGAGTGAAATTGTTCATCGGTTCCATTTGTACAAATTGATAAAGTTAGGTTGTGGATTTATTGGGTAAAATGATCAAAGGTAGGCTCGGGAAGTCTGGCGAAAGCGTCCCGCAGTAGGGAAGCTCTTAGCACATCCCTCTGGTTTGGTTCAATTTCTTTATTTGCGTTGAATTGGATGTGTCCGGGCTGACATTCGATAAATAATCGGTCCACCAACATACGAGATTGTTCCGGTATGGAGCCAAAATCGATTGCCAAACGAATTAAGGATAGACGGTTCATCGCTTCGGAAGAGCTTAAAAGATGCCCATTCCTTAATACCCCATATGCGCGGCCGATTTTGTCGAAAACCTTATTACTGTCATCCTCGAGAACTTTTTCACGTGCATCTTCCTCACGCTCAATAATCGTAGCCATGACACTGTTAAGGCGCTTCAAAATCTCATCTTCGGTCTCACCAAGCGTTTGCTGGTTGGAAATCTGGAAAAAGCTCCCACTCGCGTCGGATCCTTCGCCAAATATCCCGCGAACGGCTATACCCAACTGATTCACAGCACGAACCACCTTTTCCATCTGCCCGGAAATCACTAGGCCAGGTAGGTGAAGCATGGCAGAAGCTCGCAAACCGGTGCCCACATTGGTCGGACACGCAGTCAAGTAACCCAATTCCTTGGTATATGCGTAGTTCAGGGATTCCTCAATTGCAGTGTCGATGCTGTTGATAAAATTCCAGGTACGCTTTAGATGTAGCCCGTTCTTGATAACTTGGATGCGGAGGTGATCCTCCTCATTGATCATGATAGAACAGGCCTGGTTTTTAGAAATAACTACACCGGCACCTTCAGGTTCGTTGCTTAACTCCCGGCTAATCAAATGCCGTTCGAACAAGATCTGACGCTCTAACTCGGTCAGTTCGTCAATTCTTAGACCGGTTGGGTTTTTTATCTTGGGAATTCGAGCAGCAGCTTCCAAACAACGGCCAAGGACTTCTTCTTTCTGTGTCTTTTTGGCCCAACCTGGGAAGGGGAACTGCGACAAATTTCTGGCTAAACGAATACGAGTACTCATGACGATCGGGCACTTTGTAGCCGATCCGTGGGTTAATTCCCCCCTACCCTTCAATAGCAATCTAATGGACATGTGATTCCTCACTTCCCTCATTTAATCGCAATAATTCGTCTCTCAAATTCGCAGCGTCTTCGTACCGTTCCTCCTCGATGGCCTTTTGCAAAAGCGCTTTAACATCGGATACTTTCGTTTGGGATTCCTCACGAGCAAGGGTGTTTTCAGCCTCTTTTCCGATATGCTCAATTCCCTTGTGCATGTGCGTGAGCATGGGCGCGATCATAGGCGCCAAATCTTCGTAACAGCTTGGACATCCGAGCCTTCCAAGTTTTTTATAATCCTCAGGAGTAAACCCACAGGCACTACAAACTAAATCAGAATGCAAGGTTTCTAATTCGTCGTTGTCCCCATTGCTGGCCAATAAGTCAGCGAGTGAAAATCCATTGGGATCGGTCACTCCCTTTTCTTTGGCACAGGTCTCACACAGGTCGATTTTGTGAATCTTTCCATTCACAATCTGGGTGAGATGTACGGTAGCGAGTTTACTGCAAATATCGCAATTTATGGATTCAGCCATGGGTGGGACTTAGTTAGTAAAAATTACTATGTATGAAAAATTCATTTCTTCAACTACAAGCATGGTCCATTCCCACAGAAAATAGACCAAACGCCAGGCGAAGATTACTTAACAATTAGGAGGCCGAGAACCGGAGTTCATTCCAAAACCTCAACCAGTGAAATCTGAGGAATATTTTTACAGAAAAGTGCCCTCTTTGGCAACCCTGGAACGGAATTCTTCGAGGAACGTTGCTGTCTTCTTTCCAGGGGTTCCTTCACCGATAGGTCGACCGTCTACTTCAACGACCGGAATAACCTCGGCGGCAGTCCCAGTAAGAAAGCATTCATCGGCGATCCAAATGTCATAGCGCGTCAGATTCTCCTGCATGACTGGTACGCTCAAATCTTCCGCAATATCCAGAACGACACTTCGAGTAACCCCCTTCAGTGCGCCGGCGTGAAAAGGAGGGGTCCAAAGCTTATCTTTATGAAAGATAAAGACATTGTCACCTGTGCATTCTGCAACATAGCCCTGATCGTTCAACATGAGAGCCTCGATGTATCCGAGCTGATCAGCTTCCATTTTCGCCATGATGTTATTGAGGTAATTCATGGACTTTACTCCGGGGCTCAAAGCAGCGGAGTTAATTCGGCGCGTGGGCACAGTGATAATCTTGAGGCCTTCCTGGTAGTACTCGGCCGGATACAAAGCAAGATGATCAGCTATGCAAACCAGGCTCGGGACCGAACAAGTCTTTGGAGACAGCCCGAGGTTTCCTTTTCCTCGAGTCACGACGAGACGGATGTAGCCATTTTCCAGCTCGTTCACCCGACAAGTTTCGCAAACGATATCTGCTATTTCCTGACGAGACCATGGCATTTTAAGAAGAATGGCCTTAGCGGAGTATTCCAAGCGCTCCAAATGCTCCTCCAATCGAAAGACGCAGCCTTGATAGAGACGAATACCTTCGAAGATACCATCACCGTATAGCAATCCATGATCGAAGACCGAGATCTTCGCGTCATCTGCATCTACAAATTGGCCATCTAAATATACTTTCATAATTGGAGTACGAAATCCGACAGAGCGGGGCCTTTCAAGGGCAAAGATAATTGACGGATAAAAAGAAGCCGAACTCCCAGCGGGAATTCGGCTTCTTCAGAAATTAAACTAGATTCGACTAGTAGCGATAATGGTCTGGCTTGAAAGGACCGGCGACTGGTAGGCCAAGATACTCAGCCTGCTCCTCGTTCAGCTTAGTCAGTTTCACGCCCAGCTTATCCAGGTGCAAGATAGCAACCTTTTCGTCCAACGCCTTAGGCAATACGTAAACCTTGTTTTCGTATTTGTCCGGGTTCAGGAAAAGTTCGATTTGAGCTAACACTTGATTGGTGAAACTCGCACTCATCACAAAACTAGGGTGGCCAGTGGCACAGCCCAGGTTCAACAAGCGGCCTTCAGCCAAAATGATGATGCGTTTACCGTCTGGGTAATTTACTTGGTCAACCTGCGACTTGATATTCAAAACCGAGATGGACGGATCGTTCAAAACAGAAGCCACATCAATCTCGAGATCGAAGTGTCCAATATTTCCAACAATTGCCATATCCTTCATCGCGTCCAAGTGCTCGCGTCGAATGATGTCGCGACAGCCCGTGGTGGTAATAAAAATATCACCTTGTGGAGCTGCTTCTTCCATCGTGGTTACTTCGTAGCCTTCCATAGAAGCTTGAAGCGCACAAATAGGGTCGATTTCGGTAACGATTACTCGTGCACCTTGGCCAGCCATTGCTTGGGCACAGCCTTTTCCGACATCACCAAAACCAGCGATAACTGCCACTTTACCAGCAATCATCACGTCAGTCGCACGTTTGATTCCATCGAGAAGACTTTCCCGACAGCCGTAAACGTTATCGAATTTTGATTTAGTACAAGAATCGTTTACGTTGAGCGCAGGACAGCCAAGCTCTCCGCGTTCTTCCATTTGGTAAAGTCTGTGAACACCTGTGGTGGTTTCTTCAGATAATCCACGAATGTCTTTCAACAGTTCTGGATGGTCCTTGTGAACGATGGCTGTGAGGTCTCCTCCATCATCGAGAAGAATATTCGGACCTGAGCCATCAGGCCAGCGAAGCGTTTGCTGGATACACCATTCGTATTCCTCTTCCGTTTCGCCTTTCCAGGCAAACACAGGTGTGCCGGCGGCGGCAACCGCTGCTGCAGCAGCATCTTCTGTAGAAAAGATGTTACAAGAAGACCAGCGAACAGAGGCGCCCAATTCTTGTAGGGTTTCAATCAAAACCGCAGTTTGGGTTGTCATGTGCAAACATCCGCAAATGCGAGCACCTTTAAGAGGCTTATCTTGACCGTACTCTTCGCGAAGAGCCATAAGACCGGGCATTTCCGGTTCAGCCATATCAATTACCTTTCGACCTAGTTCGGCCAAGGAAATGTCTTTTACCTTATAGTCAGGTTGTACTTCAGTCTGTGTATCCATAGAAAATTTAGGCTAAATTGTTGGTCAATTCGTCGACCTTGTTTGTTTGTTCCCAAGGCAACTCTTCTTTTCCAAAGTGACCATAGTGAGTTGTGCTCCTGTAAATCGGACGCAGCAGATCCAATTGTGATACGATCTCTGCTGGCTTGAAGCTAAAAGTCTTTTTGATGGCTTCTACCAGCGCTTCGTCAGCTACCTTTCCGGTACCAAATGTATCAACGGTCATACTCACAGGGAGTGGATAACCAATTGCGTAGGCCGCTTGAAGCTCCACACATGTGGCGAGCTTGGCAGCGACAATGTTCTTAGCTACCCAGCGTGTCATGTAAGCTGCAGAACGGTCTACTTTCGAAGGATCCTTTCCGGAAAAAGCTCCACCGCCATGTCGTCCCCAACCTCCGTAGGTATCCACAATGATCTTACGACCAGTCAAACCAGCATCCCCTTGAGGACCCCCTTCAACAAAGCGGCCAGTCGGGTTAATAAGATACTGCGTATCGTCGGTTAGGAGTTCAGCTGGTAATACCGGCTTTACAACTTTCTCTACAACAAAGTCATGAATAAATACGTGATCAAGGTCATCCGTGTGTTGGGTTGATACAACCACGGCTGTGATTCCAACCAACTTATCGTCTTTGTATTCGACTGATACTTGTGACTTACAATCGGGTCGAAGCCATCTTCCTTCTTCAGTGCGGCGCACTTCGGCAAGCTTACGATTCACTCGGTGAGAATACATGATGGCCGCCGGCATCAATTCTGGCGTTTCATCGCAGGCATAACCAAACATGATTCCCTGGTCTCCTGCTCCCTGCTCATCGGTATCTTTTCCTTCAGCTGCAGCAGCATTTACACCCTGCGCAATATCTGGTGATTGCTGAGTAAGAGCGTTGGTGATAAATACCTTATCAGCATGAAATACATCATCGTCGTTCACATAACCAATATCGGTGATGGCCTGACGCACGACTTGCTCGTAGTCAAATTTTGATTGGGTGGTGATCTCACCAGCCAAGAATACGCAGTTGCTCTTAACGAGGGTTTCGCAGGCAACGCGGCTTGTGGGGTCCTGTTCAAAACAAGCATCCAATACGCTGTCAGAGATATAATCCGATACTTTATCCGGATGTCCTTCGCCGACGGATTCAGAAGAAAATATGAAATCCTTACTCATAGGAATCATAGTGAGGGCAGTTTCGAAGAGATTATCAAGTAAAATATCATCATATCATGATATAATGATATGTTTATTGTAAAACGCCCTAAAACAAAAACGCACTCCCCTACTGGAGGAGTGCGTTCTGTATTTTCCAAAATACAAAAGTAGATGATTGCAAAGTGTTCGAGCCCTAGAAAGGTTCTTATTTATTCCTACAAAGCTATGCCTTCTGTCCAGCCCATCATCGATCGTTACCTACCAGAAATAATTGAATTCCGGCATGATCTGCATCGAAATCCAGAACTGGGATACCAGGAAACCGAAACAGGATCCAAAGTAGTCAAACGACTGAATGATTGTGGAAGTTTTGAAATCCAAACAGGCGTCGCCAAAACGGGAATTATTGCAACCCTAGGCTCCGACAAGCCAGGGCGCGCTATTGCCCTTCGTGCGGACATGGATTGCCTACCCATTGAAGAGAAGTCGGGTAAGGCTTGGTCATCAGAAAGACCGGGTCTCATGCATGCTTGCGGCCATGATGGTCACACTAGCTGCCTCTTGGGCACAGCTTTGGTTTTGTCTGAGCTTTCTGATTCCCTAAAAGGGCCAGTTAAATTTTTCTTTCAACCCGCAGAAGAAGGTGGAGCCGGCGGGGAGAAAATGGTCGCCGAAGGTGCTCTTAAAAATCCAGACGTGGACATGGTCTTCGGCCTGCATGGCTGGCCTTCCATAAACCTTGGCGAGATCACAACTTGCAAGGGCCCCATGATGGCAAATGCAGATGAGTTTGAAATCACTATCCACGGACGTGGAGGACATGCCGCAAGGCCACAAAAATGCATAGATCCTATCCTCGTAGGGAGCCAAGTGGTACTCGCCCTTCAATCAATCGCTTCTCGTAGCACGGCACCCGAGGATTCAATCGTGATCACCGTGGCGCAGTTTCAAGGTGGATCAGCATTCAATATCATCCCTGATTCAATCTATTTAAACGGGACAATAAGAACACTCTCCACTGAGACGCAGCGATTGGTTTTTGATCGTATCCGGACCATAGCTACAAGTACTGCTGAAGCGATGGGGGCTACTGCTGATGTGAATCTCATCGAAGGTTATCCAGTCCTTTCCAATGCACCAGAAGCAGTCGACTACCTTCAGAGCACATTCAAAGAAATAGACCATTCGGTGACTCAAGTGGAATCGGTTTTCCCTCAGTTAGTCGGTGAAGACTTCTCCTACTTCGCGCAACAGTCACCTGCCTGCTTTTTCGGATTAGGGCTAAAGCCACCGGAGGCCGACCGGTTCCCACAGCTTCACCAAGCCGACTTTGACTTCAATGACGACGCACTGCCAATCGGGATACGTTGCTTCTCAGAATTGGCTTTAAGATTTTGGGATTAGAAACTCGCGCAGAAGTCTTTTAGGCGACTGAGACCTTTCTCAATGATTTCATCCGAGGTGGCATAACTCAGACGGATGTAGTCATCCGCACCAAAACCACTACCAGGCACAACAGCGACTTTCGCCTCTTCCAATAAACGAGCCGCAAAGTCATTTGAGGACAGTCCAAACGAAGAGACGTTTGGAAATAAATAAAAGGCACCTTGGGCCCGCAGGCATTTGACCCCATCAATTCCATTCAAACCATCGAGCAGGTTCAACCGGCGACGATCAAAAGCCACCAGCATCTCATCGAGAGCGGCTCGAGCCAAGTCAGGCTTCTCCAGCGCAGCCAAAGCACCCCATTGGGCGAACGTGGTCGCATTCGAACTCGTTTGACTCTGGATGCTACCAATGGCCTTGGCAATTTCCAGAGGAGCATGCAAAGCACCCAAGCGCCAACCCGTCATCGAGAATGTCTTACTGAAGCCTCCGACAGTTATGGTGCGAGCTGCCGCTTCAGCACTAAAGGAAGCTGGGGACGTATGGCTTAAGCCATCATAGTAGAGATACTCATAAATCTCATCTGACATTAAGTGGAGATCATGTTTCACAACGACCTCCATCAGAGCTTCGAGTTCATCCTTCGAATATACAGCACCTGTAGGATTGCTCGGTGAATTGAGGATTAACAACTTGGATTTTTCAGAAATGGATTCTTCAAGCTGTTCTGGTGTGATCTTGAATCCCTGCTCGTCACCCACCTCGATGATTTTAGGAGTAGCACCGGCAAGTTTAACCATTTCTGGATAACTGACCCAATACGGTGCCGGAATGAGGACCTCATCGCCGGGACCACAGGTAGCTAGAATTGCTAAGTAACAAGAATACTTACCACCCGGTGAAACAATGACCTCCGCTGCTGAGGCATTTTCTATTCCATTGAAGGAACGGTACTTTTCAGCCAAGGCGGATCTTAGAGCTGGCACACCTGAGGAGGCAGCATACTTCGTCTTACCCTGATCAAGTGCTTCCTTACAGGCATCCTTGATAAAGGCTGGAGTATCAAAATCGGGTTCTCCCGCTCCGAAGCCCGCAATATCTTCACCGGAAGCAATGAGTTCCTTTACGCGCGCATCGACGGCTAGAGTTGGTGAAGGTGAAATATTACTCGCCCAAGGAGATAGTGTCATGCGTCAGTGTTTTGAAGTGGATATGCAGAATTTTAAAGCGGTGTATGAGACAAGCTTTGTTTCGGCCTATCAAGAAAAAGTACAAAAAAAAGCGAGCAGCCTTTGAGGGCTACCCGCTTTGTGTAGAAATTACTTTAAGCTTACTTTTTCTTAGCTCTTTTCTTCGCAGCTTTTTTGGCAGCTTTCTTAGCAGCCTTTTTGGGAGCAGCTTTTTTCTTCACTGCTTTCTTGGCAGCTTTTTTAGCGGCTTTTTTTGGAGCAGCCTTTTTCTTAGCAGCCTTTTTCTTAGCAGCCTTCTTTGGAGCGGCTTTTTTCTTTGGAGCAGCTTTTTTCTTTGCAGCTTTTTTGGCGGCCTTTTTCGGAGCAGCCTTCTTTTTAGCAGCCTTTTTCTTGGCCGCTTTTTTAGGTGCAGGAGCAGCCGGAGCTAATGAGCCTGCAGCCATTCTTTTAGGCAAAGACTCAACACTCAAACGAAGCAACTCTCCAACGCTCACCTTGAGTTTCTTCGAAGCACGAAGGAGCTCGGTTTTTGCTTTGTTAGAGAGACGAACTGAAATTTGCTTGCTAGACTTGGGCTCAATTTGAACTCCTGCGAAGTCAAATTCTTGAAGGGCATATCGAATCACTTCACTCTTTGAAGCGGCGCCGGACCGTTTCTGAAGGGTTTCGATTTTGTCCAATAGCTTTCCTCCGATATCGAAGGTCAATGGCGCTGTTGCGGATTTCTTTTTAACTGCCATGATTATATTACCTTTTTTGATTTAATGGTGAATAAGTAACGTTGTCGTTGTTTACTTTGTGTAGGAGTTTTTAACTGATTCTGTTTTATATTTTCTGATTGTTGTACCCTTTGCAAGGTAGCATTTGCCTTTTATCTATCGAATTCTTCACCTGTGCAACCATAATTCAACTACAGCTTTCCATTAAGAGAGAATCCCCTAGGGAAATTCAACACGGCTGAGAGTTTTTCTTAAAACAAACTTAGGCAAACAATTCATGGGTCGAACTACTTTATTTTAATTCTTTGTACCGAGATAGTGGAATTTCGGGTACACTCTCAGGAATAACCCCACGGCCAAATGGGTGGTCACTGAAATCAAGATGCACGGCGGCTTCACGGATTCTAAGGCGCGTCTTATCCCGACTCTCTTCATCTAAGAAGTCGAAGGTCTTCGGCAGCCACACATCGTCCACCTTTTTAATATCAATCAAGCGGAGTGATTTAATGACCAGGTCATCAGCAGTCACATACTCGGCTTTAAGCAAGGCGTTGAAACTTTCATCCAGAAAGACCACCACCGCATGTAAGCCAAGCGAGTTGTTTTGAAAAGACTCGGGTGCTGTCAAAAGAAAGGCATGAGCTACTCGACTATTCACTTTGGTCACTCCTTCGTAAGACCAATCCTTCCAGTAAATAAACGGCATCATTAAGTCGAAGGCAGTAAGCGTAATCTGATCGTCTACTGTTTTGAACCAATCCAAAACATCTACCATTGCCCACCGAGCCTCCGCATTTTGTTTCTTGGAAACAGATGCAAAGGGTCCACTTTGCAGGTAAAGCTGAGATTCCGAATCTCCATGGAGTTTTATAAGTGATACAGGACCACCCAAGCCATTGGTTCCCCACAAGGTTCCTTCGATCTCCTTCCGCTTGCCGCGCCGGGGAATATATTGGAGTGAATACCGAAGACTGATATCCCCGACGACCCACATCCGTCTAAAATCGATCAAGCGTTGTCGCCCTTCTTCGAGGTCAATCTCACGAAGGATTTCAATCTTAGGTCGCTTGTTCGACCGCTGTCCAGAGACAGAGGAAGTCACAAGCATAAGTATCACCGAGATACTAAGAGTGGCATAGATTGCGCGAAACATAGTGTCCTGAGACTCCGCAGCTCTACGCATGTTGCAGAAGAAGCGCTACTGATTTACTTTTTCTTCGACCTCAGCCTCAACATTTTCAGCAGCAGCTTCCAGTTCTTGGCCGGCAGCTTCGGCTTGCTCAGCAGCAGCAGGAGCTTCCTGACCTTCACTCAAATCCAAAACTTGCTGAAGGGCGCTTTCTGCCTCAGGTGCATTTGAGGCTTCTGCTGCAGCTTCATCAACGATCTCGCTGAGAATACTTTCACTGCCTTCTTCTGTCTCACTCTTTTGGGAAGATAGGTTTCCAAGATAAAGGCTGAACGTCAGCACGAAAAATCCAATGACCGCGTAAATGGTGATCCGGGTCAACAGGGAGCTTGTTTCAGCTCCTAATGCAGCTTCCATAGAACCTCCACCCAATGCAGCGCCCATACCACCGTCTCCTTTAGGTTTTTGAACCATCACAACGAGAAGCGTGAAAAGACAAAGGAGAACCAGAACGAAGCTGAATATAGCGATTATAATAGTCATGTGAATGCTCTTTAGAAAAAACGCGCTAATTTGCTCACCGAGTTCCTACAGTGCAAGTCAAAAGCAGACTTACCCTTCAACCCCCATTTCTTCGAGTATACGCGCCAAATCATCGTTGCCAAAATACTCAATGACAATTCGCCCCTTTTTCGGGCCATGTTTGATCGAAGCCCGGGTTTTAAACCGCTTAGAAATTTTGTCCTGAATCTCACGTACCGCGGCTGTCTCACTGGCAGGCCGGCTGGCATTAGACTTGGAAGAGCTCTGCCCGCGGGATTCTTTGATTTGCCGAGCATATTTCTCAGTATCCCTCACACTGGATCCTTCTTCGACCACACGACGGGCAAGCATGGTACGCTGAGCCGGTTCCTCAACTCCGAGAAGTGCTTTGGCATGACCGGTTGAAAGATGGCCTTTTCTCAGAAACCCCTGGATTTCTTTTTCCAGCTGCAGCAAACGAAGGGCATTGGCAATCGTAGCTCTCCCCTTCCCTACGCGTTCACCTACTTGTTCTTGGGTCAGGTCAAAGTCACGTAAGAGGCTTGCATAGCCAAGTGCTTCTTCAACCGGGTTTAGACCTTCACGCTGTAAATTTTCAATCAGACTTAAGGTAGCTGAAGAGGCATCACTCGCTTCAACCAGCCGAACAGGAATACTTTTCAGCTTCAACTGCTGACACGCACGCCAACGACGTTCACCAGCGATCAATTGATAATTTTTGCCGACTTGTCGCACGACAACAGGTTGGAGTAATCCCTCAGAGCGAATACTCTCAGCAAGCTCATTCAAATGGGCTTCAACGAAATCACGGCGCGGTTGGTAAGGATTGGGCTCAATCGCACTGATTGGCAATTCGGCAAACCCTGGGGCGGAATCCTCCTGGGGTGCCAGCTTTTCCTTAACCTTGGCGGGAGCCTTTTTAGCAAATGCCTTCTTCGCTGCTTTCTTTGCGGGTTCGGATTTGGAGACGCCTCCTGAGATGAGACTTCCGAGTCCTCGACCGAGGCCTGTTTTGCGTTTCGCCATGAGCTATAAATTATTGATTATCGATCGGTATAAAGAGTTCTCTGCCAACTTGCAGCCGATCGGGATTCGGAATTTTGTTCGCATGCGTAATGTAGGAAATTTTTGATCCGACCTCCGAGGCAATCTTAGACAGGGTATCTCCTGGTTGTACCTTATAGTAAATGCCAGTCTTTGGGAAACTGTTGGAGTCCCACTCAGTGATAACGGGAGTTCTGTTAGAGCTAGCTCCACCGGAGGAGGCCGCTCCTTGATTCACCTGATCAGCCAAACCCTTAATTTGTTTGGTGATTTGCTTCGCGAGCTCCTCACGCTGCGCTTTGCTCAGGCGATTAAATTCCGCTTTGAGAGAGGCAAGTTCTTGGCGAAATACCACGTCACTCACCGCAGCAGCTCCTTGAGCCTCCAGTTTTTTCATTCGCAACTCAAGCGCCTGGTTCTCACGAAGGAGACGCTCCACCTCAAAGCGCATTTCCCCAAGCTGCTCTTTCAAAAGCGCCACGTCCTGGGAAAGGCTCGCACGAGCAGAGCCACTCGGGCTGGTCATCCGCGTGGGCTGAGAATAGCCCTGACCGTGGGCACTAAGAATAGATAAGGTAAGGGATAAAATGGCGAGGTAGATACTGTTAGGTTTCATGATAAAGCTCCTTTAAAGGTCAGAACACCCATTTAATACTATGGTTTCGTATAAAGTTGAAAGACTCTTTTATGAGAAACCGGTTTTGGCGATACAAGTGGGTGCATCTCTCGACTGAGAAACCGTTCACCAGCGGCAATAGGGTTTCCAAGTAAAAAGGCTTCTGCTGGGAGCATTTTTCCTCCCGGTCTTTGTAATTGTAGAATCCGAAGTACTCCTTGGGCCGTTCCAATTCCCACACAACTAGTGTCCCCTTCGACTACAACTCCTGGTTCGAATGACTGATCAATTTCTTCGGCAACAGCCAAACCAAACTTGATCATGACTTCATCGAGCTGAGCCGAGCAACCCGGCCAAGGAAACAAACCATTGATTCGATGAGCCAGATATTCAGCTGATTTCGAAAAGTCTAATTGCCCATCCTGCTTCACGAGAAGCCTACAATAACTTACTTCTTCGTCCTTCTGCTCAGTAGACAAGATAGACCCATCTAACATCGAAGATAAGTTGCGCTCCAGTACTCGTGGACTTGCTTCAGCCAATTTCTCGCGAAAACCACCCCCAGTCTCAACATCCGAAATAGAGATGGACTCACGATCACAGATGGGGCCCGCATCCATTTTCATGACCAATCGCATGAGACTGACTCCACTTTCTTGATATCCACTGGCAACAGCTGTTTCTATAGGCGATGCCCCACGAAGCGCCGGAAGCAAAGACGTATGGATATTGTAAATACCTAGCGTAGGGAGCTCTAACACAGGCTTTGGAAGCAAATGGCCATAAGCCATTACTAATATCAAATCGGGGGCTAACTCAGACAGCTCACCTATAGCCTGCTCATCAAACTTTTCCGGCTGAAATACTGGGATCTCCTTTTCCTGAGCCCAGGTCTTGATCGCATTGGATTGAATCTTTTTTCCACGACCTTTGGCACGATCAGGCTGAGTGTATATCGCAGTGAGGACTACCCTCTCTCTCTCTTTCCACAAGTACTCCAAAATCGGAAGTGTGATAACATCCGACCCCATAAAGACCATTTGCTTGGGCGCGGGAGATGACATGTGTGATTCGGGAAACTGTGTTTTCTAAGAAATGATCTCCACAGCCCTCAATGAAGGCTAGGAAAACTTTTTCGGCGGTTTCTTTCCTTCGAGTTCAAAGAGAAGCGGGCAACCTTGTAATTGAAATTCCTGAAGTAACTTAGCCTGAAGATAACGCTTATAAGAGTCATCCAGCCGGCCAGCCTGATTACAAAACAGCTTAAACTTAATCGGACGGGTACTAATTTGAACGGCGTAGTACACCTTGAATCGGATCTTGGTAATGAGCCGCGGAGGATTCCGCTCCATGAAACGCTTGAGTGCGATATTTAGACGACCCGTCTGAACCTCGGAGAATAACCTCTGATAGATGACTGACGCTTCCGTGAGAATATCATCAACCCTCAATCCGGAGAGCGCGGAAACAAACAGGATTGGGGAGTCAGGCAAAAAGAAGATTTCCTTTCTCACGGACTTCTCAAATTTTTTCTGGAAATCCACGAGGTCTTTATACCCAGGCAAGGTGTATTCACCAAACGTCTCAACAGCCAGATCCCACTTGTTGACCAGGACGATGATGCCCTTGCCCTTATTAAGGATCTGCCCAGCAATCAATTTATCCTGCTTAGTGACACCTTCCATGGCATCGAGCACCAGGAATACAACGTCGCTTCGAGCAATCGTCTCGTCGACTCGCACCGATGAAAAGTACTCCACTGGATCCGTGACTTTGGTTTTCCTACGCAGGCCGGCCGTGTCGATCAGACTAAACTCAAGAAGATCGCCAGACTTGGACTGAAAATCCAAATCCTGGCTTATGGCATCTCGAGTCGTGCCTGCAATATCACTGACGATCATGCGCTCTTCCTGAAGAAGAGAATTACAAAGAGAAGATTTCCCTACATTGGGTCGCCCTACGAAGGAAATACGAATCCTGGAATCGGACTCTATTTCTTGCTCCGCTACGGTCCCAAGCGTATCGGCAATAAAACTACGAAGCTCCTTAATTCCTCGGCGGTGTTCAGCCGAAGTAAACATAAGGCCTTTCAGGCCCAGTTTCTGGAACTCATGAATTTTGAAATCGTGTTCTGGACCGTCAATTTTGTTTACGACCACGTAAGCTGGTTTTCCGCTGGCTCGCAGATGCTCAGCTACCATTTCATCCAAAGGCGTGAGCCCATCGAGACCGTCCGTTACAAAGAGGATTAAGTCGGCCGCCTCGATCGCGAAATCTACTTGTTGCTCCGCTGCCTTTTGAATGAGGGCAGGTGTCATTTCAGGCTTAATGCCAATTCCACCCGTATCCATCAAGGTGTGTCCAGAATCAAGATCGTAGGACACGACATCACGAGTCACACCTGGCATATCGTGTACAATGGACAATCGCCGCCCCGTAACCGCATTAAATAAACGGCTCTTACCAACATTCGGACGGCCCACCAGAGCTACACTTTTGCGCGTGAATTCCATGAAAAAAGCTGCTTGTGGTAACAGGTCCCCAGAAAATAACCAACTTAAAATAAAAAATCGTTCAGGTCGGCGTCTCGCGCGACTTCGAACAATCAGAGAGCCGTGAGTACTAAGCGCTATAAGCCCTGGACAAACGAGTCGATCAGATCGGTCGCTTGAATTAGATTTTCATAGCTCGTCGAGTAGCTGCATCGAATAAAACCTTCGCCACTGTCGCCAAAGGCATCTCCTGGCACGGCAGCCACACGTTTCTCCTCAAATAACTTCAATGAGAAGTCCTTAGAGGTCATGCCGGTCGACTGAATCGATGGAAATGCATAGAAGGTTCCATTCGGCAAATGACAGGTGAGTCCCGATTCATTCAGCTTGCGAACAATGAGGTCTCTACGACGCTGGTACTGCTCTTTCATTCGAGCAACCGCTTCCTGTCCATTTTCTAAAGCCTCGATAGCCGCTTCCTGACTTAAAATCGGAGCACATAGCATGCTGTACTGGTGCACCTTCATCATTGCCTCAGTCAGTTCCGGATTTGCACAAGCGAAGCCAATTCGAAATCCCGTCATGGCAAATGCCTTGGAGCACCCATGCAAGAGTATGGTGCGATCCCTCATTCCTGGCAGGCTGGCGATAGAAGTATGCTTCCCGTCAAAGGTCAGCTCAGCATAGATCTCGTCGCTGATTACAAGCACGTCTTTCTCCTGAGCAAAGCGGGCGATCTCTAGCAATTGCTCACGAGTCACCGTTCCACCAGTCGGATTAGTCGGAAAATTGAGCAATAGAGCTTTTACACCTGGTTCCCAGTGATCCCAGAGTCGTTGTGGATCCAAAGCAAAATTATCCTCTTCTTTCGTGGCGACCTTCACGCCCACCCCATGCGTCATCAACACCGAAGGATGATAAGACACGTAACAAGGTTCGTGGTACATAACCTTGTCTCCAGGATTAACGACCGCTCGAAGGGCAATGTCCAAAGCTTCGGATACTCCAACCGCGATCAATATTTCGCTCTCAGGATTGTACTCCACTTCAAATTCCTTGGCCATGTATTTAGACACAGATTTGCGCAAGCTGAGTAGTCCCAGATTGGAGGTGTAACTCGTCTTTCCCTTCTCCAATGCATAAATTGCTGCTTCACGAATATGCCAGGGTGTAACGAAATCGGGTTCACCAATTCCAAGTGAAATCACATCGTCCGCCGCTTGCACCAATTCAAAAAAATCGCGAATGCCGGATTTTGGCATATCGCGAACATGATGGGCGACAAATGAAGTTGCTTCTTGATTCGTGTTCACGGGCTAATTTTGGGTTTCTCAGAATCTTCCGCGGTCCCTGGCAGGAGGTAGCCCTGCTCTTTATAGGCTCGCAATAGAAAATGCGTGGCGGTGGATAAGACACCTTCGATCGAGGCAAGCCGTTCCGATACAAATCCTGCAACTGCTTGCAGGTTACGCCCTTTAACAACCACCAACAAATCGTAGGCGCCAGACATGAGGTAACAGCTTTCCACCTCGTCGAATCGGCTGATTCGGTCAGCTAGTTTATTAAAACCACCTTCGCGCTCAGGCTTGATCTTCACTTCGATCACGGCGCGCACCAGGTCTTCCACATCCTTGGTCGGATTCAAGATGGGGCGCCAACCAAGCAGGATCTCTTGATCCTTGAGAGCTTGGAGCTGCTTCTCAATCTCTTCCTCAGAATAATTCAACACCTCGGCCATTTGCCGGGTGCTTAATGACTCTCCT
This sequence comes from uncultured Opitutales bacterium, assembly GCA_938075565.1. GTDB lineage: Bacteria > Verrucomicrobiota > Verrucomicrobiia > Opitutales > UBA2995 > UBA2995. The sequence goes on along the minus strand of CALJGU010000354.1, from coordinate 1,605 downwards.
TCGACGAGTAATTGTAAGACCTTTTCCATAAAAGCCGCAGACCCTAGAGAACTAAATTTCTGAGTGCACGAAAAATTTGTGTCGGAAAATTGTAAAATAGAAGAGCAGGACAAACGCCCCGAAATCTTACAAAACCATCCGATTCCTCACCACTTCCAGCGCTACATCCAGCTGTTTGTCGGGCACGGGTTCGAATCCGTATTTTTCCAGGAATGCCTCTTCACCGAGCGACTCGAGATATCGACGCTGAACAACAAGCTTATTGAGCTCCTCCTCAGTTTGCGGAACTACCACATCCGGCTCGATTCCCTGCTTATGGATGACGCGTCCGCTTGGTGTGAAAAACATGGCCGTAGTCAATCGCATGGCATCTCCGCTTCTGTATTGGAATATGGTCTGCACAGAACCCTTCCCAAAGGTTTTGGTTCCCACCAACTTAGCCCTGCCAATATCCTGCAAAGCGCCCGCCACAATCTCGGAAGCACTGGCACTGCCTTCGTTGACCAATACAACAATCGGGTATTCACCTTTCCGAGCAGGTGTACTCGCCGGGTAGGTTTTATCCTGCGATTCATCTTTGCCTTTGGTATAGACTACCGTTTCGCCTTTACCGAAGTACTCGCCTGCGATGTCGACGGCTGCCGACAGGACACCTCCAGGGTTATTCCGAAGATCGAGTATGAGACCTCGAAGATTGTCTTTCTCCAGTTTGTTAAGCGCTAAAACAAATTCATTATACGTCTTCGTCCCAAATTGAGTGATTTGAATATAACCAATACCTGGCTCGATCATTCCCACTTCCCGAACACTATCCACCTTGATCAACCGCCTGATGACCTCCATGTCGAGGACAGCCTTGGTCGAAGGACGGAAGACTGAGAATTTAATGTTACTACCGGAGGGTCCTCGCAACAGCTCAACCACCTCCCGATATCGCATACCTTCCACAGACTGTCCTTCTACTCGCACAATCTGATCACCAGGAAGTATTCCTGCCAATTCCCCAGGACTCCCAGCAAACGGAGAAACAATCGTAACTCGATCGTCAGCCCACTCTACTTGTACTCCAATGCCGCCATACCGTTGTTCGGTTTCAATTTCAAATTCCTCCGCGTCCGAATGGGGCAGATACTCTGAATTTTCATCCAAGGATCGAAGTAAGGTATCAATCGCATTCCCGGTCAGTTCGCTTGAGTCGACTTTGTCAGCATAGACATAGTGATCCGTTACCAGGCGTAGTGTTTCTTGAAATTGGCGAGACTCCTTGCGGTAACCAATCGAGAACCAACCTCCAAAAATCTCCCCCAAGAGGGTGACCACGGCAATGGGGATCAGAACGGCAACAGTCAGGTAAATAATTAATCCTCGTCTCATAAAAAGAACCACTTTGAATGGTATGCCTTTAACTTGCCCGAATTTATCTATCTTTTTCAAGCCTTGAGACATGAGCCAACCCATTGAGCATCCTATATCTGAAAAGCTAATTCAGAAATTGCGATCTGTGGCTGCTGAAAACGGCACGCTCAATTACCGAGATTTCATACAATCCGCCCTGTATGATCCGGAATGCGGTTACTATAGCCGTGCGATTCAACGCGTAGGCCG
>CALJGU010000353.1 GCA_938075565.1 uncultured Opitutales bacterium | reverse complement strand
ATCGCACCCGGTCGTTATGCTGATATCGTCCTGCTCGATGATCCGGATACAGTTTCAATCACTCGGGTGATTGCCAATGGCCAACTCGCGTCCGACAAAACAACCTATCTGCTTAATATTCCTGAAATCAAATACCCGGAGTGGGCAAGCAAGACGATGAATGTGGGACGCCCACTTAAGGCTGCTGATTTTGTGATTCATGCACCGGGCAATCGGGAGGAGGTCGACGTGGCATTGATGGAGCCTTTCTATTTTGCGCCCGATTTTATGCGAGACACAATGCCTGTAACATTGGGTATCGTTTTACCGGATACAGACCGTGATATAAGTAAGGTTGCTGTGGTGGATCGTTATCATGGCACCGCCGCTGTTTCCAAAATGTTTTGGAAAAATGTAGGCCCCCGCACCAAGGACTCTGCTCTGGCGAGTTCACAGTCCCACGATTTGCACAATATTTGGGTTTTGGGTAACGACGATTCAGCCATGGCTTTGGCAGCCAATACGGTAGCCGAAATGCAAGGTGGTTGGGCATTGGTTGCGGAAGGAAAGGTGGTTGCACAGGTTCGCCTCGAAGTAGCGGGCTTGGTGACCTCCAGGCCAGTCGACGAAGTTGCGGAAGAGGTGGAAGCATTGTATGATGCCGCCGACGAGATGGAGTGGATCGGCAATCCTGGTTTACCCGAACGGATGCGTTTTGCTTTCCTCACTGCCTCTCCCTGGAAATGGCAACTCGTGGCTCCCTATGAAGGGAATCCCGGAGGATTTGTAAATGTTACAAATGGCGACACGCATCCCGTGATTTGGTGAGCAGAGAGACCCTTTTTTATTGTCTCGCCATTGGGTGCTTGATGGCGAGTTCTGCCTCGGGACATCTGTTGAACATGACAGAAGTAAGAGCTGCAGTTGATCGCGAGTATCAGCTTGAGGTTTTAGTTCAGATTGATCTTTCCAAAGAGTTTGAAACAGCTGAGGCTTATTTGGCTTTTTCGGAAACGGATCCTTCAGCTGCCCAATTGATCCATAGCGAAATATGGGATGTATTGGCTAACTCCATCGACGTGAGAGTAGATGAGGAACGAGTGCTCCTCGGTGTTGATTCAGTCACTCCACCTTTGGATGTAACTATCGACGACTTTAAAAATCCCTTTGTATGGCCCAAGAGCGAGGTCGTGCTAAGCGGAACTGTTCCGAGGGACGGTGAGTCTCTGCAGATTACGTTTCAAACTGACATGGGTTTTGAAGAGCCGATCGCTCTGTCCATGACTTCTTCAATTACGGGTAAGAGTAAGAGTCGCTGGCTTGTTGCTGGTCAATCCAGCCCTTATTTTAATTACAATAGAGAAGGTTCACCGAATGTGATTCCTGATTCAGATCGAGCTGATCGTTTTGGCGCCTTCATTCATTATCTTTATTTGGGTGTTAAACATATCCTGCCTGGTGGCATGGATCATCTGCTTTTTGTTCTAGGGATATTTTTAGCGGCGCGAACCTTCCGCCCGCTGCTTTTGCAGATTAGCGTATTTACCATTGCCCATACGATAACTTTGGGCCTGGCGACTTACCGCATCATTGAGCCACCCAGCCAACTGGTCGAAATAATGATCGCTCTATCGATTTTATGGCTTGGCCTCGAAAATATGTTCCGTTGGAAACCCTCCAAAACCAGACTTTGGGTGATCGGTGGATTCGGCTTGGTTCATGGAATGGGGTTTGCAGGGGCTTTATCCGGTTTAGAATTACCGCCCAGCGAATTTCTTATCGGACTATTGGGATTTAACGTCGGAGTCGAAATCGGCCAACTCTGTTTTATTGTCCTCCTTGCTTTGTCTATCGGTTGGTTTCGAAAACGCTCTTGGTATTCTAAGAGGATCGTTCTTCCCATTTCGCTTGGCATCTCAATCGTTGCTCTATTTTGGGCTATCCAGCGTTTCTAGCTAGGTAGGCCTGAGGGAGGAAAGTGAAGCGAACCAAATTGTATAAATTCACTGGATACGTTGTGTCGGATACTTTGGTAATCTATTCTAGAATGTACAGGCCCTGACCCCGTACGCCTGTGGTTTTCCATGGTGTAGGCTTCAATTTAAAGTGTTACCGACAATCTGAGGTCTTATCCTCTTCGCTAATCCACGAATCTATCGCTCTTCAATCGCCTTGTCACTAAAATCGATTTCTACTGTGGGTGGGCTTGGATCGTAGCGCTGGATAAACTCCTTGAACCAATGTATATCACTCACTTGCGTGAGGTTCTCCTCAACAGGGCGATCTGTAACGTCAGAAACATAGGCTTTCATTAATCCCCGTGTAGCTTCGCGTAATTGATCCAACCCGTTGTCTTCTGTTTCGCCGTTGCTAAATTCGTAAGCTCTCATTGCCTGGTTGAAAGAGTTCCATGCTTGCTGTTGCTCTTCTGTGAGCTCATTGCCAGAAATCTGAAAAGCCTCCGATTCTATTTCATCCACATTTTGTTGGATTAATAATGCGAGCACTTTCATGGCTTCCATTCGCTCAACCATAGTCCTCAAGGAGTTAATGGATTGTGATAAATATTGAGAGATCTTTTGCTGTTCCTCTTGAGCGGCGGTTATGACTTGTTGCTGTTCCTGAAGTCGTTCAGGGAGCTTGAAATCTGCTGATAGTTCGCCGGCATTTTTGGGCACTGGAATTCTCAATTCTTTGTTCAGTACAATACGTATGGGCATCCTTCTATTTCCTTGGCGAAGTGCTCCGGTGCTGACCTCGTTGAAGATGGATATCAGCAAATTAAGATTTGCCTGAGGCATTTTGTATTTCTCCTGCGCGTTACTTACCACCTCGGTAAGCGTTTCATTTCGGCCCACTTGATAGGTTTTGAAATCGTAATTTCTTTCGTCATAAATAGACGCCGAAACTTCTCCCATTTCCATCAAGCTGCCAAAGGATTGCTTTGTGAGAAGCGCAGCGTGATCCAGGTCGTTGGTTGCCAATTGCAGGGCAGTGAGTCCACTTCTCGTTTCATCGATCAATTTTCCCGGATCCCAATCAGTACCCTGGTCGTCGAACTGCTGCAATAACTCGCCCACTAGTTCATTCACAGTAGTCTGAACGTCGACTAGCTGATCAGTCTGCTCTTCCTGTGCTTCTTCTAAACGGGCCAATCGATTCTTAAGCCTTTCTTCCATAGCCAAGGTCAATGTCGATTGAGCCATCATCAGTTCTTTCTGCAGTTGGTCTTCTGCACCCTCGTAGTCTAAAACCAATTCCACTTGGGGCGGGGGAGCAGTCACAGGTGGTGGAGGAGCCACGGGTTGTGGAGGAGTCACAGGCGTTGGGCTGGGCTCTGGTTCTTCAGCTCGTACTTCAGGGGTTTGTTTCCAAATCCATCCATCATTATACTCACGGATTACTGTGTAGCTCAACGTAAAGAGAAACAGGCAATAAAGGAGCCATCTAAGCGATAGGCCTAGAATAGACGTTTCGTTGGGTGAACTCTCTTCGGATAAATTTTCTTCGGTTTCCATGGTATGATTCCTTTGTATCTTTCAAATTGATTGGGGGTCAATTGGGTTGGGCAATGGGATTTGTCCGCGATATGACCTCACTTAAAGATGACATGGAAGTAGCTCTGGAGTTGCCCTCTCCTTCGAGGAACCGCTATACTTTTTACAAATTAACCACAGATTTCTATGAGACTATCCAGCTCCCTTTAGTGTTACCGACCGTGTCTCGCCGTAACACGCGAAGGCGGATGTGGCCGGTCGATACCAACTGCTCACAGTTCACTCACGATTGATTCCTATAAATCCCTCTACGCCTCATAACTCTTAATCTCTTGCCAGGAAAGTTCGTGAGGCATTTTGCGGCAACGGATTGAAACAGCGGCAGCCAAACCAGCAGCTTCGCCCATAGGAACGGAATTACCTGTGACACGATAACTGGAATGGGCTATAAAGTCTCCACTGATACAACGTCCTGCCATCAAGAGTCCATCGACTTCGGCCGCAACCAGTGCGGGATAGGGAATATCATACGGCTGCATACCACCATTCCTGAATGCCTGATCGATCTTTTTATCTCCCTGCGATGACAACGCATGCACATCGATGGGAAATTGGGTGGTGCAAACGGCATCCTCATGGCGCAGCCCTTTAGCCAAATCCATAGCCGAAATTTCATAACGCCCTTTAATTCGACGAGCCTCCCGAACTCCGATTTGCTCGGCGGTCGCAACCACCGCTAGCTCTTTCCAGGGACCACCGATCTTACGCATACCTTCAACCGTCTCGTGGATTTCCTTGCGCGCACGGATAGTGGCTTCAGTGATGGCATCCGCATCAAACGCCGAGACTCCATACTCGTGATTCGACATGATGGAATAAACACCTCCCTGCAAATGACGAAGCGTTGGAGCACGATAAGACGGATTGACGCCGTTATCCTCCATCAGTTCAAGAAGTCTCTTTTTTGCCTCCACACCTGTTTCACGAATGTAGGGCCGAATCGCATCGGGGTCGACACCCGTTAAAAGACCGAGCATCGACATGGGCTGGCATTTGCAATCCGAACCCACACCCACTTCAAAAGAACAACCCGCTTGCGCCGCCAGGTCTCCATCGCCTGTGCAATCGACAAAGCGATCCGCCTGCCAGGCTTCACGCCCTGATTTCGATTCAGTCAAAATAACTGCCAGTCTGTTTTGGGCATCCTTAACCGCACCGACCACACGGGTATGCAATCGAATCTTTACCCCCGCCTGCACACACATCTCTTCCAGCACGAGTTTTGCAATCTCCGGATCATAGACCGTACCCTTCGATTGCCTGGCGACATCACTACCTCGTGTAGAAAGTTCTGCCAGTATTTCAGCCATGATCCCGGTCTTGTTTTCGGAATCCAGAATCTTGGTCAGTAACCCTACCGTCCAAACTCCTCCGAGACAGCCTGCGACTTCAATCAGTTGAACACTAGCTCCAGTCCGTGCTGCTGCTAAAGCTGCTGCAATACCCGCCGGGCCACCTCCGCATACCATTACATCGGAGCGACTTTTAATGGGAATCTCGCGACGATTTTCAATCAAACTGCCTTCTCTCAAAATCCCTTCGGTTTGCAAAACGTGGCCACGGAGTAAATCCACTTGAGATGGTAACTTGGCGGCCGACAGATTAGTCTGAACGAGTTTAGCCATGACGCCGCCAGTCAAAGCAAGCGCACCGCTCTGTTTAATGAACTTACGTCTGTTATGCGACTCTGAACCCTTGTTATTATTAGTGCTCATGCTTAGTGCTATGATTAACACCACAATATTTCAGCTAACAAGCTCTGATTCATTAAACACGTTTAACATGGCTGATAGGAAATTGCTTTTCTACTGCGCAGCCGCCAAAGTAGGAGTTTACCTATGCGAATCCTTATTCTGCTTCTCATTCTGTCCATTCCGAATATCTCCCGCGCTATTTCGGGACCCTGGCCCACGCCGAACACCTTGGAGGCGGATGGCATTGAACAGGGGCAGAAAAAAGGTATCGGTTCTGTCACATTAATGGGTCCCAATTCGGTGAGTGTCCGTAGTTATCACACTTGGACCATTCGATACACCGTTGGACCGGCAGGACTCGCTAAAGGCGGTAGTGTACTCGGTGGCATGCGTCATATGCAGCACATGGCTT
>CALJGU010000352.1 GCA_938075565.1 uncultured Opitutales bacterium | reverse complement strand
TCTTGGCCAGATTCACAAACTGACCTGCATTGAATCCTCCACCCCCATGGATCAGCAAAACACCTTTTTCTGGTCCGGTGGTCTGAGCCTGAAGAGGACCAGCAACACCAAGCACTGCTAGGATCGCGATCCATAGACAATTTCGATTCGAAAGCCTAAGCAGCTTATTGTTCGTCATTTAGAAATGTATTTGATATTTTAATACTTCGCTATTTCTGCACTATATCTCGTCACAAAGTTCCACTTTTCTTTTACCAGATAATCTCAGCGGATGCATACAAGCGGGAGTTAAATTAGTTACGAGGCAAGCCATAGGTATAAAAATAAAAATACACCCTACCTTATTCGGTTTGCAACCCTCCTTCTGACTTAGTTTTTCTTTATTATTTAAATCAAAGAACCAGACCTGGCCAAGAAGATGCTGGAAGCGGTAATCACAGACTTTCAAGAAAACGGCATCAACGAGTGTAATAATCGAGACTATGTCAAAGTACCCAATTTTGTAGTGAGCGCGACCAAGGTTTATTCACTCAACCATTAGTTGCATTCTTTTCTTAAATAACTTAATCCTTTGTAATTCTAGAATCCGCCTACGAGGTGATCCAATAACATCCACTAAATATGTTTCGATTCTCTAATTCCCCAAGGCCATCAACAACCCTGACATCCCTGATCTGTTTGCTCCTGGTTTTCAGCCTCACGCCTGTATTTTCCGCTTCGTCTGATCACCCCAATGTGATCATGATCGCGGTGGACGACATGAATGACTGGTCGGGACCACTGGGAGACAATCAGGCCATCACGCCGAACCTCGATCGTTTGGCTCAAATGGGAGTTACTTTCACCAACGCACACACCGCAGGTGTTTATTGCGCGCCTTCTCGAGCAGCTATTTTTACCGGACGTCTGGCATCGACTACCGGATGCTATGATCGCCAAGTCTACTTTTATGAACATCCAGAATACCGTCCTCTCCAGCAGGCGTTTCACGATGCCGGTTACAATACCTACGGAACCGGGAAGCTCTTTCACCATCCGGCAGGCATGGTGGATTTAAGAGGTTGGACGGAATTTAAAGTTAGAACGCAAAAACAAAAGGAAAGCGGATGGCCGATGGATACCTGGGAACACGATGCTCCCCTGCCCGATCCGTACCCGAGCAGTCCCTACAATCAGACAGATCCAAAATGGACCGGCCGTCCCTTCATGGAAATCGGATCCATTCCCAATGAGCGTGAAAAGGACATGGCTGATACCATCCGCACGAACTGGGCCTGTGATATCATCAGCAAAGAACACGACAAACCGTTCTTTGTTGGATTAGGTTTTTACGCTCCCCACTACCCTAACTACGCGCCAAAAAAGTATTTTGACCTCTACCCAATCGATTCAATCAAACGCCCACCCTGGAAAGACGATGACCTGATCGACATTCCTGACATCCAGAGAAAACCACAGGAGAGCCGAAAGAAATCCGTCCATGGGAGATTGTTGGAGTTGGGAATCGTAGACGAAACGATCCAAGCGTACCTTGCCTGCATTAGCTATGCCGATGCTATGGTTGGACGCGTGCTGGATACGTTGGAAAGCAGTCCCAACAAAGACAACACCCTGATCGTATTCTGGAGTGATCACGGATTTCATCACGGCCAAAAAGGCAACTGGGGGAAACATACTCTCTGGCAACAGACTTCCCATGTTCCATTTATTTGGGCTGGTCCCAATGTGGACGAAGCTAAGCAGGTGGAAGAAGCAGCGAGCCTGGTAGATGTCTATGCCACCCTGGTTGAAAGCTGCAATCTAGCTGATGATCCGGAACTGGAAGGCACTTCTCTATCCGGAGTATTAAAGAATCCCGAATCAGCTACCAACCGCAGCGTAATTTTGCCGTACGATAAGCCCGAGAGTTACGCTGTGATGAGTAAAGACTGGCGTTACATTCGCTATGAGGATGGCTCCGAAGAACTATACGACCTCAACAAAGATCCGGAAGAATGGAACAACCTGGCTAAAACCCCAAGATTTGCTGACATTAAAAATCGACTGAGGTCAGAAGGTCCACAATCGTTTGCTCCGCTCGGAACACAGTTCACGGATCTGAAGGTCGTGACTACCGGTGAAACGTTTCACTGGGAATCGAAACTATAAGCGAATTAATCCTACAAATCAGAACCCTGCAATGAATCGTTGCCTAATCAAGTGCCTTACTTTCTGTGGAATTATAGCTAGCTTGAGTGTAAGTGCTCTGCTTGCTGAGACCAAGCCCTTGAATGTCCTCTTCATCGCGGTGGATGATTTGCGCCCGGAACTGAAGAGCTATGGAACGAATGAAATGCTCACACCGAACATTGATTGCCTGGCCACCAAAGGGGTGAAGTTCAATAATGCCTTTTGTCAGTACCCAGTTTGCAATCCCAGCCGTGCATCCTTCATGACAGGTCTGCGGCCTGATGAGTTGGGCATCGTTTCAAACGATATAGCCTTACGGCACAAGTGGCCAGATATTGTGACTCTGCCTCAATTGTTTAGAAACAACGGCTACTTCACGGCGGGGATCGGAAAGCTGTTTCATGCCGGAGTAGAAGAAAACAACAAGAAGGTCTTTTTTCGCGACGATGCCTCTTTTGACCATTTCTATACGGCGCGTGGTATCGTACCCCTCATTGGAAAAGATGGAGTTGGTCGCAGGCTGGGAGACGGAACCGTGCGTTGGGCCACGTGGCTGGCTGCCGAGGGAGGTGACGAAGCGCAGATGGATGGTCTCGTTGCTGCAGAGGCGGTAAAGGTCTTAGAGAAGCACCATGATAAGCCGTTCTTCATCAGCGTAGGTTTTCACAAGCCTCACGATCCCTTCGTAGCACCCAAGGAGTATTTTGAGCACTATCCCCTGGAAGACATCCAGTTGGCCAACGACCCGGAAGACCGTACCCCGTTACTCGAGTATGCAATACCGGATATGTACAATTTCCCCAGCTTTACCGATAAGGATCGCCGGGAATTCAAGCGAGCCTATCAGGCCTGTACCACCTTTACCGATACGCAGATCGGAAAACTATTCAAAGTCATGGATCGTTTAAAGCTATGGGACAATACGATCGTCATAATGATTGGCGATCATGGTTATCACCTGGGGGAGCACGGTTGGTGGAATAAAGTAACCGTATTTGACCTGGGTGCCCGTGCCCCCATGATGATGTGGGTGCCAGGAGAAAGAGAAATGGGGCAGGCAACCAACTCAGTAGTGGAGTTACTAGATCTGTACCCCACCCTTATAGACTATTGCGAACTGGAAGCGCCCCACGCCCTGTCAGGTGCGAGTTTGCGGACAGTATTGGAAGCTCCGGCTAAGGAGATCTTGAAACCGGCCTATACCCAAGTCAGCCGTGGTCAATTAATGGGCCGCAGTGTGCGAACAGATCAATGGCGCTACACCGAGTGGGACTTCGGTCGTGAAGGAATTGAACTCTATGCTCACCCACAGGATAAGAAGGAGTATCACAACCTTGCGGACAAACCCGACCTCAAAGGCATTCAACAAACATTGAAAGCTTTGCTCGAAAGTAAATTCCCTCAGGATTAGGCGTCATACATCGAATGCCTTTCTCAGACTTCCCTCGTGACGGGAAGCTTTAGGGGTTGCTCAAATCGGATAAGGGTTTTGAATCTAACCTAAGCGTTTTTCAGAACCCTAAGCCTATACCCATGAATCAAGATAAAGAATCACCCCACGCTATCTCTCGTCGTACCTTCTTAGGCCATGCTGCTGCCGCCTCGGCACTAGGAGCATTGCCACTCAAAGCTTCGGCCTCTTCCTACACGCGCAGCGTAGGAGCCAACGACCGCATTCGCATTGGCCAGATCGGTTGTGGTCAACGTGGGTTTGTAACGCACCAACGGTATGTAAAACAGCACGCTGAGGGCGAGAATTTGCAGGTGGTAGCCGTTTGTGACCCTTACAAACCCGCCCGGGAAAAAGCGGCGGCCAACGTGAAGGACTACTCAGGCAAATCCCCGAAACAATTTTCTACTTACCGAGACATGTTGGAGATGAAAGATTTGGACGCGGTGATGATTGCGTCGCCGGATCATGTTCACACACTGCATCTCGAAGCTGTCGCCAAGGCAGGGAAACACTGTTACGCCGAGAAGCCACTGGGCATTGAGTTTGATGCTTTGAAGCGAGCGGTGGATGCAGCCAAAGAAGCAAAGATCATTGTTCAGGTGGGAACGCAACAACGCACCGAACCTTCAAACGTAGGCGTCCAGCAAGTGATAGAAACGGGGATACTCGGACACCTTTCGCGCGTAGAACAAGTTCGCAATGGAGCTGAACCTTATTGGTACAAGCGAGTGGATCCGACCGTGAGGAAGGAAGACCTCGATTGGGATGAATTCACGAACGGAAGAACCGACAAACCATTTGATCCCGTTTTATACACTGGCTGGTATGGCTACTATGAGTTTTGCCAAGGGCCGGTCCCACAATGGGGCAGTCACTACATCGACCTCGTTCATTACCTGACCGGTCTCAGTATACCGAAAACCTGTAACTGCCATGGAGGTACCTATACTTGGAAAGATGACTACAACTTCACCGCTCCAGACCAGATCGATGCGATATGGAGTTACCCCGAAGACACGGTGGTTACCTATGCAACCAACTTTGGAAACAGCAGCGGAAACCGAACCCGGCTACTCGGCGAAAAAGGAACCCTCGAACTCGAGCGCCGCGGCACAGCTATTTACACGGCTGAAGGTGGAATCAATCGCGATGGTTCGATTCGTGGTAAGAACGAAGTAGAGGATATTAAGCGCCCAGACCATTTTCAGAATTGGTTCCAAGCCTTGCGCGGAAACGCAGAGCCTCATGCTCCCCTTGAAGCAGGTTACCGCCATGCGGTCGCCACCATCATGGCTCAAATGTCTTACGAATCAGGCAGGCGCTCCCGTTATCATGCAGATAGCAGAAAAATCACTTTAGATTAAAAGAACCACCGCTTGAAGGTTTTATCATTTAGGTCAGATATGGTTTTAGCCGAAAGGTTCAGACCATGAGCGAAGCTTCGAATCGCACAAAAGACAGCCCTTGGTGGAAAGGGGTTACTCGCTATCAATGGTTGGTTCTATTGATCGCATCACTTGGCTGGATCTTCGATATTTTCGAAGGTCAGATTTTCGTTACCAGTATGAACGAAATGATGGCCTCTCTTCTCCCCCCCGATGTCCCAGCCGATAAACGAGACGGAGTAGCAAAAATAGCCTTGGGCGTTTTCCTGGTAGGCGGTGCAGTGGGTGGCGTATTTTTCGGGATGCTGAGTGACCGGATCGGTCGAGCGCGCACCATGGTGATTACCATTCTCGTATATTCTATTTTTACCTGCATGACGGCGTTTGCTCAAGAGGCTTGGCAGGTAATTGTGCTTCGCTTTTTCGTGGCCATGGGCGTGGGTGGCGAATGGGCAGTCGCAAGCGCCATGGTGGCAGAAGTATTTCCGAAGTGGGCACGCGTTCGCTCCTTGGGGATTTTTCATGCAACGAGCACGCTGGGTTCCTATCTCGCGATTGCAGCCGGTGCATTCATCGTGGGAAATCCTGCTTTGAATACAGAAGCGATTCCGGATCTGAATTGGCGACTGGCATTTGGGATTGGAGTTCTACCCGCTTTATTGACGATCTGGATACGCGTTAAATTGAAGGAGCCAGAAAGCTGGAAGAAAGCGCGCGAGATTGCGAAGACGGATCCGACTAAACGCACCGGGAGGATTGGCGATTTATTTAAGGGTGAATTACGACGGCGAACTTTAGTGGGCGTCGCTCTGGCGGCGATTGGTCTGGCCACTTTTTGGGGCGTAAAGATCTATGGCAGAAATTTGATGAGAAGTGCTGCAGAGCGAGAAGTCATTTCTCTGAACGAAGGATCCATGATCGACAATGCGGCCGCGCTTGAAGCGAATTTTAGCGAGATCAAAAAGACCGAGATGAAAGGTCACTTCCTGGCCATGACAGGTGGACTGTTAGGTATGCTCGCCTTTGGCCCGATCAGTGAACGAATAGGACGCCGTGGAGCCTTTTCCTTTTTCTTTGTTGGTGGATTCGTGAGCAGCGCTTTGCTGTTCGGATGGTTTACAGAAAGGGGGATCGCCTTCTATTGGTGGGCCTTACCGATATTTGGATTCCTGGTGAGTGGAATTCATGCCGGTTACGCCATCTACTTTCCTGAGCTGTTTCCTTCGAGGTTGCGAGGGACCGGCGGGGGCTTTTGTTTTAACATGGGGCGCATCATTGCGGCTCCGGTATTATTCCTAACCGCCTGGATGCAACAGTCGATGGGATTTACAACCAATCAGGTCGCCGCTTGGCTGAGCGGATTCTTTCTACTGGGGCTTCTCATAGTAAAGTATGCACCTGAAACTGAGGGAGAAGAATTACCAGAGTAATTTTCAGACAACCCATGAATTCCTATTCAGACAAAAAGTTACTCTTCGGTGACATGCACAATCATTGTGGTATTTCCTACGCACATGGTTCCTTGGAGGATGCACTTTGCAATGCTCGCGAGCGCTTGGATTTCGTAAGCATCACTGGTCACGCCCATTGGCCGGACATGCCGGAACCCAACGAAGATATTCAATACATCATCGACTTCCATAAAGAAGGATTCGCCAAGCTCAAGAAAGGCTGGCCCAAGATGATGGAGACTTTGAAGCAGTACAATGACGAAGGAAACTTTGTCGTGTTTCCAGGCTTCGAAGTCCATTACTGCTCAGACGGTGATCGCAACATGCTCTACAAAGACCTTGATGGGGAAATTTTGTATCCAAAAGATTTGGACGATTTACATAACCAACTCAGGGAACTACGCGCACAAGGGAAAGACTCCATCGCACAACCTCATCATGTTGGATACCTCAAGGGAACCCGCGGCATCGACTGGAATACGTTTAGTCCGGAGTTTGCACCGTTCGTAGAAATGCTCTCCATGCACGGTTGCTCCGAGTCGTCAGAGAACATAAAACCGTTTCTCCATTCGATGGGACCCAGTGATTGGGAAAGCACCATCCACAATGGATTAAATCAGGGGCATATTATTGGTTTTTCAGGAGGCACCGATCACCATAGCGCTCACCCAGGAAGTTATGGACATGGCATGACTGGACTTTGGGCAGCATCAGGTAAACGGAAAGATGTATGGGATGCACTATTGCAACGTCGCATGTTTGCACTAACCGGCGACCGAATGAATATGCGTTTCCAGGTAAATGGCGCGCCTATGGGCTCAGTCATAGATGCAGCAGAACAACGAAAGATCGAATTCGCACTGAAAGCCGGCGGGGCCATCGACTGCGTGGACATTTTGCGAGACGGCGTTCTAGTGAAGCGTTTTTCACAATATGAAATGGATACTCCTAATCCGTCAGCCAGCGAGATGGTTCATACCAAAATCTATTTAGAGCTGGGATGGGGAGCGCGCCACAAGTCCTGCAACTGGGAAGCCGAACTAGGCATACGGGATGGCGAGATCTTAAATGTGGAACCTCGCTTCCGCGGACAAGAAGTAGTATCCCCCGTTGAGGCAGATGACACGGGCAGTTACTACAGCAGCAAAATTATCGAATCCGGAAGTCAGGTCGTAAAACTTGAAACGGTCACTAGCGGAAACCCTAATAACTCCACCAACATGTCTCAAGGAGTCTGCATAGAAGTAAAGATGCCTCGCAACGGAATGGCGTGGGCGAATCTTAACGGCAAAAAAGTTGAATGGCCGCTGGCAAAGCTCATGGAGGGCGCGCGCTCAGGTGTATTAAAGGACATTGATTCACCCGCCTATCGCTTCAATCGAGCTCCGGAACCAAACCAATGGAAATGGAAAGGTGAATGGGAAGATGAGAGCAATGAAGGGCGCAATTATTATATTCGAGTAAGACAGCGTAATGACCAGTGGGGTTGGAGCTCACCGGTTTATTTGAAGCACTAGCCCAATCAGCCTATAAATTAATCTGCGGCTGTTTCAGCGTATCCGAATCTGTCACCACCTGATAGTCCGAATGATTACGAATATGAGTCACAGGGTAATCATCACCAGGCTCACCTAAAACGGAAAGCCTAAGAACTGTATTCGCCCAGTCCAGATCGATGCCATTTCGACAATAAAGTCGCACGCGTTTCGCTTCTAATAATTGACGCATCCCGAGCGTGATTCCGTAGCGCGGGAAATTCTCCAGATTTCCACCCACCTTCGACCGAACAGCATTAATGGTCCGAGTAAATGAGTTGAGTTCAATTATGCGTGGATCTGTTTCACTTACATT
>CALJGU010000351.1 GCA_938075565.1 uncultured Opitutales bacterium | reverse complement strand
CGATGGTCACGGAAAAAAGGAGAATGAGAATAATGGGGATTTTTTTCATTTATCTTGAGGCTCTAGCTGATTTGGAAATGACCAATTATTTTTTGAGTAAAATGAGTTAACCACAAATGGACACTAATAGACACGAATTCTTTAAAAACTAATATGAATACAATGTTCTTGATCTGTTTATTCGTGTCTATTCGTGGTTAATTAATCCCCTTTCAATTGCTCTCATTGTTTACTAAAAAGAGTAAACTGTAGGAGTGGCTTTAAGCCGCGATGAAAACTTCGACGAATGATCGCGGCATAAAGCCGCTCCTACAGCTAAGAGTCCTTTTCATTTGTTAGTAGATTCTTAAACCACCTATCTTTTGCCTGGAAGTCAGAGAAGAATGGGAACCATATTTTCGAAATGGCATCGAATCCCTTATGAAGAAGAGAAAAATGTTTCGAATTTTTGCATTCTGCTCGATCATTATATTCGCAACAGGTCTGTTTTTCTTATCTCTGCCCTCCATCGAATACGGGGATAGGGAAGTGGATGAAACTTGCATTTTCGTGGACAATACCATGCAGGCCTCGCTGTTCCGCTTTCGCGTAGGTCAAGGTCGCTACCCAACAACCGAAGAGGGTTACAATCGTTAACCAAGATGCAAGTCCACATGGCCAGCACCTGGAAGGGGCACTATCTGGAACAGCTGCCTTTGGACCCCTGGGGCAATGAATACCAGTACCGCTATCCAGGCATCCACAACCAAAAGGGCTATGATCTGTGGTCAATGGGACAAGATGGTGTGACCTCAAGTGACGACATTGGAAATTGGGAAACGTCAAATAAGCCTTAACGCTTGTAAGGAAGGCTCGGAATCTGCTGAGTAGAGACTATGTCTCGAACTTCGTCTCCACCTACACTCATTTTAGGAGCTATGCCGTCGGAAGTACGGCTTATAAACGAGCGGTTGACCGGCCGCAGAGAGGGCAAGCTGGAATGCTTTCCCTACTACCAAGGGAGGATTGGGAAACAGAAAGTCGTCGTAGCCGTCACGGGTGTCGGCGTCACGAACGGAGCCATGGTAGCCGCCCTGTTTATTCATCATTTCCAGCCGACCGAACTGATTGTCTCGGGCACAGGGTCTCGTTTCAACCCACGTATCCGAACTGGCGATACCATTATTTCGAAAAAGACGATTCACCACGCGGCCGGCACACTCACCGCCAAAGGCATGATCTACCGGAAGGTTCGTGGACCTTTACCCAATCAGATGACCCATTGGGCCTACCCACCCGATGCGAAGCTTTTCAAAATAGCCAAAGCAGCAGTCAAAAGCTACGAGCCCGAGTCCGTCACGGTAGATGGCAACACCTACACCCCTTCCGTATTTCCCGGTGTGGTTTCGGCTAGTGATCTGTTTGGTGTGTCCCAAGCCAAAATCAACGACATGCGCAAGAAACTGAATCCAGACATCATGGAAATGGAGAGTGCAGCGATCGCCCAGGTCTGCCATCAACTAGGCACTCCACACGTGGTATTTCGCGCCGGTAGTAACCGGACTCAGGTCAATCCAGGAGACGCCTACCGAAAGGTCGGGCAAACCGCTGCCTCAGCAGCCGCACGCTGGACCATTCACTTTGTAAACTACCTCGGAGAACTTCGCTCAGCGAAATGAAGCTCTTCACTCGAGGAGATTGGGAAGGTTTCTTTGCCGCCTTCATAAACAACCTGGTACAGCTACTCATCCTGGCTCCGCTTTGCATGGTGGTGCTTGGATTCTCTCCCAAGCTCATATTCGGCACCATCCTTCCGGGCGTAGCAATCTCGTTTCTGGTTGGGAATCTCTTTTATGCCTGGCAGGCGTTGAAATTGGCTGAAAAGGAAGGACGCGACGACGTGTGCGCCCTGCCCTACGGTATCAGCACACCGGGCCTGTTTGCTCATATCTTTCTCGTCATGCTACCGGCCAAACTTTTGGCCATTGAACAAGGACTGCCCGATCCCGAGCGCGTGGCCTGGCAAGCAGGACTGGTCGCCACCTTTGCTGGCGGGTTAGTTGAGTTCTCCATGTCATTCTTTGCCGCTCGCATCCGAAGTATTACTCCTCGAGCAGCCATGCTGGCCACACTCGGCGGTGTGGGACTTGGATTTCTCGGGCTGGGTTTTCTATTTCAATCCTTTGCCTCACCCGTCGTTGGCATGGCGACCATCGCTCTCGTCTTCCTCGCCTACTTCGGAAAAGTTCAATTCATCGGAAGACTACCAGCCACACTCATCGTGCTGGTGGTGGGAACGGCTCTTTGCTGGCTCACTGGACTGGCACCGGTCGTCAATTCCGATGTATCACCTTGGGCAGAAGTAGGCTTTCATTTTCCAAAGGTAGTCTTACTCGATCTGATACCGGCACTGGCGGAAGGTCATATTCTTCCCTACCTGTCGGTTATCATTCCTATTAGCTTTCTCGGTGTGCTCGCATCCTTGCAAAACATCGAGTCGGCTGCAGCAGCTGGAGACGACTATCCGGTAAAACCCAGCCTGATCACCAATGGCCTTGGCACCATTGCAGCTTCATTTTGCGGATCCCCTTTTCCTACTTCCATCTATATTGGCCATCCCGCCTGGAAGTCTCTCGGGGCTCGAGCCGGTTACTCCGTTCTCAATGGAGTCTTTCTAACCCTGGTTTGCCTCACAGGCACCATGTCAGTTTTGACCTGGGCGATTCCTGCCGAAGCAGGGCTGGCGATCATTCTTTGGATCGGCATCATCATAACGAGCCAGGCCTTTGAAGTAACTGACCGGAAACACATGGTAGCCATGGTGGTAGGCCTCATGCCCGGACTAGCCGCATGGACAATGTTGGTTATAAAAGCCTCGATGAATTCCGTATCGGCAGTCGTTGAAAAAGGACCTGCACTTACGGAGGCGGTCCTGAATCAAGCTCACAACTCAGGGGCTTTCATAGGAGGTGGTTTTGCTCTCGAGCAGGGTTTTCTTTACTCGGCCATGATCTGGGCGGCCGTGGTAGTCTACATTATCGATCGTGAATTTAAGCGGGCCGCATTCTGGAGTCTTACGGGAGCCATCCTCTCCATTCTAGGCCTGATGCATTCCTACCAGTTAACCGGGAATGATTCCATTATTCATCTTCCACTTATTCAGTTATTTTCAGGAAACACTCCTGAGTTATCCGCCTTATTTCCCGCATGGGAGTATGCCGCAGGATACCTCTTGGTAGCAGTCCTTCTATTTGTAACCCCCTGGATCACTACTCCCGAACCTCCCTCTGCAGACAGCTAAACCACCAGCAACGATTCAGCCGCCTTCCCATTAATGACTGAACCCGAACCAACTAAAAACGCAGCTCCCAGAACAATCCTATTTGGACTGAATGATGTGCTTCGGGCACCGAAGGCCTTCCTCGCGGCACTGCAGCAGGTACTATCCATGTTCGTGGGGACTATTACGCCTCCGATCATTGTCGCTTCAGAATTGGAAATGCCATTTGAGCAAAAAGCCTATTTGGTAAGCATGTCCCTTCTGTGCAGTGGACTGGGAACTTTGGTGCAGGTAGCTGCCTTTGGACGGGTCGGTTCGGGACTCCTGTCAATGACGGGGACCAGTTTCGCGTTTGTTACGCCGCTAATTCATGCAGGCGAGATCGGCGGACTACCACTCATGTTTGGCATGGCTCTGCTCTTGTCACCGGTCGAAGTCATCCTGGCTATCTTTTTGCCCAAACTAAAAAAGATCATTACACCACTGGTCACAGGTATCGTGGTATTGCTCATCGGGCTATTACTTATACCAACGACTATTTATGGTCTGACTCCTTCAGAAGGAAGTTCCTTTCACCCGATAACTAATTTAGCCATCGCGGCTGGCGTGCTTTTGATTGTCCTCGGCTTCAGCTCCATTCGAGTGCCATGGGCCCGTATGTCAGCTGCATTGTTGGCTCTGCTTTCTGGTTACTTAATTTGCATGATTCTGGGCTTGGTTCAAATGCCAGAAACCAACTCCAGCTGGATAGCGATTCCGGTTCCTTTCAAATACGGCTTGGCCTTTGATTGGACGCTCATCCTGCCTTTCGCATTCATCTACATGGTTACGACCATTGAGAGCATAGGCGACCTTACTGCCTGCTCAGAAATCTCAGGAGAACCCACCAGTGGTCCACTTTATTGGAAACGTATTCGCGGCGGAGTGATGGCAGACGGAATCAACAGCGCAGTGGCGGCTTGCCTGAACTGCTTCCCCAACACCACCTTCTCACAGAACAATGGTGTCATCCAGCTCACGGGCATCGCCTCACGTCAGGTCGGGTTTTATGCGGCCGGTATCCTCATCTTTTTTGGATTGGTCCCAGGTGTAGGCATTTGGTTGGCCAGCGTTCCACCTCCCGTCATGAGCGGGTTAACCATTCTACTTTTTGGACTCATCGCTACCGCAGGAATCCGAATCTTGGTTCGCACTCCGCTCGACAATCGAAGCATAACCATCCTCGCAGTTTCCTTAGGTGTAGGCGTCATTGTCGGGTTTGATTCCAATGTATTGGCCCCATTGCCCGATGCAGTGGAACGGATTTTCTCATCCGGCATCACCAGTGGCGGCGTAACCGCCATTGTTTTGAATGCCGTTTTGCCGAAATCGAAGTAAGGTAACTGCAAAATGTAGCCGTGGTGGTGACACCACGGATCAAGTCGAAGATCGCGACTTGCCAGCCATCTATCTGCAATTGATTATTCTAACGATGAACCTGAGCTCTCTCAATCAACTTGACCAAACGGCTTTCACCGAAGCACTCGCCGATATCTTTGAGCACTCGCCTTGGATTCCAAAGGAGACGTGGGCTGCGCGTCCTTTCGACTCCATCGAGGATCTTCATGGAAAGCTCTGCAAAACATTGGATGCCTCCGACACTCCCCACAAACTGGACCTCATTCGTGCTCACCCGGACCTGGCTGGAAAGCTGGCTATATCCGGCGAACTGACCGACTTCTCAACAACCGAACAAGCCTCCGCTCAATTAGATAAGTTAACAGCGGAGCAATTTGAGCGCATGTCCGGACTCAATCAGCAGTATAAAGATAAATTCGGATTTCCGTTTATCATCTGCGTTAAAGAGCACACTCAGAACAGTATATTTGAAAACTTTGAAGAACGCGTTAATAATGATGCCGACGCCGAACAGGAAGCAGCCCTTTTCCAAATTAAACGGATCGCCTGGCACCGTTTGAACGATTTAATCCAATAACCCATATTCACTGTGAGCGGAAAATTAAGTACCCACGTATTAGATACAAAGAACGGAACTCCAGCCCAAGGAGTTAAGATTGATCTGTATGAACTGATTGAAGGAAAAGAAATCCAGATCAAATCTACCCAAACCAACGCCGACGGAAGAACCGACGAACTCCTACTGGATGGAGAAGCGATGCGAGCGGGTGATTTCAAATTGGTCTTCCACATTGGTGATTATTTCTACGATTCGGCAGATGAAGCACCGTTCTTGAGTTCGGTGCCCGTTCAGTTTCGCATTAACGACGCAGGAGCCGGCTATCATGTCCCCCTACTCGCTTCTCCCTGGAGCTATAGCGTATATCGAGGTAGTTGATTCATGTCGCAGTATGACACAGTCATTCTCGGAGGGACACTCGTAACACCCGGTGGGGAGATCAAAAAAGACCTCGGTATTCTTGATGGTAAGATTGCTGCTATAGATTCTGGATTGTCTGGCCAAGGCGCGACTGAGATTCAAGCCGATGGTGACTTTGTTATACCAGGAATCATCGATAGCCATGTTCACATCAACGAACCCGGCAACACTGACTGGGAAGGATTTGATACAGGCTCAAAAGCAGCATTGGCTGGCGGAGTCACCTGTCTCTTCGACATGCCACTCAATTCGATTCCAACAACTGTCAATGTGGATGGCTTGCAGAAAAAGCTGGAAAGAGCTCAGGCGAACTGTCGCTGTGACTTTGCTCTCTATGGAGGATTGATACCGGGATACCAGGATCAACTAGAAGCGCTCTATAAAGCAGGTGTAGTCGCATTCAAAGGATTCATGTCAAACAGTGGTCTCGACGAATTTCCCTGTGTAGGTGCGGATGAACTGAAGAAGGGCATGGAGGTTATCGCCAAGCTTCCCGGTATGCGGTTGGCCTTACATGCGGAAGACAATGAGCTCACCGGACGACTTTCTAAAGTTT
>CALJGU010000350.1 GCA_938075565.1 uncultured Opitutales bacterium | reverse complement strand
AGATCAACCACCGCTCCGGTGAACTGTTCATGCACACAGGACATGGTCGTATGGGGCGCCCAACCTTTGGAGCATGGACTTCGTATGGATTGGGAACAGAAAACGAGAACTTGCCCGCGTATGTCGTATTGAAGGATGGACTACCGGTTTCAGGTGCTCCCATATGGAGCAGTGGCTTTTTGTCCTCTCGCCACCAGGGCGTTGAATTTCGCAAAGGCAAGACGCCTATTCATTTCCTCGACAATCCGGAAAACATATCATCTGAGGAACGACGATCGGTGGTCGACGCCATCAATGGGCTCAACAGTCATGCCTTTGAGCATTATCAGGATCCAGAGATTGAGACGCGTATTTCCCAGTACGAACTCGCTTATCGGATGCAGACCTCTGTTCCGGCCCTGGTGAATTTAAACACAGAGCCAGAACATATTCTAAAGATGTACGGATTGAGGGATGCGGAGGGTGCCGAAACCGGCTCAGACTTTGCACGCAATTGTTTGCAGGCACGGCGCCTGGTAGAGGAGGGTGTCCGTTTTGTGCAGATCTTTGCCCAGGGGTGGGATCATCACGCCGACATTTACAATGCCCTTCCCAGATCTGTAGGTCGGGTCGACCAGGCTTGTGCGGGTCTGATCAAGGATTTGAAACAACGTGGCATGCTCGATGACACCCTGGTTATTTGGGGAGGAGAGTTTGGCCGGACCCCGATGGTGCAAGAGCACAATGCCGGCACGGGCGAGCTAACCCCACCCGGCCGCGACCATCACAAGGAGTGCTTCAGCATCTGGATGGCGGGTGGCGGAGTCAAAGGAGGCTACACTCACGGGACGACCGACGATTTTGGTTTTAACGTCGTCGAAAACGAAGTCCACGTACACGATTTTCATGCAACCTGTCTTCACCTCTTGGGGATCGATCACGAGAGAATGACCTACCGTCATCAGGGACGCGACTATCGCCTGACGGATGTGCACGGTCACGTGGTGCATGATATTATTGCGTAAACTATTGCCCTGTATTCAGAGACCAGTAACCCGAAATGACACCGATTACCGAACCCTGATAAATATTATAACTCCTAGTTTATGTTCCGCGTTTTCCGCCGGTTCCTTCTTTCTGTTGCAGTTGTTTTTCATTAAATACTAATCAAATCAGGCCTCACCTATCATGAATAATACAAATCGAAGACAGTTTCTGAAAGGCAGTCTCGCTCTAGGTGCCGGTTTGACGTTGTCCCCACTATCGCGTCTGGTGGCAGCGGAGGCGGCCAAAACAACTCAACTCGGAGCGGATGGCTTCTTCACCCTCGGCAAGCGGAAAGATCACTGGTGGCTCATCACTCCAGAAGGAAAACCCTTCTTTACGATGGGGCTGAACCATATCGACCCGGCGAGCCTTCGGTATCGAGAAAATTTAGACATCTGGAAGAAGAAATACAGCGGCAGCACGATAAAATGGATCCAGGAATCCGTGACGCCCAACCTTAAAGACTGGGGCTTCAATTCGGTCGGCTGGGTCCAGGAAGTGACCGTGGCGCAGTGGCAGCATTCCCGGGCCTTTACGGTGGATGAGTATCGCGCGCTCGATATGCCTTACTGCCATTTGCTGCCCTTTATGGAGTCTCACCAGTGGGAGAAGCACACCGTGCACTACGACTTCCGCAGCGACGATTGGAAGGAATGGTGCGACTACGTGGCGCGGTCGCACTGCGCTGAACTGAGTGAAGACCCAAATCTGATCGGCTACTTCTATAGCGATTGCCCGACCTGGGTGCACGAACGCTCGAATAACGAATGGCGAGGACCCATCTTCGATCCAGAACGTCTGAAGACGGAATCCGGCCGCAAGGAACTCTCGGAGCTTGCTCATGCTTATTACAAGACGACTCACGATGCCATCCGACGCTACGACAAGAATCACTTGATCCTCGGAGATCGCTACGAAGCGAATGCGCCCATTCCTATGGAAGTAGTGAATGCGGCGCTACCCTTCGTCGACGTATTGTCCTTTCAAGATTTCAATGACCCCGTCAAGCACCTCGACGAGTGGCACAAGAAAACCGGCAAGCCCGTCCTCCTCGCCGATGCTGCCGGCATACGGGTCCCAATGAAAGACGGTTTCAAGTCGAACAACGGCCCGTGGTATTCAGAAACCCTGGACGCATTGTACGAAAATCCTGGCTGCATCGGCTTTCACCTTTGCGGCGCCTATCAACGCAATAAAGCGCGCCGGCGCGGACTCCTCGATGAACTGGAGAATCCCGACAAAGTGCACGTCGAGCAGATGACCGCTGCGAATAAGAAAATCTCTGAACGGATGGCCAGGCAATTTTAATCCAACGAGGCATTTAACCTATCACATTTATGAAAACCTTATTACTCACTACAACCATCCTCTCCTGTCTATTGGGCAGCCTCATCAGTAGTCCGGCGCAGGCCGCGGAATTGGATACCTATGGCGGTTTTACTGATATCAAGGGCGAGAAAACTGGATTCTTCCACACCGAAAAAATCGAAAACCGCTGGTGGCTGGTCACACCGGAAGGAAACGCCTTCTGGGGGATCGGCATGGCGCACCCCGTTACCGACTTTATGAGGGGAGCGATCACCTTTTCTTATGGTGGCGACCAGGAAGCTTGGCTACGGGGAAGCATCCAGCGGATGCGCGACCTGGGATATAATTGCGTGTGGAGCGGCCCCTACTGTCCAGAACGCATGCGAGAGGGCTTTGTGGATAGGGAATTGGCGGAGAAGGTTTTTGCCGAAAGCGCGATCCCTTACGCCTTTCCCATTCCTCTCATTAAACATAACGTAGAACTGAAGCCCGGCGAAAAGCAGCCAGATGTATTCAGTGA
Organism: uncultured Opitutales bacterium; assembly: GCA_938075565.1. Taxonomy (GTDB): domain Bacteria; phylum Verrucomicrobiota; class Verrucomicrobiia; order Opitutales; family UBA2995; genus UBA2995. The sequence goes on along the minus strand of CALJGU010000350.1, from coordinate 3,676 downwards.
TGAATACATTCGCTACGTCAATGATCTCATTTCCAAATACGTTCCTAAGCTCAAAGACAATCCTTGGATTATGGGTTACTACTATGGTTTTGGGTCCTTTGACCGGGAGATGGGCTGGATCAATTCGACGATTGAGCGAATCGATAGCCCAGGAAGAGGACGCTTATTGGCTGTTTTGGAAAAACGTTACAAAGGCAAAATCGAATCATTCAACGACGTATACCGCACGAAGCACCGTTCCTTCGACGAGCTGAAAAAATCCGGATCGTTGGTCTATCCAGAATGGATGCGGATGCTAAAAATGGGCTACGCCAAAATGCCCAAGCAAGCCGGTTCTCAAGCGATGTTCGACGATGCGCAAGCGTTGCTAGGCGAGATAATAGAGCAAGTCTACCGCCTCGGCCATGATGCCATCCGGAAACATGATCGGAACCACATGATATTTGGGGCCTACGTCAAACAAGCCACCTTGAACATGGACATGTGGCAGCGCGTGGATCCCTACATTGATGTAATAGCTCCCCAGCACGTCAGCGAAATCTTCCCTATCGGAAAAGTGTTAAGCGCTCTCGAAAAGCCGGCCCTCATCAGCGACCAGCCATTCGGAAACGTGTACCCCCTGCACCTGATAGAGAAGGGCGGTACCCCCGGTCCCGTTCCAGAGCACGTGGATCGACTCGTACTCTATGACATCTTGGCGAACCGAATTTCCCAAGATCCGGATTACATCGGCGTCGATTTCTGCTCATGTTTGTTCGATCAATCGCATGTGAATAAAGCCTACGATCGGGGACAACCGGGCTTCTTTTCCATCGATGGCGAACCTCGACCGCATCTCTGCAGAACTGTGCAGAGCCTCAATAGTCAGATGCTGGAAAACGTGCAGGCGCCGCCCAATGATGAGGCAGCTGAAGCCTTGGATGCAAAGTTTCACGAAACCCTGGCGAGGTATCGCCAAGTGGTCCAAGATCGACAAGCCTTTCTCAAGAAAAACCCAGCAATTACCTACCCTTAACTCAACCAACTGATAATAGAATGCTAGATGGATTTCGTAGTTTATTTGACGGCAAGACCCTGGATGGTTGGAAAATGATGCCGCGTTTACCGGTTCCTCGTTATCCCGGCGAGCCATTTCAGGGGCTTGAGGGAGAAGCGCTTGATGAAGCGAAAAAGAATGTAGGTAAGTGGACGGTAGTCGACGGCGCTATTGTGGGTGAGCAGTATCCTGCCGGAAGTGGAGTAGGGGCCTACCTGGTTTCTGAAGAAGCTTTTGGGGATTTCGAATTGATGATGGATATGAAACCGGACTGGTGTACCGATACGGGGTTTCTGGTGCGCACAGTGCCTGACGGAAATCCGGGATTGCAGATATTGTGTGACCATCGACCCCAGGGTGGTATTGCTGGATTCTACGGCAACGGTGTGGCCGGTATTCATGGAATGCCCTTCGCAATTGATGCCGAGGTGGATGAGAACAACATCCCCATCCGCCTCGTTTCGGCTGACCCGACGGCTGACCGCGTCGAACTATCGGAGAAAACACATGCCATCCTTGATTACGCAGCCGACGTGGAGGATTTCCTGAAGGTTTGGAAAGTGAATGACTGGAACACCTTTAAAGTGCGGGTCGAGGGACGGATTCCCAAGCTCACAAGCTGGGTAAACGGCCTGAAAATCTCCCAGCTAGATACAGCCGAGCTTAAGTGGGACAATTATGATGCCGAAGCTCTCTGGGGAATGTTGGGTCGCAAGGGGCGCATGTCATTGGAAGTGCATAACAACGGAAATAATGACTGGTTAGGTAAATCTCGCTGGTGGCCCGGAGCGCAAGTGCGTTGGAAGAACATTTATATTAAAGAGCTTTAATAGAACCCATTCCGAAACTTTGGTTCCAGTATTGAAATAGGTTCTGGTTTGGTTCACTTATTCTTTTGAGATGATTTAACCACGAATGCACACGAATAGACACGAATTTATAGAGTCGTTTTACGCCTGTGTATTCACTGTTCTGATTCGTGTTCATTAGTGTCCATTCGTGGTTTCATTCTTCTTCAATAGCCAGATTTTCTGACTCTCGATTGTTAGTATGATGACTTGCAATTCCTGTTTATCTCGTAGCTTTAGCTCACTCCCCGGCGATTTTCCAGCTCCGCACGCATCCCGTAAAGCTCTTTCTCGGTTAACCTGTATTTGTAAATGCAGTACAGGGCGACCACAGCCCCTATCATTGGGACAGTCCCGAGCAAATAGATCATGGTGTCTAAGGTTCCTTCAGCTTGGTTAACGTCCAGTTCGACCTGAAATCCAGTCATCTCCAGTAAATAACCGCTAATGAGCACTGCTATTCCCAGCGCGAGTTTAAACGCCCAAAAGAATATTGCTCCAAACATACCTTCGCGACGGGTACCTGTTTTTAGTTCATCGTAGTCAACGACGTCCGCAATCATTGAGGGAATTAGTACAAAGAGACCGCAAATTCCTATACTCATCAAGGAACGAGGAATAAAAACCAACCATGGCATATCCGGAACAAAGCAGAACAAGTAAGCTATGGATCCCAGAACAAGAAATAGTGGCGCGAAAAGACAGGTAGCACGCTTACCCACTCTCCTTGATATTACAGCAATCGGCCACAACATAAGCAGAGTGGCAATATGGTGTGATGACTCAATCGAGCTAAACCAGAAACCGAATTCTTCGTTATCGCCACCGCAAACAAAATATCTCAAAGGGTAGGCGTATAAATTAGCCACTGTGTTGTAGGCAAAGAGGGCGGCAAAAAAGGCACCCACCAGAAACACGAAAGGCTTGCAGGAGAAAGTAAATTTTAAGCTATCCAAGACGGGGACAGGTTTCTGCTTTTCAACGTATGACTTAGTTTTTTCCTTCAGGGTCAAAGCCGGAATCAGTCCCAAAACGATCATTACTAATCCGTAGCCTAATCCAACCATGCGGATTCCCTCCACGGGATCTGACCAAAATGACGATTGGATTAACAAGATGAACCACGAAAACATAAACGCCCCATTTGTTGAGTTCGCGAATATGCGCACGTTCATCATTTTCGTACGCTCATGAATGTCTGGTGACATTTCATACCCCATGGCTAGGAGCGGAACCGAAAACATGGTAAACGACGTATAGAACAAAAGCGTTGCTACTAAAAAGCAGATGAAAAACGCCGTATCGCTAAGGCCTGGGGGAATGAACCAGATAGCTATAAAAAAGAAGCCAGACAATATAGCTCCGGCTCCGATAAAGGGGCGACGGCGCCCGAATCGGGTTCGTGCGTTGTCGGATATGGATCCCATTAGAGGGTCCGTCACTGCATCCCAAATACGGGTAAGGGCCAATACCCATGCGATAAGAACCGGACTATATCCGAGTTCCATATTAAAAATAGTCAACGCAAACGCCATGAGCGTCCACTGAAAGGTCATTTCAGCAAAGCCGCCGCTACCGTATAAGATTTTATCTTTTAGTGGAACTCGGTCAGCCTGGGCCGTTTTGGGATTTTTCTGATCGTGGGAGTCGTTCATAGTTTAATGGAGAGCTACCTTCTAAGGGTAACAAATGGATGCTAAAAGGATGGAATTGAGATACAAAATAGCAATTTATCAAGGCAACCAGCTGAGTATCCATTTTGCCTGATTAGACGTTCATTTTCCGGGATCGG
>CALJGU010000349.1 GCA_938075565.1 uncultured Opitutales bacterium | reverse complement strand
CAGCATCCTTTGGGGCGGCGGTAGTGTCGTTCCGGTGGACAACGTGGTATTTCAGGACGCCGACACCATGGTCATTACCCGTTCGAAAACCGTCGACCGCAAGAACGCATCCGGTGAAGTCGTCCGCACGCAGCGCTTTGCCCAGGCTATCTATGCAGGCATCAACGGGGATGAATTGCAGCTGACTATTTACGAGCCTCAAACTAATGGCAAAGGCGTTAAGGTATCCGAATTTACAGGAAAACGCATCCCACCACTACCTGCGCAGCCCAATCTCAAGAAAGTTAAATACGGCAAACCCATTACTCTGTTTGGTGGTAAGAATCTCAAGCAATGGGAGATTCTCGAAGAAAACGCACCCAACGGCTGGGGCGTAAAGAATGGCACTCTGTTCAACAACCCGGTTCAAAAGGAAGGACAGCCAAAGGTTCGATACGGCAACCTGCGGACGAAAAAAGAATTTGAAGACTTCAACCTGAAACTGGAGGTCATGGTACCCGAAGGTGGTAACAGCGGTATTTATCTACGTGGCATCTACGAAATTCAGGTGGCGGCTACTTATGGAAAAGGAATTGATTCTCATTTCATGGGTGGCATTTACAGCCGGGTGGCACCAGCCGTTTTGGCGGAGAAACCAGCCGGCGAATGGCAGACCTACGACATCACACTCGTTGATCGCCACGCCACTGTGATACTCAATGGCAAACTGATTCACGACAACGTTCCGTTACAAGGTTGCACAGGTGGAGCTCTCTGGTCTGATGAATCTAAGCCGGGACCGATCTACCTTCAAGGCGACCACACACAGGCCAGTTATCGGAATATCGTTCTGACGCCGGTGGTGAAGTGATCAGTTAATACGGCTCGAAGCCCCTCTATCAACCTGCAGCAATCGAATCATAGCTGTAGAAGCAAGCTTGCTCGTGACCCGAACCCCTTTGATGTCCATTCGCAGCTGAAGCAGCTCCTACAAATTAGTTGCTGCCTTCATAGAGCGGATTCGGCCTCATTGGATCCGCGCCCACTTCAAGACGCCAGGCCTGCAATTCGGCTAGAAGGGACCTTGCAACTGCAGAACGGCTGTTGGCCAAGTTATTCCGTTCACCTACGTCATCGGCCAGATTGTAGAGTTCAAGCTCACCCGTATCATACTTTTCTATGAGCTTCCAATCACCCTTACGAATGACTCCTGACGGGAAGTTCTCTGGATGTTGGTTGTAGTGAGGATAATGCCAGAAAATTGCATCGCGATCAACTCGTCCTTGATTCTTCAATACAGGGGTCAGATCCACACCATCCAGATGCTGCAAAGGTTGCATCGGCTGATCTGCAGCCGCAAGTATAGTCGGATAAAAATCTGAACTGGTCACCAGCACATCTGAAACTGAACCAGGCTTAGTCGCACCAGGCCACTTGATGATCACCGGCACACGAAGACCTCCTTCGTAATTGGAGCCCTTGTTGGCACGAAGAGGCGCATTCTTGGTCGCTTTCCACATACCTCCATTGTCGCTGGTAAAAATGACCAAAGTATTATCTTCAGCACCGATATCTCTGACCGCTTTCATGATACGACCGACACTATCATCCACGCTTTCAACCATTGCGGCGTAATGGGGATGTCCTTGGCTTTGATCCTCAGGAATCTTTTCATACTTGGCTACCTTATCCGGTTTGCCCTGAAGGGGAGTATGCACCGCGTAGTGAGACATCATGAGAAAAAACGGTTTGTCCTTACTATCCCTCACAAACTTCTCTCCTTCCTCAGCTAAACGGTCCGGCAAGTAATCTCCTTCTTTGCCAGACAGAGGATTATCCTTAAACACTTTAAGACCCCCTGAGGTGGGAATGGTCCAGCTCCCTTCAAAAGGATACCAATAACTCCCAGGCGCTCCATAATCACGACCCGCCACGTTCAGATCGAATCCTTGATGCTCTGGAAAATAGTAAGGAAGAGGACCCAAATGCCATTTCCCCATAAAAGCCGTCTTATAGCCACCCTCGCGTAAGGCTTCAGCGATCGTAAACTCTTCGAGGGGCAGATTCGAAATATACCGCGCTTCCTGCTTCATGTACTTCTTGGCATCCCAACGTCCGGAGGGAAGCCATTGCGTAAGCAACAGGCGTGCCGGATATTTCCCTGTCATGACAGCAGCGCGAGTCGGTGAACAAACATTGCAGGCTGCGTAGCCATTGGTGAACCGCATCCCATCTTTGGCCAGCTGATCGATATTGGGCGTTTGGTAATAATCACTACCGCTCGCACCCACATCATTCCAACCCAGATCATCGATGAGGAAGAAGACGACATTTAAAGGCTTTGCTTTTGAGGTAAGAGGCAGGAGCAAAGAGGCAAGAATGAAAAGAAATAGGATTTTCTTAGGATGCATAAGTGATAACTAAACTCATTTTGAGAAAAAAGAAAAGAGTAGAGAATTCAAGCAAAGGGCACACTCTACATTGACCTGTATCTCTAATGTACCAAAGCTTCATTTATTTCAAATATCTACCCTATGAAAACGACCCTGAAAGCACTGCTGCTTCTTTCTACCCTCACACTAGCCGTACAAGCGGCTGACAAACCCAACGTCGTCCTTCTGTTGAGCGATGATCAGGCTTGGAATGACTATTCATTCCTTGGGCATCCAGACGTTAGGACGCCGAACATCGACCAACTCGCCGGAGAATCCGTCACATTTCCCAGAGGTTATGTCCCGACCGCATTGTGCCGCCCTTCGTTGATGACTCTGGCCACCGGGCACTACGCACATCGCCACGGAGTAACCGGGAACGATCCTTCGCCCAAGTACGCAGAGAGAGACTCACAACTCTACAACGAACGCAGAGCACAGCTCATTTCCTATATCGACGAGTTTGACACCCTGCCTGAGCTACTTGGCGAGCAGGGTTACCTCAGCCACCAGAGTGGTAAGTGGTGGGAAGGCAACTTTAAGCGCGGTGGATTCACCCACGGCATGACACGAGGGTTCCCACAAAAGGGCGGCCGCCACGGAGACGATGGTCTCAAAATCGGCCGCGAAGGACTGCAGGAGATCTATGACTTTGTCGATATGTCGGTCGAAGAAGATAAACCCTTCTACCTCTGGTATGCTGCGTTCCTCCCCCACACACCGCATAATCCGCCTGACCGTCTACTCAACAAATACAAAGATCACCACCCACTCACCATCGCCAAATACTACG
>CALJGU010000348.1 GCA_938075565.1 uncultured Opitutales bacterium | reverse complement strand
GAAGGCCATGGCATGGATCCCGTCAAGGGCATCAAAGCAACCAAGCGGCTCATCAATAAGGTGATGGCTGAGCTGGCCTGAACAACCCTTCTCAAAATTTCAGGTTCTTCATTCTAGGGATTTGACTACCTGTGAGGCGTGAAGTAGTCATCTCAACTATGGACACGCATTTGAATGAACTCTCCCCCCTTCCACCGGCAAAGATCGCTATTCTTGGAGGCACTTTTCTCAACGACTACCTCTTTGGCACCGATCTAATGCAAGGGTATTCAATTGTGAATACGTCTGTAGGCTCTTCGCCCAAGATTTATTACGGCGAGTCCGGAAACGTTCCATTTTATTATGTTCACTTCCATGGAGAAGGAAAATGGCTTGAGACCTGGCTAGCTTTACGAGACCTGGGAGTAAAGGAGGCCATTGGCGGCGCTACAGCCGGAGGGATTAGTCCACTTCTTAAAACTAGAGACTATGTAATCCCTGTCGATTTCATGGACAAGAATGTGGACCGCGTATCCAACATTCCGGAAGAGTATTTGGAAGATCCCAGCCATGCGCTGTGCCGATTCACTCCACCCTACGATGAAACACTCAGATCCTTTTTGGTCGAAGAGACGCGAAGCGTTATTCGGAGCAACCCAGAGTTGAATGATATCAATGTGGTGGACGGAGGCCGACTACTTCAGTCGAGGTTCGGGAGATTTGAGACCGTTGCTGAGATTGAAGCCTATCGAAGTCAGGGCGCAGATTTGATTACACACAATCTTACCACAGAAGTTGTCTTCGCAAAGCAACTAGGTATTCACTATGCATGGATGAACATCATTAGTAATCCGGCAGAGGGCGTTGCTCCATGGACCTTCGAAAGCCTGGCGGATGTTTACTTGCACCTGAATCCGGTAACCTGGCAAATCCTTGAACGGGTGCTCCCACGAATTGCAGCCATCCCTGAAGATGCGCCGAGAACTATCGATACCCAGCGTGAGCATCCACCGCTGAGTTACCTCGACATGCGTGACAAACAATAACCAGGGGCAACCAAACTGCGTGAAAGCCCCTTTCATCGTTCTATTACTTTCGGTTCTTCTAACAACTGCCCAAGCCAAACAACCGAACATTCTGCTCATCATGGCGGATGATTTGGGAGCGGAGAATCTGGCCTGCTACGGCAATACCATTTACCAAACCCCTCACCTCGATCGATTGGCAGCAGAGGGCGCTCGTTTCGAGAATGCGTTCTCTACTCCTGTTTGCACACCGACGCGGGCAATGATCTTAACCGGACTCTATCCGAACCGAACGGGTTTCCTCGAGCGCCTTGACAGTCCAAACGATCCGGAAAAGAAGAACCGATTACCGGTGCATTTGAAAACCTTTGGGCAGGTATTCCAGGAAGTAGGTTACAAAACAGCCATCGCCGGCAAGTGGCATTTGGGTGATTTTCAAACCTATCCTGATCAACCCACCTCACATGGCTTTGACGAGCATTGCCTCTGGGTCCAGTATTGGGACGGTAAACGACCAAGCCGTTACTATGCACCTCATGTTTGGGAAAACGGGGAATATGCGGATTACGGAAAGAATGTCTTTGGGCCTGACCACTACGCCGACTTCCTCCTGGATTTTGTGGTGAGGAACAAAGAGGAGCCGTTCCTAGCCTATTTCCCAATGAATCTCATCCACGGGCCACTGATAAATCCACCTGGACTAAAGAAGTTGGCGGAAAGCAAGTATCCAGAAGACCTGGGAAAGAACGAACGTAAGGCAGGGCACATGGTCACTTACATGGATGGAATTGTCGGGCGGATGTTAGCCAAGCTTGAAGAGCTTGGGGTGCGAGAAAACACTTTGGTCATATTCACGGGCGACAACGGAACCAGCCCAGGCCTTACAAGTCGCCTCGGCAACTTTCACTTACGAGGTGGCAAGATGACGATGAATGAAGCTGGCACTCGTGTGCCCTTCATCGCGTATTGGCCTGAACATATTCCAGCTGGCAAACGAACTCAGTTTTTCACCTTGATGGATGTGCTCCCAACAATCGCCTCAATCGCTGGGATTAATTTGAACCACAAAGTCGATGGCATGGACCTCTCACACAACTTCTACGGCCTGCCAGGCAAGGACCGCGACTTCTTCAACATGGCTTTTGAAGGAGACTGCTACTTTGTCCGGACGGATCGCTTTCGCCTACATGAAGATGGGCGGTTCTATGAGATCCCGGTGACCAGCAACCTATCCCGCTACAGCATGGATATTATTGAGGACGACCACTCACACCAAAACATCCGCGCATTCCTACAAGGGAAACTGGATGAGTACATGAGCATCAAACAATCGGATACATCCTATACTATCGTCCCTTTCGGCACCAATGGCGACAGCTTTAAAAATGCACAGCAACGTAATTAGTTGAACCACTGATCACACTGATGGGCACTGATCTGTACATACTGAATTCTGCTGATAGCCTTATGCATTCCAACACCTCATTTAACCCGAATTTACGCAAAGAACCTTCATTTTATGAGCATCAGTGCCATCAGTGGTTACTTCCTATTCATGAGCCCTGAAAAAGAAGAACCGATTTACAAAGAAGAGGCTCAACGAATCATTGGTTGCGCAATGGAGGTTCACAATGAGCTGGGTCATGGTTTTCATGAAAAGCCATACGCGCGAGCGCTGGTAATCGAATTTAAGAGGCAAGCCATTCCTTGCGAGCAACAAAAGAGATTTGAGATTTTATACAAAGAACAAAACGTAGGAGAATACATTCCTGATTTAATTGTCTTCGAGAAAATCATCGTAGATACAAAAGTTATCGCCAAAATTACTGATAATGAAATCGGTCTGATGATGAACTACCTTAAAATAACCGGACTAAAGCTCGGATACATCATCAATTTCAAAAATCCTAAGCTAGAATGGAAACGCGTAGTATTATGAAAAGCATCAGTGTTCATTGTCAGGTCTTCTCGCCAGGGCTCGTGAAGTGCTATCAGTGGTTAAAAATCACATCACTTCTATGGCTACCTCTATTGGCGGCGCAGTATTCAACCAATGCCGCTGACAAACCGAACGTACTCATTCTCTTCACAGACGATCAGGGTACTTTGGATGTGAACTGCTACGGGGCGAAAGATCTTCACACGCCTAACATGGACAAGCTGGCCGAGACCGGTGTGCGGTTTACCCAAGCGTACGCGCATACCGTTTGTTGTCCCTCACGGGCGGCTCTGCTGACCGGCCGTCATCCCAACCGCGGTGGCGTTCAGAACTGGCTCCAGGGCGACCGCAACGGGGCCGACAGCAAGAATGGAAACATGTTTTCCTCAGAGATCACCCTCGCTGAAGTCTTTAAGGAAGCAGGTTACAAAACGGCCCTATTCGGCAAGTGGCATCTGGGAGCCAAAGTCGGGCACGGCCCACTCGACCAGGGCTTCGATCACTACTTTGGCCATCTATCCGGATTTATAGAAAACTACAGACACCACTTCATGCATGTGAAAGGATACCACGACCTCTACGAGAACAATGAAGAGATCTGGCGCAAGGGAGAGTACTTTCCCGAGATGATGGTTGATGAGGCAGTGAAGTACATTGACGAGAACAGCGATGATCCTTTCTTCGCGATGGTTTCATTTAATCTACCCCACTACCCCGAACAACCAGAAGGACAATTTAAAAACGCTTTTGAAGACCTGGAAATGCCTCGACGCTCCTATGCTCGTGTCATGGCCACAGTCGATAACCAGATCGGTCGCATCATCAAGCAGCTGGACGACTCTGGAATTCGCGATGATACGATAATCATCTTCAGCAGTGACAACGGCCACTCCGAGGAAAACAACAATGGCGTCACGGTAGACGACCACACCAGCGGGTATCCCAAAGGGTATTACTATCTGGCCAATGGAGGCGGAGGCTATACCGGCAAGTGGATCGGGCACAAAGGTGATTACCTTGAAGGCGGCGTAAGGGTTCCAGCGATTATCAGCTATCCCAAAGCACTCCCCCAAGGCGAAATACGCGACCAAGTCGTCACCGTCATGGATTGGATGCCGACTCTGATCGACATGATCAGACTAACCAAACCAGACGCCTACTTGGACGGTCGCAGCATGATTTCGATTCTGAACAACCCAACCGCACCCACCCAACACCCGGTTCTTTACTTCGACTGGCAGGACAAGTGGGCCGTTCGAGAAGGCGACTGGAAACTCATCTCCTTGTTCAACCGAAAAACAGATGAGAGAAGCTACACCTTGCACAACCTGGCTGAAGCAAATCCCGAAGTAAAAGACTATGCCCAGGAACAGCCAGCATTGGTCGCTCATTTGAAAAAGTTGCACACCGCATGGGCTGAAGACGTTAATCAAAGATAAAATTTCCTTTTGCCTAACGAGCTTCGCTTACAATGAAATTCATCTCCTCAATCTTAGGGATAGAGTTATTACCCCAATTATGAGCGAGAGAGACAGCACTCCAGAACCTCCCATTGCACATCCACATAATCTCGTAGGAGCGATACCAAATCGGCTTTCAAGCGAGGTTATTCGATCACTTTCTATTTTAGTACCACACAAGTTTATATTTCAGATCCTGCTTGAATGGCTGGGGATTTCATGTGCCATAGCCATTCATCTCGTTTCGGAGAACCCACTTGTCTATGTAGTCGTTGTCCTATTCATCGGAGCACGCCAAAATGCCCTGGCGATTTTAGCACACGATGCGACACACATACGTTTCCTAAAAAATAAAAAATTAGCGGACAGGATCGCGAACCTACTTCTGTGTTGGCCCATATTCTTAAACTACGAAGGATTTCGCATTTTCCACGGTCTACATCATCAATTCCTCAACAACAAGAAGGACGGCAACCGATGGATATGGAATACCCATAGCCAGGAAGGGCAAAAAAAACTCGAATGGATCTATCCCAAGACGGGGTTACAACTGATTTTAAAACTCTTGCGACATTCCTGCTTTCTTGCAGGGATACGATGGATAATAAGAGGGATATACACGATATTCGGCTCCGGAAGAAACTTCGCCACAAAACTCATGGCAGCTGGTTTTTATCTGGGGATAGCAACAGCAATCACACTTTTTGGGTTCTGGACTGAATTTTTGCTATTGTGGATTGTTCCCCTATGCACCTGGCACGTGACCATTCAATACATTCGCCTGATCGCAGAACATAGCAATGTTACAAGCCCTAATCCTGCATACAAAGATACGAGAACGACCATTCCAACCTTTATCGAAAAGATTC
>CALJGU010000347.1 GCA_938075565.1 uncultured Opitutales bacterium | reverse complement strand
GCGGAACAAGAGCCAGATGATGTCCATTTGATTGAAAAGATCTACTTAAGGATCCTAAATCGTCACGCTACTCAAGCAGAGGTAGCTTTGGTCAAAAAGAGCTGGAATTTAATCGAACAGGATCATTCTGACATCCTTCGACAGTTGGCTGAGATGGAAAGCGATTGGGTTTATAAAAAGTCAGTCTTAGAAACTAGTCGTTACCAAAACATCACCTTAGCTCAGGCAGAAATAGATGACTATATGCCTGAATACAAAAAGAAGCAGAGCATCGCCAAAAAAGAGCGAACAAAACTTATCACCACTACCGAAGCTCAACTAGATCAGTTTGATTCAGAAATCTTGGGGGACAAAAGCAAACAGACAATCGATTCAATTGCAGCGAATCGTTTCCAGACTGCATGGAATGCATTAGCCCCTTCCGAAGCAAAAACAGGAGCAGGAAAAGGTACGCTAGAAATTAAGGATGATGCGTCTGTATTGGTCACTGACTTGACTGGTCGGAATATTGATTACGTGGTGACGATTCCGGTTTCGTCACAAACAATTACTGGGCTCATGCTTGAGACACTCATTGATGACAGCATTCCTGGGCTTGGTCCAGGACTCCGCGAATCCGGTGAATTCGTCGTAAGCGAAGTCAAAGCGAGTTTCACGACCCTCAAAGACCCCAAGCCCAAAGACTTAACTGATCTTACCTTTACCGATGCCGCAGCCGATTATGTGGCGGAAGGCTATGATGCTGCTAAGCTAATCAACGGAGCCATTGAGCGTAATGACAAAGCGTGGTCAGTCGCAGGAGCAGGACGACAACCTCATTGGGCACGAATGAAACTCAGTGAACCGCTGGAGATAAATGAAGACGGTGGGTATCTAAGAGTGACTGTTATTTGCCGTTACTCGGACGGTGACTGGCCATTAGGAAAATTCCGCATCCTTGGCACCCATTCAAGCGACCCCCTCAATCTCGGTTTACCAGAAGCCATCACCACTATCCTTCAAAAGCCTCCAAACGATCGAATTCCGGAAGACGACCTCGCCCTCGAAGAATGGGTCAAATACCAAGACGCAGATTATTTGAAACGGCGTCACGCCTGGTTAGTAGCCAAACGCCCCCTAGTATTGGATGCAAAAATGGAATTGCTTAAAGCTGCTTTGGCCAAGGCTGAACTTCCAGTTAAAGATGATCCCGTTCTCGTTCAGCTACGAAAGGATGCTCAATACTCTAGTCAGCAGGCCGGTAATACCAGACTGACAGCCGCCCAGGATCTCGCCTGGGCCCTGATCAATAATTCAGCCTTTCTCTTCAACCACTGATTTCGGAGGGCTGAACGAATGCGCATAAATAAATTTAGGACGAAAGGTTTGATGAATATCTTTGATAAAAATCGAAGCTCTGATTTCAGGTGTTTTATACGCATTCTCAGGTCAACATGCTGGTTTTCATCCTTTTCAGCTTCGGTCACGCACAGACGTGCGCTCCATTGCTTTTCAGTCTTCAAGCCCAACATCTTGCTCCTGTCAGCCCTCCGAAATCCAAAGCGGAGCTCACAGACTTCCAGAAAGACTGTAGGAGCAAACTTGTTCGCGACCTTTTTCATTCACCTCAGCAGAGCGAGGACGCTCTTGCCGTACCCCTTTCAGCTTAATTTAACTCAACCAGAATAACATCATGTTCAGAGTACCAGGACCTAAAGGAAAAGACCTCTGCGATTCGCACCTCAATACAAGTCGGCGTGATTTCTTGCGCGTTGGTGGTGCAGGCATGCTCGGGCTAACTCTCAATTCTGTTTTACGTGCTCAGTCGGCTTCTGCTTCGAGTGAGTTCGCTGGCGGGCCAGGCTGGGGAAAAGCCAAGTCTGTCATCATGGTATACCTGCAAGGCGGACCCAGCCATCTAGACCTATGGGATCCCAAGGAAAGAAACTCGGTGCCCGATAATGTGCGGTCAGAGTTTAATAATATCTCTACTAAGATACCCGGTATTAAATTTACGGATATCCTCCCAAAACTCGCAAAAGTGAACGATAAGTTCACCATGATTAGATCCATGAGCTATACGCCGAATGGATTGTTTAATCATACGGCTGCAATCTACCAAATCATGACCGGGTATACTACGGACAAGGTCAGTCCATCCGGGCAATTAGAACCACCCACTCCCAAAGACTTTCCTAACTTTGGATCCAACATTACACGGCTTAAACCAACGGACGAACCCATGTTGCCGTTTGTAATGCTTCCCCGCCCGCTGCAAGAGTCGAATGTCGTCAACAAAGGTGGTACTGCTGGGTTCCTGGGCAAAGCTTACGATCCATACTATCTCTTTCCCGAAGGCGATGATATGAAGCTCGATAAAATGGATGGCATCAAAGTCGATGACCTCCAATTGAGACCCGATGTATTCTCGGTACGACTACGTCGCCGCGCGAGCCTTCGTGAAGCCATCAATGCGCAAATGCCGATTATCGATAAAGCGGTGGAAGACTACAACATCGATGAATTCTACAATCAGGCCCTAAACCTCTTGGTGAGTGGACGAGCGCGAGACGCGTTTAACATTCAGGCAGAGGATGACAAGTTGCGTGACCGCTATGGTCGAAACACCTTTGGGCAAAGTTGTCTTCTGGCGAGACGGTTGGTTGAAGCTGGCACACGGGTTGTTGAAGTGGTCTGGCCGAAAGTCGCCAACTCCGATAACCACAGTTGGGATCACCATGTAGGCCTGAGTAAACGCATGAAGGAACAATCCGGCCCAATGCTGGATCAAGGCCTCAGCACACTCTTCGAAGATTTAGATGACCGGGGACTACTCGATGAGACTCTCGTCGTAGCGATTGGTGAATTTGGGCGAAGCCCAGAGAAAGGTGTATCCACATCTGGCAATACCAACAGTGCGGATGGACGAGACCACTGGCCTTATTGCTACACGAGTGTCATTGGTGGAGCAGGCATCAAACGTGGTTACGTACACGGTAAGTCCGACAAAACAGGTTCGGCGCCTATTGAGAAACCTGTTCACCCCACCGAAATTCTGGCTACGGTCTATCACGCTATGGGTATCGATCCGACCACCATCGTTTACAACCATCTCAATCAGCCTCGCGAGTTGGTAAAAGCGGAACGCGTATCGGCGCTGTTTGCTTGAACAATTCTATCGAGCATAACTTTGTTACCGTGGTATCTGAAAGCTATTCTTTATCCGCTCACTGGTCCTGACTGGATTTCGTTGCTCCAATTTTCTCTTGTTAGAAAATTAGATCCGTGCAGAACAAAGACTGTCTTCCCCCAATGATCCCAATTTTCAACATACCCCAACGTCGATTTTTCCATCTGCTCATCGGACTCTTCTTAGCCGTCTCCCCCACGCTTCATAGCCTCCCAAACGATACAGAAGTTCTAGAGTTTCTAGATTCCTACTGCATCCGATGTCATGGTGGTGAAAAGGTCAAAGGAGACACAGACTTCAGCTTGATCAAATCGGAGAAGGACTTTGCTTCGCATTTCGAACTCTGGGAAACGGTCGCCGATGTTTTAGCTTACGAGGAAATGCCTCCTGAAGAGGAAGAAAAGCGTCCAACTAACGAAGAAGCACAAGGAATCATTGATTGGTACGAGGAACGGTTCATTCATACCGTTGAAGCCCGACCCGCCGAATTTAAGCCAAGACGCCTATCTGCCCCCGAGTATCGAAACACCTTAACGTCTTTGTTTGGTTTTGAACTGGAGAATACCGTGATGGCTGCGGAACAAACTCGAACCGAAAGTTCCCTTGCGATGAAACTGCTTCCTGTCGATCCGCCTGGTAAAAGTGGTTTTGTAAACGACACGCATGGCGTACGCTTGGATGCTAACACTTGGGAGCAGTATGTATATTTAGCAGAAAGAGCATTAAGCGAACTGTTTTCGCCAAAGCGAAGAGATGCTTTGGAAGCATTATTAGGTCAGCCACTTCCGCCGAATTTCGAAACTAAGGACCTTACGCAAGAACAGGCTAGATCACTTCTTAAACATTTTAGCCTGCAAACATCCAGGCGTCCGCTTGAGAGGAAGAACATCGATAAGATCTTTTCGTCAATTAAGGGCCTCAAAGGCGAAGCCCTGGTTTCAGCCACCCAGGACGAGATTAAGACACTCCTGGTATCTTCTGCCTTTCTTTACCGAGGCCTTCTAATGGAAGGTATTTCAGCACAGCAACAACCTGTAGATTCTTATGAACTCGCTGAACGCTTATCTTACTTCCTATGGGAAGACATGCCGGATGAAGCATTACTTCTCGCCGCAAAACGGAATCAACTAAGCACACCTTCCGAATTGGAGGCTCAAGTGAACCGCATGCTCGCATCCTCTAAGTCTATATCTCTGGCAGAAAGTTTTGGAGCACAATGGCTGGGCTTGGCTGATATTGATAATGCAGACAATGATGTCACCAAACGGGATGCACTAAGAAGTCAGCCAATTGATTTCCTTAATTACCTATTTACCGAGAATCGACCCGTCATAGAGCTCATCGACTCAAAAGTCGCATTTGCCAATTATATAACCGCTGGTTATTATCCTAAAACCAAATCGCAACTGGTGAAGTACCAGAAACCAAAAGGGATTGAACGTCAGCTCGTGCCCAATCAACGCATGATGCTTCAACAAGACGATGGTCGAGGCGGCATATTAACCATGCCTGGCATTCTCGCCATGAATCGAGGACCAATCCTCCGAGGAACCTGGATGCTTCGACGCATTCTTGGAGAGCGACTGGGAGAACCACCAGCGGATGTACCCGCTATTCGGGCCAAATTACCAGCCGAAGACCTCACGTTTCGTGAGCGATTCGAACAACACCGGAGTGACCCAACTTGTGCGCGCTGCCACGATCGGCTCGACCCCTTAGGCTTTTCCATGCAGATTTATGATGATGCTGGTTTCTACAAGTTAGTAGACAACTATAAGCCACCCAGGCGTAAGAAAGAGCATGATGATATGCTCGACGTATTGGATAGTTCGGGACGATTTCCCAGTGGAGAAAGTTTCGAAGATTACGAGGGGCTAAAACAGATTCTCCTAAACTCCAAGCGGAAGGACATCATCCGCAATGCTGTTGAGCAGACTTTATCGTACGCGCTTTGCCGCAAGCTTGAGGCCTTCGATCGTCCGACCATAGACGCGATTACCGAAAAGATTGACGAAAACAACGGTTCATGGCGTGATCTATTCGTTGAAGTCACTTTGAGCCTGCCATTCAACGAAACTATTCTTCCCTAATATATCCCACCCAGAACTCCTACATTATTCAAAATGGCCCGAAATTGGAAAATCGATCGCAGGACATTTCTCAGAGGAGTAGCCGGAGCTGTGCTTCCCCTTCCTTTCTTAAATCTGATGGATGCCAGCACCACCCATGCCATCGGCAACACAAAGACGCCGGGCAAAGTCCCCCTTAGATTTCTCACCTTATTCAAACCCAATGGAGTTCACCCTCCCTCCTGGAATATCAACGGTGGCACTGAGTTTGACTTCCGGATGTCTCCGCTCATGGCCCC
>CALJGU010000346.1 GCA_938075565.1 uncultured Opitutales bacterium | reverse complement strand
AGAGGAAATTATATTCGAACCAGAACATATGGTCTGGATTAGGAGTTAGCGCTTCCAGGGCAGTTCTAGTGCTGGCAGCTGACTCGAATACCTCCGTGTCTGAATTTTCGAAATTCAGAGCATCGACAATAAATTCACGTGCCATCTTTTGTTCTGTTGGATCCGCGCTGGACGCTCCTGCTACTGCCAAATCAATGGTGAACGCATACCAATCTCTCCAAAGAGCCTGGTCACTGGCGTCATTCGATCGGCTCAGCGCGACACCCATCTCATAGGTATAACGCCCGCTGGTTTTGATCTCGAGGTTCTGAGAGGTCACATCTCCCATCACCTTGTAATTTTCTCCTGATTTTCCTGATCCAGAATGAAAGCCGATGCTGACGCCCAGTTTTTCGCAAACAGCCCACTGGCGAGCAATCATCTGCTCCAGTTCCTTATTATCAGGGTATGGCATATTCTTTTGAAACCCAAACGCAGGAGCCACAAAATCAGCGGGCATGTCCATCGCTTCGCACAGTGAAAGCATAATCCCCGTCGTTTCCGGAGTCGTAAGCCCCGGCAACTCATCGATTGATAATTCGCGCAAATAGGCACGACCTTCCTCGTTTGTGAAAGCAGCTTCCCTGGCGGTCCGGTATTTATCATCACGAACCTTCATCTTTTTCATAGCAGGCCAGACGTAACAGAGAAGTTCATTAAACTCAGCTTCGTCCAATGATAGACCGAGGAGTCCAACTTTTGAGCGAACCGTATCGACCAATGCGGCCTCTATTTCCTTCTGTACATAGTAGGCTCTTGCTTCCTGACTGTCTGGAACCTGTGTTTCAGCGAGCTCTGGAGACAGGTCAAAGGTGATATAAGAAGCGAATAAGCAACCTGCTACCAAGGCATCTTCGCGTATGTCGTATTTTCCACCGATGGGCTGATGATCGGCATTGAAGCTCCAAGCAATTCGTCTGTGGTGAAAGCCGCCTTTCAGTTTTTGCAAAACACACCCGTGACTCATGCCTTCGACAGACTGACCTTGGTGTCCTTCGGGAACATCAGTCCCAATAAAAGGAAATGGAACCGTTTCTAGTTCATCAGCCAACATCACGTCGACATCGTAAACCAGCTCTCTGGGAATACTGTTTTGATTAGCCGTAAGCCCGATTCCCAATTGTGCCATTGCCCAATCGACTCCTGGCCAGTGAAGGGTCGTAAAACGTGCACCTATTCCAAGAGTGCTAGTACCAAGCTCCTTAGATGTCCTTGGAAAAATCGTGCAATCGCAGGTGTCCTTCTGAACGATGTTCTTTACCTTGATCAGATTTTCAAAGGTTGCCGGAAAATAGAAACAATTCTCGATTTGCACACCTTCGGAAAGTAATTCGACTGCATCGTCAAACAATGCTTCCAAGGACCAGGCATGATCTCCCAAGCGATCCTCGACCAAAGACCACATTCCGTGACCTGTCGAAAAGTGACTCGGTTCATGGCGAGTAATGTTATTCGATGAAATATTAGCCTGCAGAGAATCCCAATCTAAGCAAAAGTCCGGGCTAATACAGGGGTTGTTGTGAATCCGTAGATTATGTTCGAGAAGGAATGAATTAATCGCGCTCATAAATAAAAGCCAATACCATGAGTGCCCACTCATCGGACTAAAAGACAAATCCCACGCCTAACCTAACCTTTTCATGGAAATAGAGAACTCATTCGATCGATTCCGGAATCGGGAGTGTGGATTTCAATGAGGTTCAAATGATTAAAAATGGTGCCAGGGAGCAGCTCCGAGGAGTGCAACGACGACAACTATTGCTGAAAGCAATACATTGATTCAGCTCTGCCTCTTTGCGGAATACGCAAAGGAAAGGCCCGATATAAACCGGACCTTGAATATCTTTAAAATGGTGCCAGAGGGCAGAGTTGAACTGCCGACCAAGAGCTTATGAGTCTCCTGCTCTACCACTGAGCTACTCTGGCATTTTTGAAATAGCGGATGAAAGGGCTTATCTTAGCTAAGTCAAGTCCCGACAATCAAAACCAAAAAGCTAAAATGGGCCAAGGCCAGGGAATTTCTACCATTCGTTTAGTCATTCGATGGGCTACAATTCACATCGACACAAGACGATGGGAACGCCTTCAAGTCCCTTTGGTATTTCTTCACGCGATATCCATCCTTCCGACCGGAATAGTTCGTAAGCAGGTTGATTTAATTTCATGACGTGCAGGTAAACAGCGAAATAACCTTCAGTCCGTGCATGAGCTAATGCTTGGCGAATCAACTTACGACCAAGGCCTTGTCTCATAAAATCCCGATGAACATGCATGCCTTCTAAATAGGCAACTGGACCAAGATCATCCTCACTCTGGAATGTAGCATCCGGTTTTAGAGAAACCATTCCGGCAATACATGTATCGGTTGCAGTAACCCACGTTGAAATACTCTCATCAAAGACCCTCTCTTCCCAATCCTTCTCATAGTCACTCAAGACTCGGCTAGTAAGCCATTTCTGAGAAGCATATGGTTTAAAGGATTCAGAGTGACTGAAATGGTGAAGGGACGCCAAACCACGCCAATCAGAAGCTGTAGCCAACCTAAGAGTTGTCATGCCGCTATTCGATTCTGCCATATTCGATATCCTTGTTTCCGTCTTCCATTCGTTGAGAGAAGTAGTCTCTCAAGTATTTATGAAGCTCGGGTTTGTCACTGTTCCAACGCCAGCAGCCACACTCATCAATTGCTATGTCTGTGTATGGATTAAATGCATGCCGCTCGAGACCCGCACGCCTCTTGTCGTAATTTCGATCCTTTATAGCCCCATGCCACAGATGATAAATATCCCCGGAGACAAAACCGAGGTCCCCGGAGACTTCGCGATAAAGAGGAGTAGCCCAATCTAGAAAATGCTGCTTACGCTTGGCATTCATTTTGAGGTATTCTGAAATGTCCACAAAGTTTCCTAGCACTCCACTCAGAATGGGACCGTCCCCTCCACCAATGATGCAAGCATCATACAGCTTATGATTGTCGAGAAGCTCCCGCCGCGCAACCCAAGCTAAGCCGGGTGTGATTCCCAAGGCCCTCTTGTCCGTGGATTGCATTAGGTGATGAATGCGTTTGTTTGCCCCAAGGGCTCTGGCCAAAGATTCGCACTTTTGTGAACTATAATCCGGCGAGAAACATCCAGGAGGCGCTTCTTGATTTACCTCATAAGAATGTGCAAAAGGTTGAATAACCAAATGACGATTAAGTGCCTCTTCTGCTTCATTCGCCCAGTTGCTGTTTTCAAAAACAATATCACAATCCAACCAAGCCACCTTTGTGCAGGATTCAGGCAAGGCCTAGATAGCTACGTTAAGCAAACGCTCCTTCTGCCACATAATATCCTTACCTTTTAACTGAATCATCAGGTCAGCATCATCGGCCTGTAGATAGAATTCGCCCGTAAAGGATAATTCTACGGTGACTAACGGTATCTTAAGGTACTTCCTGAAAGTATCGCAGTTGGATCGTCTATTAGCGTAATTGCAGGGATTAAAATATGAAGTAATCGCCCACAACGGTTGGTTAGATTTAGTATGATGCAACTCTCGCCCGTCATCTTTTACTACCGCTCCACTCATTTTGTATTCAAACAACTACTTTGAACCATGATCAGCTCTTTCTCGGCCTCCGAAATATTTATCCCGGATCCATTTGGGCTGCCATACATCCAATGTCCGCTTTTCATTATCGTAGACTGGGGTTTTAGATTCGGGATTGGCGACCAGCAGAGGATCCGGATCTCCATAGTCATCTCTTGCTTCCTTCATAAGACCCATCATTCGCTGGAGTTGATCCTGATGCTCCGGAGATCCCGCCAAGTTGTTCGTTTCATGCGGGTCATTTTCGAGATCAAAAAGTAGCGTGTGGTTTATTTTTGGATACACGTGCAATTTCCAGCTGCCATCACTGATCGCTCGTTGATTATCCTGGAATGGCAGGAAGGCCGTTTTGTGAATGGATTTCTTTTTCCCGGACATGATTGATTCTAGGTCAACCGAATCTATATTGGAAGGCGCTTCAACTCCTGCAAAACCGCAAACAGTTGCATAGAGATCATGAACATAGGAATAGGCCTTACTCGATTTGCCTGCAGGCACTCCAGGACCACTTATGATTAAAGGAGAACGCATGCTTTGTTCATAGACATTCTGTTTTCCAAGTAAGCCATGACTACCCATGCCCAAACCATGATCAGCCGTGTAGATAATAATGGTGTTGTCAGCATGGGGTCCGTTTTTGACAGCATCGATCACTCGACCTACTTGCTCGTCCAGATGAGTAATCAGTCCATAATATTCACAAAGTTGATCACTGATGACTTCTGGGGTTCTTGGCCATGCAGCTAAGCCTTCGTCTCGACCTCCCGTAACCTGAGGCGCATTCGTAAAGGGATGGTAGGGCAAAAAGTTTTCCGGCAATGGAGGGCGTTTGCTGTAATACATCTCACGATACTTCACTGGAGGATTTCGTGTATCGTGGGGAGCGGTCAGTGCTACGAATAAAAAGAATGGATCCTCCTCATCGGCGTCATCGATAAACTCAACCGCTGCGTCAGCAAGTACCGTGCTGGAAAATCCACCTGCTGATCGTTTCGGCGTGAGCTCGCCGTTAACGTAATCCTGAACAACGAAATCCGTATGATCGACCATGCCACCCATATAGACGGATTTGCCATTGGAAAAAGCAGCCTGCAGGGTTTCCAGCCCATTGTGCCATTTCCCGACAATATAAGTGGAGTAGCCTCCCTCTTTTTCTAAAACGGCTGGCAGCACCGGAAGGCTAGCCCAACTCCTGGACTTGTTTCCCTCAGGTAAATTCATCCAATGAAGTCCAGTCATTAGCATGGACCGACTTGCTACGCAGACGGCCCCGCTGTATGAGCCAGCGCAGTAATTACGCAAAAAGCTAAAACCACTCTCGGCCAATGAATCGAGGTGAGGTGTTTGAATGTGAGGATTTCCGTGTGCTCCTATGGTGTCCGCTCGCTGGTCGTCAGCAAATAGAAAGACGATATTAGGTCTGTCTACTGCCGTGAGACTGAACTGTGCAATAAACAGACATAGACTTAGGATAAGTGGGCAGGCTTTCATACCTCGAATGCTTCCGAGTCGATCAAGCATTGGCCATCAAAAAACTCAACCAGAACTACTAAATAAGTCGGTCCAGCTTTTCACCTACATCTGCTTTAAAGCGATCAATGTAACCCAACGTATAGTCTTTTATCGATAAGGATGGATCTTGCACCAATGGAGTCAGGTCTATCGCCCAGGTGAGCGCAGTCGCATCGTCGCTTGAATGGGAATCAAAATAAGTAGCATTCGCCAGGCGACGACCTGCGGTAGCAAGATCGTAACGTTTTCCGCCGCTAATCTGAGAGTCGTATAGCGAGACCAACGAGTTAGCCATGTTTTCGTAAAGACTGCAGTCGAGAACGGATTTATCGCTATCGAGCATCCAATCAAGATCGCGCCATACTTCGCATCCGTAAACGGCCTCAGGTTTCAGCTCTTCCGGTAACTTACGCAAAGCAGCAAGCGATTTAGCCAAAACAGAGATGTGCGTATCGTGCTTATCTGCCGGGTTGTGAAGGTAGATGGTTTTCGCACCTGCTTTCTCTAAAATCCGTGTCAGATCTTCAGTCGCGGAATCATTTGCTGTGTCCTTTACTTCGGAGGAACTGTAGTCCAACTGAAATTGCGCTGCATAATCTCCAACGAATGCTGCTTTGTTTTGCTCGTCGGCTCGAACCTGAACCATTTCCTCATCGGTATAATTTTCGTAGACTCCGACGCGTGAGCTACCAGCTCCATTGGTGACAGTGATTCCGGTGAACCATTTGTCGCGTTGACTGTAGCAGGCGGCGATCCCGTTGTAAGCAAAGATCTCCAGATCATCCTGATGAGCACCGATTGCCAAGTGGGTAGTCTTGCTCAGTGCTGTATTCAGGTCAGAGCCATCAGGGATATAAGATTGGGCAGTTGTCTTATTAAATTCCATAGGATTAATTTTCTATAACCGGGAGGCTGGCCGCAGCTACGGCTTGCCCGTGTCGTTTATCTTTTTCGTTGGGCGTTCTTAAATTAATTTTTTCGGCCAGTTCTGGAAACTCTTCCTGAAGGACCTGCTTGCCTTTCTCGATAATGATCTCCCCTCCTTCGCCGGAAGTAACACGACCGAGAATTAGAAGATTATGGAAATCGTAGAGATCAGCGTAATGAGCAATAGCATATCCAAAGTAAGTACCAATGGTGTCATAAACCAACGGTGCTTTCTCGCTACCCTTTTTCATTTCTTCCTGGAGGAACTCAAGCCGTTCAGGAAAACCCAGTGTTTCATCCACTTCAATTCCAGCTGGAGCTAACAAACGCGCGACGGCTTGCTGGGAGAAATACTGTGCCCCTACCCCAATGTCGCCGGACCATTCGTCGCGATGAGAAGTTGGGCTGTAATCGATGGGGGCAAACGCCAATTCATTCAACCAGGGTTTGATGTGACCATTCGGATCTACATAGCCAGCCGCCTGACTGGTGCCCATGGAAACGCCAAGAACGCCATTGTCATTCATAGACATGGCTCCGGCCAACGCCGTGACTTCACCATCATTAACTACCTCAAAAGGAATGCCTCCCCAGCATTCTTTTAAAGTGAAAAACATCCGACGGATCTGCGTATCGAATTCAGTTTGAGGAACACCTCTAAAAATCGAGCCTACACGAACCTCGTTGTTTACATAGACTCCAGCTGCACTTCCCCCAATGGCATCAACTCGAGGGAGTTTGGCTGCCGCTCGCTTAAGCGTATCTTGCACACCCTCGATATGATAACTCGGGTCTTTTTCAAAATACGGGTCCCATTTGATCTCCTCAGAAAACACCACTTCTGCATCGATCAGAGCTGCACATTTCCTATCGCTTCCTCCAAGATCAAAACCGATACGGCACCCATCCAAATTTCTACCCAGAGTAACGTCTGCCTCATTTTCATCAGGTAACTTATAAGCCGACACATGGTGCATTTCGAAATCGCGACCATAAACCTTGTCGCCCATGAAAAAGTAATCGAACTCACGTGCGCCGCCCGGAGCATAGATGCTTTTTATGGTTTCAAATAGCTCGCGGTTTCCGCTGACATAAACGCGATATCCACCCTTTTCCCACAACAAGAATTTGAGAAGTCTTTCAGCGTATTGAAGGTTTAGGACTTTAGCATCGCCCTGATGGCTCAAGGTTCTACCACGAAAACGTGACACCGTCCCATCCGTGCGCTCCAAGGCTATCTCAAAACTCTCTGACCCTGAATTCTGACCGCAAGCTGCGCCAAAAGCACGATTCCACAGAGATGCTGCTACAAAGTTCGGATCTAATACGGGTACTTGTTTGGGTGAAACCGATAGCAAGTTTGTGTTTGTCATGTAGGTAGTATTCTAGGCCTCGATTAGAGGTTATCTATTTATACCACATCAGAATAAACATGATTTAGCCTAAATTCCTGAAAACTTAACAGAATCGATTAGGTTAAGTCGTCATGCTATCGATCATTAATGCGATTGAACACCTGTGATGTGTAATTTGCCTATGCAAAAAATGTAGGAGCACCTTTAGCTGCGATGCTTATGGAATTACGATTCGCAGCTAAAGCAGCTCCTAC
>CALJGU010000345.1 GCA_938075565.1 uncultured Opitutales bacterium | reverse complement strand
CTACGAAATGATTACGGGAGAATCCTTTCCAATAGGTGATCTTGAAACACCTGCCATGGAACGTATCGCAAAAAACCTGCAAACGAACGTTAGTCAATGAGCGACCCCATCAAACACGAATGCGGCATCGCACTCGTTCGGCTTAAGAAGCCGCTTTCTCACTACCAAAGAAAATACGACTCCGCCCTCTGGGGTTTCTTCCAACTGTTTCTTCTTATGGAGAAGCAACACAATCGCGGACAAGATGGCTCCGGCGTTGGCGCTCTAAAGCTGGATGTCGAACCCGGTAAACCTTACATGTTCCGCGAGCGGAGCGTAGAAGCCAATTCCATGAACCGGATATTTGGCCGGCTACTGGAGGACTATAATGAAAAAGTCGATGCAGGCATCATTCATCCCGAATTCCCGGCGAGCGTGAAAGGGAATTTTGATTTTGGAGCAGAGATCTTTCTTGGTCATCTGCGGTATGGAACTTCAGGAGGTTATACTGAAACCAGCTGTCATCCGTATTTTCGTCGTAACAATTGGCCGACCCGCAACCTGATGGTGGCTGGCAATTTTAACATGACGAATACAGGCGAACTAAACGAGCGCCTGATCAATCGTGGGCAACACCCTATCTTTGACACGGATACTCAAACCATCCTCGAAGAAATCGGTTATCACCTGGATGAAGAACACAGACGACTCTACCATGAGAACCGGGACGTAAAAGGTCTTTCCGGCATGGATAATTCCAAAGCCATTTCTGAGAAATTGGACGTAGCAGAGATCCTGAAGGAATCGAGTAAGGAATGGGACGGCGGTTACGCCATCGCAGGCATGATCGGCAACGGTGATTGCTTTGCCACCCGCGACCCCTGGGGCATCCGACCCTTTCACTACTTCGAAGACGATGAAGTCATAGCCATTGCATCTGAGCGTGCACCGCTCATGACGGTTTTCTCCAAATCAGTTGAAGACATCCACGAAATTAATCCGGGCGAAGCCATCATCGTAAAGCGTAACGGCAAGCTTGAGAAATGCCAGATTCGTGATCAGCAAGAACGAGTATCCTGCACTTTTGAGCGTATCTATTTCTCTCGTGGTAACGATCACGATATTTACAAGGAGCGCAAAGCCCTGGGAAAAGCTCTGGTAAAACCGATTCTCAAAACCATCAATAAAGACCTCGAAAATTCGGTGTTCAGCTTCATCCCAAATACGGCTGAAGTTGCTTACTACGGTCTCATGGATGGACTTCATGAAAAACGGCGTAAAGCGGTTAAGCAGGAAATCCTAGAACAGGCGCAAAACGGAGGTATCGACGAGGCCTTCCTGGACAAGGTCATCATGAGCAACTGGCCACGATCTGAAAAGGTTGCTCTGAAGGACATCAAACTCCGGACCTTTATCAGTCAGGAAAAAGCCCGAACGGACTTAGCCTCTCACGTTTATGATATTTCCTATGGCTCAGTCGCAGAGACGGACAATTTGATCTGTCTGGATGACTCGATCGTTCGAGGCACCACCTTGAAACAATCGATCGTTAAGATCTTGGCCCGACTTCGTCCCAAGCAAATCATCATCGTATCGACTGCACCACAGATTCGTTATCCTGATTGCTACGGCATCGACATGTCTCAATTGCATAAATTCATCGCCTTTGAAGCGGCGATTGAACTCCTGGTCGACCAAGGGCGCGATGGGCTCATTCGCGATGTGTATATGGACTGCGTTGAACAATCGGAAAAGCCAGTGGAGTTCCTGACCAATAAAGTGAAGCGCATCTATGACTGTTTCACTGATGAGGAAATTTCAGCGAAGATCAGCCAGAAAGTTCAACCAGATCTGGATTTCTGGAATGGCAATCTCACCATCATTTACCAAAGCATTAAGAACCTCCACAAAGCCCTGCCTGAACATAAAGGAGACTGGTATTTCACTGGGGAGTATCCTACTCCGGGTGGCTACCGTGCTTTGAATCAAGCATTCATAAACTACTTTGAAAACCGTGGCGGCAGAAGCTACTAATTCTCATGAGTGATCAAGACCCCATAATTCTGCTCATCGGTTCCGGTGCACGCGAACATGCGTATGCAAAATCCATCGCCCGTTCCAACCGCTCCCATACACTTGTTACATTTGGATCCAGCCACAATCCAGGCATCGCAGAGTTATCTGCCACTTATATTAGCGGCTCGATCACAGATCCGGAAGCAGTAGCCAGTTTTGCGCAGGAGCAAAAAGCGACCTTGGCTATTGTCGGCCCAGAAGCACCACTGGAAACAGGAGTAGCCGACAAACTATGGGACAATGGAATTCCGGTAGTAGGACCTAAGCGTGAACTGGCTATGCTGGAAACAAGCAAGCAGTTCACTCGCAACCTAATGGCCGATTATAACATCCCAGGGTGTCCGGCTTTTAAGCACTTTGATAGTGTCGATGGCGTGGAGCAATTCCTTCAATCACTTGGCGAAAACTACGTAGTGAAAGCGGATGGATTGATGGGCGGTAAAGGGGTAAAAGTTTCTGGGGATCACTTACACTCCCATGCAGAGGCCCTTGAATATTGTCAGAAACTCGTTGATGCCAATTCCACTTTTGTAATTGAGGAAAAATGCATTGGAGAAGAGTTCTCCATGTTTAGTTTCTGCGATGGGATCACCCTCAAACACATGCCACCGGTTCAGGATCACAAGCGTGCCTATGTGGACGACAAGGGACCCAACACAGGCGGAATGGGATCGTATAGTGATGCGAACCATAGTCTCCCTTTCATCAATCAAAACGACATTGCTGAATCCAAAGAGATTAACCGTTTAGTCGTTGAAGCTTTGAGGAAAAAAACAGGCGAGGGATACAAAGGCATACTATACGGAGGCTACATGGCGACCAACGAGGGTGTCCGTGTCATTGAATTTAATGCACGATTCGGAGATCCAGAAGTCATGAATCTGCTTTCTTTGCTGAACACTGATCTTATTGATATCTGTGTCGCCATCGGCAACGAAACCCTGGATTCAGTCGACGTCGAATTCAAACAACAGGCTTCAGTCTGTAAATACAGCGTCCCAGAAGGTTATCCCGACAGCCCCGAAAAGAATTTCCCTGTAGATATAAGTACTGTTGAAAAACCAGACCAACTCTTTCTCGGTGCCGTCGACATGCAAGATGGGCAACTGGTCGCAACCGGTTCTCGCACCGCAGCTGTAGTTGGACTGGCTGATACTATTACTCAAGCCGAGGAAGAAGCAGAGCGTTTAGTCAATCAGGTAAGCGGGAAGCTATTCCATCGCCTGGATATAGGAACGGAAGCATTGATCGATAAGCGCGTTCAGCACATGAACCAGCTTCGCGGATAAATGACAGACCAAGCAGTAAAGGTTGCTGTTCTGGGATCGACTCGCGGGTCTTCCCTTCAACCCGTTATCGAAGCAATCGAATCCGGCGAACTCAACGCCACCATTGTCGCCGTGATCAGTAACCGAAAAAAGTCCGGTATTCTGGAGCGAGCCAGAAGCCACCACTTGCCGGATCATTTTATTTCGGCCAAAGACAAAGAACGGGAGGATTTTGATAAAGAAGTCACTCAACTCCTACACGAGGTGGATGCTGAGTTAATTCTCTGTATCGGCTACATGCGGTACCTATCAGCCGATTTTGTGAACCACTGGTTTGGCAAAGTCGCTAACGTCCACCCTTCCCTTCTACCCAAACATCCAGGATTAATGGACCTAGCCGTTCACCAGGCGGTGATTGATGAAAAAGACGAGGAAACTGGTTGCACCGTTCATCTCATCGATGAAGGCGTCGACTCAGGCCCCATCCTCATACAAAAGCGTATTCCAGTTGTGGCCAACGACACAGCCGAGACATTGAAAGCTAAAGTCCAACCGCTGGAAGGCTTGGCATTTATTGAACTCATTCACAAATGGCCCGTGGAAGGTATTCCACAAGAGGAGTACGCCCGGCAACAGAAGTAACGATTGCCAGAACAATCCTATTGCATCTACGAAAGCCAAAGCGAAGATTGCGCCATGTCTTTAGAGATAAGAAAATCCACTCGCGATGACGTGGGAACCATTCTCGGTCTCATTTATAAATTAGCTGAGTATGAAGAGCTCACCGACATGGTTACCGCAACAGAAGAGCAATTGCAGGAAACCATGTTTTGCGAGCAACCCTACGCTCATTGCCAACTCGCTTTCTGGAACGGTGAACCCGTTGCCTATGCGCTCTACTTCTTCAACTACTCCACCTTCCTGGCTCAACCAGGACTCTACTTAGAAGATCTTTTTGTAGTCCCAGAAAATCGTGGCAATGGTATTGGCAAAGAAATGCTGCTTTCACTGGCACGAGAAGCCAAAGAGCGGAATTGTGGTCGCATGGAATGGATGGCCTTGGATTGGAACACAAGAGCCCACGATTTTTATTTGAACCTTGGAGCTAAAATGCTCGAAGAATGGAAGCTCTTTAGAGCCACAGGAGAATCCCTGGATAAGTTGGCAAGCTTATGAGTAAATTCAGTGTTGCTGTCCTTTTTGGAGGGCCGTCTGCAGAGCGTGGTATATCACTCAACTCCGCACGGTCGGTAGTGGATCACTTGGAAGATCTGGAGATTATTCCCATCTACTACAATCTCCTCAAACAAGCGTTTTTAATTGATCGCAAACAGCTTTATTCGAATACGCCCTCCGACTTTGATTTTAAAATCAAAGAACTAGGCAAAGCTCTAACCGAATCTGAATTGGTAGAAATACTACAATCGGTATCCATCACCTTCCCGGTGATTCATGGAGCCTTCGGAGAAGGTGGAGAGTTAACTGAATTCCTCGAAAAGCATAACATCCCGTTTGTAGGAAGCAGCAGTGATTCTGCCAAGGTCGCCTTCGACAAATTTGATGCGGCATGGTTGTTAGAGCGTGAAGGATATTTCTCCCCACCGAATCTCCTGCTCGAAGCCGCCGAAGAAGAGGACAACCTTGCCCGCGTTGAATCGTTTTTTGACAACAATCAACTCTCGCGCGCGATCCTGAAACCTGCGCGTTCAGGTTCGAGCATTGGTGTCACAGAAGTCACTTCTCCCGAGCAATGTCTTGTTGCATTTAATGGCATGCTTTCCGAAGGCATCGATCAACGTTTCGTATTAGAACCGTTTGCTCAGGGAAAAGAGTTTACGATCATCGTTCTTCAAAATGAGGGGGGACAACCCGTGGCGCTGCTGCCCACGGAAATTGAGATCACTGATAAAAGCCAATCACTGTTCGACTACCGTTTAAAATACTTACCCACACGTCAGGTGGCCTACCATATGCCACCACACTTTTCAGATGAAACCGTGGAAAGCATTCGCACTCAGGCTGAGTCGATATTCACTACTTTGAAGCTCTCCGATGTTGTTCGAATTGATGGCTGGGTAATGGAAGATGGTAAAGTTTGGTTCTCAGATATCAACCTGGCTAGCGGTCTTGAACAAAATAGTTTCTTCTTCCTCCAAGCCGCCTACTTAGGCTGGAGCCATGCCGAGGTCCTTCACTACATCCTGAAGAGCACTTGCTATAGAAAAAAGCTGACTTCACCTCCCGAACTGAAGTCGGACACAGAGACCTCAAAGGAAAAGGTACGCGTTCTATTTGGAGGAGATAGTTCAGAACGACAGGTCTCTCTGATGAGTGGCTCCAATGTCTGGCTCAAACTGAGAAAGTCCGATCGCTTTGCCCCCTCTCCTTACCTCCTCGACCAGGATGGATTTATTTGGAGTCTGCCCTACGCTGCCACTCTTCGCCATACGGTTGAAGAAGTAGGAGCTGCCTGTAGGCAAATGCTAGAGGAAGGTCACCGACTCGAATCTTATAGAAAAAAGATTTTTCAATCCCTGGATGGATCTGGAGACCAGATTGAACCACTTCCATCTCCGTCCTGCACGACCATGGAAGATTTCCTACAGGATAAAACGACCGTCTTTCTGGCCATCCATGGAGGAATCGGAGAAAACGGTGAGCTCCAATCAGCCCTCACGAAAGAAAAGATTCCATTCACCGGTTCATTAACGGCCTCAGCTCGACTTTGTATGGACAAGTACGAAACCGGAAAGGCCCTGGAGAACTATGGGAAGTACGGAATTTTGATAGCGGCCAAGAAAAAGCTCGATACGCGAACTCTAATAAATCTCAAAGAAGAAAGTCTCAAAAAGATTTGGGACACGATGGAAGAGGATTTGCACAGCAAGAGCTTGATCGTGAAGCCACTTTCCGATGGTTGCTCCTCCGGTATCGTCCGTCTGGATAGTTGCGAGGATCTTAAGATCTACCTGAATCTAATCGACAAAGGGCTTCCAAGGATTGGCCCGGGAGAGCTGAAACATGTCAAATCTCCAGTAGAGCTTCCACAGACACTGCCAGAGTTTCTTCTCTTTGAAACCTTTGTGCGAAGTGATCGACCACTCATTCAAAAGGATGAGCTGAAATGGGAGAGTCATTCCGGATGGGTTGAAGTTACTGTCGGAGTGCTCGGGTCCCGTGGTCAAATGAGAGCCCTCAAACCCAGTATCACTGTGGCCAGCGGAGAGATCCTGTCCCTTGAAGAAAAGTTCCAAGGAGGCACAGGCGTAAATATCACTCCCCCACCTGAACCGTGGGTTTCCCAGGAAACCTGGCAAAAAGCACAGGCGAAGATTGAATTTGTGGCCCAAAAGCTGGGCATAAACGGCTTCGCTCGTATTGATGCCTTCCTGCAGATAGAAACGGGTAATATTCTCGTTATCGAAGCCAATTCAATTCCAGGTCTGACCCCTTCAACCGTAATTTATCACCAAGCCCTGGCAGAAGAGGAACCGATGACGCCAACCACCTTTCTTGAGGCGATCTTGGACAACAGAAATCTATTCGAGTCTAAAAATAATTAGACAAAAGGTTGGGATTTACACGTTCAACTATAAGCTTACACTTGCATTCGAACGATTATTGGGAGCTTCGTTCTTAAACCACATACTTTTCACGATCCAAATCTATTCATTCTATGAAAAAACTACTCGGTGTATTAGCAGTCCTCATCATTATCGGAGCCGTTGGCTTATTTATACTTTCCAAGTCCGCTGGCAAAATCATTCAAAAAGGGGTCTTAACAATCGGTCCGGAAATTGCCCAGGTAGATATTGAATTAGCCGGAGCTGACATCTCCTTCCTTTCCGGAGGAGGAGAACTTAGAGGACTCAAAGTGCACAATCCGGAAGGTTATGATGGGGATCACGCCTTCTACGCGGATCATTTATCATTAGACGTTCAACCCATGTCCATCTTGTCGGACAAGATTGTGATCGATGAAATTTTAATTATCGGTCCAGACATCCAATTCGAACAGCGCCTCAAATCAAGTAACCTGAACCAGATTCTAGCCAACGTGCAGGAATCACTCGGATCGGCCGAAGAGCAAGATGCTGAGGAGGCCGCCGGTGCCAAGAAATTGGAAATTAAGCGCTTTGTCCTTCAAGATGCCAAAGTTGGCGTAGGAGTTGGCACAAAGCCTATAAGCATTACCATACCCACGATTGAACTGACAGACCTGGGCAGTGGAGAGGAAGGAATTACCGCAGGAGAAGTCATCGGTGTTATGATGACAGAAATAACATCCCAAATCATTGCCGAAATAGCCAAGAATCCGGAGTTCATACTTCAATCAGGAGGTGAGCTCCTCAAAGGAGTCG
>CALJGU010000344.1 GCA_938075565.1 uncultured Opitutales bacterium | reverse complement strand
ACCAATTTTGTCCTGACCCCCCCGACCCCACTTTTGCTCCGCAGCTTTTGTGTACCACTTAGCCGCTTGCTTGTAATTCTGGGGGACTCCTTTGCCTTCGTGGTAAAATATGGCGACCTCGCTCTGAGCTCTGTCATACCCTTGCTTGGCGGCTTTCATATACCAATTGAACGCCTGCCTGTAATTCTGAAAGACTCCTTCGCCATCGGCGTAAGCACCTCCGAGGTAGTGCTGAGCTCTAGCATAGCCTTGCTCGGCTGCTTTCAAATACCAATAAAACGCTTTTGCATCGTCGGCCCTGACCCCGTGTTCGTGACTGTCATACAAATTCCCAAGCTTGTTCTGAGCCACGGCATCGCCCTGCTCAGCCATCTCTTTAATCTCTTCAAACGTTTCAGCCTAACCCGAGAACGAAATCGAGCACACGACAAAAGCCGCGAGACAACGATACGATGATGCGAGACTACCAGGTTAATACCCTTTGGCCCTTATTAGGCTCAAAAGGTGTTCCTATCCTTAGGGGTTGGGATAGTAGAACAAGCAAAACGTTCACTAAACTACTGTCGGAATCCTCAGCGCACCTACGATACGAAAACCTGATTGGAGATCTGGAACTTATTGATATGATCTCAACCAAGCATGTCGTAACAAAAGTGTCACTTGGAGAGATTGAGAAAGCCATCGATGAGGCAGAAGGTATACTTTTACTCGTAGAAAACAATATTCAGTGAACGTCCATTTAAACAAATAACCCCATGCTCCGCGTATTCAGCTCCATTCGTAAGAACCTAATCAAAGGAAACAACACGGTTAAGTATGTTTTTCTAACTACGAAGGGCACGAAGAATACGAAGCAAAAACTGATGAATAAAATCATGTTAACTTCGTTTCCTTCGTGCTCTTCAGCGCAGCGGGTGGTTAAACAAGAGGCGGGTATAAAAGGGCCATTCCTTGATTCTTGAATCTCAATTGACGATAGGCTCTCTAAGTTATGGGTCCTACAATTTTTCAGTCTATTGCTTTGTCGATGGCTTCACTAAATCCCAGAGTTTCTGGAAAACAAAAAACCCCGGCTTTCACCGGGGTTTTAAAAGTTAAGGTTTGTTTAGTGACCTCAAGCGCTTGCGACCTTGGGTATATCGGCCGGGATTTCCACGTTGTGGGTATCCTTGCGTTTGACCTTGTTGAGCCGGTGCTTGCGACGAAGCATTCGGTCCAGCTTATTGACCATTTCATCGATCGATTTGTAGAGGTCTTCGGTTTCCGCGGTGACGTTTAAGCCGGGTCCGCGCATTTCGATATGACCTTTCGCGATGAATTCCTTGAGGTTGGTGACGTTCTGGTTGTATTCGAGCTCGACCCGAAATCGAATGATATGATCATCGTGATTAAAAAGCTTTTCGGCCTTTTCGTGCACGATGTGTTTCAGGGAATCAGTGAGATCGATGTGGCGACCACTGATGATAACGTCAAGATTTGGCATAGTTATTTCCTTTTATTTGGGGTTAGCGTAAAGTGAGTCATTCCAATTCCTTTGGGTATAGAAACAACACAGTTTTGTATGAGGGGGAAGGGGATGATTGGATTTGGAAGAAGGGCTGAAATAGTAGTTCATTTCTGAATTTTATACATTAGACCTGTTGGGTATAATTTGCAACCTTTCTCGAACTTTTGAAGGTCCACTTCTTCTGCTTTTAAGATTTTTTGATCCAATTGCTGTCCTTAACTATGACTAAACCTACTTCAGATGGTTCCGGTGATAAGCCAGAACTTATTGACCCTAATGAATTCCCTTCATGGATAGTGGAGGAGGATGAGGGCATCCTGGCCATAAATAAACCGGGATTGATCGTTTGTCATCCCTCCAAGCAAGGGCCTTGGTCCAGTTTGATTGGGGCTAGCCGCGAATATTTACAGCAGGAGCTTGTGCATTTGGTGCATCGTCTGGATCGGGAAACCAGTGGCATTTGCTTGTTGGCTAAAGACAAGCTCCGCGCCCGTCACTCCCAGATGGCTTTTCAGAATCTGCAGGTGTCCAAAGAATATTTGGCCTTGCTTGAAGGGGAGCTGGAGGAGTCCATCGATGTTAAGAATCACTTGGCCAAGGATTTGGAGTCTGAGGTCTATATCAAGCAGGCGGTTAGGAAGTCGCGGACATCCAAGCGGGCAGAGACTCGATTTGAGCCGCTGCTCGTGCGGAATGGCCACACCTTGGTGAGAGTCATTCCTAAAACTGGGAGAAAGCACCAGATTCGGATTCATGCTCAGCATCAGGGGTACCCCATCGTCGGGGACAAGATTTATGGTCCTGATGACCGCCTATACTTAGAGTTTATTGAACACGGTTATACTTCAAGTATGGCTGCAATCCTTGGCTTTCATCGACAGGCATTGCATGCGCACCGTGTGCATTTCGACGCTCCGGAATTCAAACGGAGTTTCACGGCTCCTCTGGTCGAGGATATGGCCGAGGAAATTAAAAAGCGAATGGACTGTTCCGATGAGGAGCTTGCTCAGCTAATTGCCTAAGCCGTTTAGGCTGGCAAATGGGATTGTTCCAGTTCGTCGAGCTTTTCTCGAAGCAACTGACTAATCGCAGTCAAATTTTGTTTAGCTGAAAGGGTGTCTGGCAATTCGTCCAAAGTGCTCACGGCTTTATTCCAAAGATCCGAAACAAAGTTGATGCCTGCCTCATAGATACCGTTGGATTCCAAAATTCTTCTAACTTCAGTTCCATTCCCTGTGCTCAAAGCTTCGCTCAGTTGATCGGTAAGGCTTTGGTTTTTCATTTGGAAAAGCTGAATCAGCGGCAAGGTGGCTTTGCCAGTTACTAAATCAGTGCCTAAGGTTTTCCCAATCTTTGATTCATCCCCAATAAAATCAGTTAGATCATCATAGGCCTGGTAGGCGATACCCAGCTCAGATCCGAATTTACGTAAGGTATCGCAGTACTGTTTCGAATAACCTGAAAGTAATCCTCCTAGATAGGTTGAGATGGAGAATAGCTCTCCAGTCTTCATATCAAGCATCTCCAAGTAATCGTCGAGCTCGAGCTTCCAGTCACCTCGTCGAAATGTTTGAAGGATCTCACCTGAGCAGACACGTCGTGTGGATCTGGATACAAAGCGACAGACTTCTACCGTATCAAATTGGGAGGCCATGTGCAGTGCGTGCGAAAATAAAGCATCCCCTAATAATACCGCAGTGTGCTGTCCGTATTTGGAGCTAATGGTTGGTTGCCCTCGTCGTTTGTCTGCGCCATCCAGAATATCATCGTGAACCAAGGTGGCAATATGGACCATTTCGACAACGGCCGATACTTGAACGAGCTTTTCGAGCACCTTTGGATCTTCTCCGTTGCCCGAGAGAAAGACGAGCGAGGGGCGAATGCGCTTACCACTGTTTTTAAGGCAGTAATCGACCAAGAAACGTATCTGTGGCTCAAAGTCCTCTACCTGACCATTCAGGAAGGCAGTCAAATCGGCCATGGGTGAAGCCAAGCGTGCTTGGAGACTTTCTATTGTATATGAATTCACGGAGCTTTCCGGAGTTTTTAGCAAAATGAGGGTAGAACATGTGTCGGAAAGGACAAAGTTTCAAGTAGCGAACGCAAGATGTCTCATCTTAGGTCTATATTTCTCCCGATCTGGCAATTTGGTTTTGCGATTTTCTAAGAATGGACCGACAATGTCCTCTTAAGTCTGACAATGTGATAGAAGGTCTCGGTGATGATCCGGTCGTTCAATTCTCTGTGTTTCTTGAAAACAAGGTGGGTAGGCTCAGTGAGTTTACCCGCTTGCTAGCGAAGAACTCCATTCACCTCATGGCGATGACGGTGTTGGATACCACCGATAGTAGTATCGTTCGTATCGTTGTGGATGATCCTGATCAGGCTAGTTCGGTGCTATTTCTCGAAGGTTATTCATTTACTCGAACTGAAGTTCTGGCGGTTGAATTAGTCTCTATGTAGGAGGTTCCCGCGATGCTCTCCAGCATTCTTGCTGCCGAGATCAATGTTCACTACCTTTATCCGTTCATTTGTCGTCCAGCTGACCGGTCTGCTGTGGTGATGTATCTTGAGGACCTGGATATGGCTGCTGATGTGCTGCAGTCAAATCAGTTCAATGTGCTTTGCCAGAGCGATATATCCCGTTAGTCGATAGGGTTTGTTTTTCTAAATACCTGAGAGACCAGCGTTTTCTGTGATAGGAACACCGATTTTACCATATTAAATCCGGAATTAGCTAAAACGGTCTGATAGTCTGCTAGTCTTCGGGTTTTCAAGCCGGTCAATAACCAGAATATTGTGTACAGTAATCCAAGAGTGATTCGTGCTCTCACGTTTCCGATTCGAGTATCCGTTGGAATGTGGAATTCTGAAACGATGAGCTTCCCGTTGGCTTTAAGGCCCTTACTTATTTTATCCGCAATGTGCTCTAGCTGGGTTTGCTCGAAGCTATCAAAGAAGAATTGTGCGACCACGACATCGTAGCTCTCGTGATTAATCGCGCACTCTAAGATATTTTGCTGAATACTGTGAATGCGGTCTTCGTTGATTTCGGCCTTTTCTCTCCGCTTCTTCGCCTGCCTGAGCATTGAACCGCTGGCATCAATTGACGTAATCTGAATTTCGGGAAACTGCGTTAGCAAGTGTGTCGAGAACCTACCATTTCCGTCCCCGAGCAGTAAGACCTTACTTGCTGTTGCGAATTCGCTGACATTCATCTGTCGGCATCTCTGCATTTGCCGTCCTAGTAGCAAATACTCCCAGAATGAGTAGGAGCCTGCCAATAAGGAATAGTTGGCTGCTTGATGGGCCGTGTCTGTCAAAGAAAAGGCTGTTATTCTGTTTCGGAAAACTCGATGAGGCTCATTACTTTCAATCCGGATTCAGCTAGCAATTTGGATCCACCGAGTTCAGGCAAGTCGATCACTGCGCTCACTTCCACTACGGTCGCATCGAGACGCTTAAACAAATTGCTGGCTGCTAGGAGTGTTCCCCCGGTGGCAATGAGATCATCTACTATGGCAATACGTTCTCCCTTGGATGCTGAGTCGGTGTGCACCTCGATGGTCGCCTTGCCATATTCAAGTGAGTAATCCTCAGAGACGGTTTCGAAAGGAAGTTTTCCTTTTTTCCGAACCAGGATAAAGGGGAGATTCATCTTGTTGGCTACTGCTCCGCCAATGACGAATCCCCGAGCATCTACTCCTGCAATTCGATCTACGCCTAAAGCTTGGTAATGTTCGCAAAGGGCATCCACGATAGTGCTGAAGCATTCAGGTGTTTCGAAGAGCGGAGTTACGTCGCGGAATCGCACGCCAGGTTCTGGCCAGTCGACGACCGTTCTTACATTGGATTTGAGTTCTTCCAGAGTCATGGTTGGGAGTAAGTTATTTGGGGTTCAAGTGCGCGCAGGTTCCTGATCAATTCTGTATGAATGCAAAAGGGCCTCCCAAATGAGAAGCCCTTTTGTTAGAAATTGGTAGCCAATCTAATTATTTGGATTTGCTTTCAGTTTGGCCTTAATGATCGCATGAGCTTGGCGTTTGTATTGGTCGCCACGAACTGCATAGCTGTAATCCCACTCCTCGATTTCTTTATACTTGTCGAGTTCGGCTCGCAGTTCCGCTTCCACACGTTCCTGCTGAGCGATTGCTTCTCTGCGCTTTCTTTCGAGCTCTTCCTGCTGACGCTTGAGTGCTTCTGCCTCATCTTTAGCTTTTCTTACTGCGGCTTCCGCAGCGGCTAGCTCTTTATCGCGTGTGGCTGAGGCGGATTGGCTCTGGGCTGATAGCTCAGCCTGGCGCTTTTCTGCATCTTCCAAGGATGCCGTTAAAGCATCTAATCGAGCTTTGGTTTCCGCCGCTAGGCGCTCGGCTTCCGCTCGGGCAGCTTCTTCAGCTTCCAGGCGAGCCGTGACTTCGGCGATCTTCCGCTTTTGTTCATCCTTGGCTTGTTGGATTTGTAGTTCGGCCATGCGAATGGCTTCTGCTTTTTCAGCTTCCAGGGCTGCCAGTTCAGCAGCTGTCTTTTCTGCATCGGCTGCACTAGCCATATCAGAGGCGTTGGAGCTAGTCTCAACGACGGCCTCGCCGGCTGCGGAGTTAGAACCCGAAGGTTTTTGCAAAAATAATATCCAGCCTGCCAGAGCAAATATGACAGCGATAACAAGTGTGATGGTGTTTTTATTCATAGGTAACTTGGGTTAAAATGACAGTTCGCGAAGCTGACGAAGGTTACGCTAAAGTGTTACGAAGAATTAGGTTAAGGTTTTGGGATTTCGATGGATGATTTCAGGTTTTACGAGGAATTACAAGGCTATGATGATCTATTTATAGGGTCGCCAAAGTCGGATTTACGCCAGGTGTATCAGCTACTTATTCTCCTGACGCCAGAAGACGACCGAAAGTAGAGACACATCGTCGGAGGAATTGTTCTCAACCAGCTGTGTGGTGTGCCATATTCTAAAACATAACTTTATTTCCAACCTATTGTGGGTGATCGAATATGAACAAATGAAGCCCCTTAGACAGGTAACATTTGTGTTAATTCAATGCATTTGTAGGTTTCCTCTGGTTCACTAGGACGCGCTTTACCGAAACTTAGCCTCAATAAAATCAGTTGTGCTCCCGGAGTCCCTAATCAAATAATAAATTGAGTTTGGTTTAAGGAACTCCAAAGC
>CALJGU010000343.1 GCA_938075565.1 uncultured Opitutales bacterium | reverse complement strand
GACCAACTCGTATCGATCCCATTGAGCAGATTTCCGTTTGCAGGTTCACCGTCGAGTAAGACAAGCCGTTCGGTTTGTGGTCCTCGATTGCCAGCCCGGCCAAAGCCCTGGCTCTTGTGCATGCTACGACTGCGCGCGGAGATTTCTGTATAAGACGTCCCCAGGAGCGGATTGTATTTCCCAATCTCCAGGGAAATGACTTCGCGCGTTTCATCGGCCATACTCGGAGCTCGTCCTCCGGGTCCTCGACGACCATAGCCGTTCCAGAAAATCCGTTTGGCCTGGTGAACACTCACATCTTCGAGCTGCTCAGGAAATTGTTTGGGATCGGCAGCCAGGCTGGAGGCTTTCAGGGCGAGCTGTGCCGAAACCGTGTGGTGACCATGCGTTGGACCGGCATCCGGGTTGAAACGGGTGATGATGATATCCGGTTTAAATGAACGAACCGCGTAGACCACGTCGCCCAGAACCTTTTCCTCCTGCCAATTCTCCAGAGTATCTTCCGGGTTTTTGGAGTAGCCGAAGTCACGCGCTCGGGTGAAGAGTTGCTTGGCTCCATCGATTTTGCGGGCCTGTAGAAGCTCATTCGCACGGATGAGTCCCAGGTTTTCCTTCAATTCCGGGCCGATCAGGTTTTGGCCGCCGCCGCCCCGTGTCAGTGAGAGATAGGCTGTTTCCAGCTTCAACTCCTGTGCCAGGTAAGTAAGTAGAGCGGTGTTTTCGTCGTCCGGGTGGGCAGCTACGAAAAGCACCGAACCGACCGTGTTGAGTTTTTGAAGCTCATTTTGGAGCTGGGCGGAGTTCATAGACTGACCAAATACCGAGTTTGCCAACAACAGGGATGCGGCGAGGAGTACC
The DNA here is from genome assembly GCA_938075565.1 of uncultured Opitutales bacterium. GTDB lineage: Bacteria > Verrucomicrobiota > Verrucomicrobiia > Opitutales > UBA2995 > UBA2995. The sequence goes on along the minus strand of CALJGU010000343.1, from coordinate 17,852 downwards.
GAGCGAAAAAAGGACATAGATATTTATAATAAATAGGGTAGACTCCAAACCATCTCTATTTATTCCGGCCGTCGCCAGTCAAAATCTGAGAATTATTCACATATAAGGTAGGGACAGATCGCCGAGCTTTCCAAATGGCATTTCACTTTGGTGGACAAAAAACACTCCTTATCCTCCTCAATTTTAAAGCGAGAGACCGAAGCCAACGAAGACCTTCATCTGCCCAACCTTCGTTTCCTCCGTTACCTTCTGTTCAAAACCACGCCGCTGCTAGTAGTAAGGCGAGTGCATCCCCACACCGCCGCTTCATACTCCTAAGTCCGCTCCAGAGCCTGAGGCTCTTGCCCCTCCTTTCCCTTGATTCCCAATGGCAAATCTATGAAGTTGGCTCCATGCGTCTTCGACATCCTAGTTCAATAGCGTGTTTTCTCTTGTTTTGGATCACTGGGTGTCTCTATGCCGATTTCACCATTTCGGGTTCAGGATCGGTCCTCACACCGGGAAACACCGTTAAACTCTACCGTCAGGATCTGGATGCTCGAACTCAGACGGAGGAAATAGGGATAAAAATCCAGTCGGACAAATCCTTTGAACTACAGGTTCCAGGGCAGCCGGGTTACTTTACCCTCGATATTTCAGGTTGGGGAAAAATCCCCCTTGCCGTGGCCGATGGGCAGCAAGTTGAGATATCAATCCGATCCAAAGAAGCTTCTGGTTTCAGAGTGACGGGGTCTCCGGATACGGAAGTGCTACTCGCCTACGAAGCCTACCGCAAAGATTCACTCTACCGCTTGGTCTATCCTCCCCGAGCCGCGCTTAACCAAGCGACTGCTTCGAGAATGTCTCCGGACAAAATGGCCCCCTTGGCCCAGGCAGAGGTGGATGGTTATATCGCGCACAAGCGTGAGTTGAATGATTTCACGGCCGACAAAGCCGGAACCTCGATCGCGCTCTACGCCACTTCGCTCCGATGGCATGATAGCTACCGGATGGATGAAATTGAAAACCAGGTTGCTGCCTTTGCCGAAAAGCATCCTGACCTCGCCATTACCGAAAGTATGCAGGAGCGACTTCGGAAGTTTAAGCAAACAGCTATCGGTGCACAAGCGGCCCCTCTAGCCGGCCAGGACTTGGATGGCACCTCACGTTCCTTGAACGATTTTAAAGGCCAGTTTGTGTTGATCGATTTCTGGGCCTCCTGGTGTGGTCCCTGTCGTGTCGAAAACCGTCACTTCCCTAAAGTCTTGGATAAGTATTCAAAAAACGGATTCAACGTCCTTGGAGTGAATCTGGATAGTAATCGCACCATCTGGTCACGCACTACCCAACAGGACAATGTAACCTGGCCACAGATATCAGATCTCCAAGCACTCAACTCACCCATTGCCAAAGCCTACAATGTGTCGGCCCTCCCCATGAGCTTCCTTCTGGATGGCGAAGGAAAGATCATCGCCAAGAATTTACACGGCGGGGCTCTGGACCAGAAACTGGCCGAGCTTTTTGGAGATTAATTGTAGGAGCTGCTTTAGCTGCGATCGCTCGGAAGGCTATCGAAAATCGCAGGATCAACCCGCTCCTACAGTTCGGTTCATTCAGTAGACACTTTTTCCTCACCACTCGAAGTTTGCTCTCATAAACAAGCTTGTCTAGAGGATGGCGATGACTAGCTTATCCCACGTAGTTATTGAGTTATTCGCTCATTCCTCTCCTTAATGAATCAACCAACTTCTCCAGATCCCCAAGAGCCACAGCCGACCGAAGCCTCCTCCTTCTGGGCCGAGCTGAAGCGCCGCAAGGTCATGCGGGTGGCAATCACCTATGCCGTAGTGGCGTGGCTAATTATTCAGGTAGCCTCGACGACCTTTGCTAGTTATGGTATCCCTGACTGGGCCTTTCGTTTTGTCGTGATCATGCTGGTACTGGGTCTTCCGGTAGCACTCATAATCACTTGGGCGTTCGAACTGACGCCTGAAGGGATTAAAACTACCAAGCATGCCCGGGAAGACCGAGGGAATGCTCCCTTGTCGGAAAAACAACAAAACAAACGCAATTGGTTCTCTCTATTATTTGCCGCCGCCGTCCCGACCCGCGTTTCCAGGATATGGTAGGCAGGATGAACTTCCCGAAATGAGCGACGACCAACCATCACCCTCAACTAAACCTTCTGGTCTCACCACCTGCGGGGGGAATCCACGCTTTGATAAGCTTGTTGAAGATTAATGAGCGAATAAATTTCCACGATTTATATGACTAAACTCCTAAGCCTCACATCAATTCTCCTGTTACTAAGCACTTATGCCAATGGCTACGTGCTTCAACCGGCCATCAGTCCCGACGGCAAGCAGGTGGCCTTCTGTTACCAGGGAGACATCTGGACCGTGTCTTCGAAGGGGGGGCGACCTTACCGCATAACCGTTCACGAGGGGTATGACTCGAATCCTCGTTGGAGTTTGGATGGAGAGCGACTGGCCTTCCAGAGTGATCGCTATGGCAACAACGATATCTTCTCCATGCCCAGCCAAGGTGGGGTGCCTACGCGGCATACCCATCATTCAGCGACCGATAATTTGGCCAGCTACAACGAGGATGGATCGATTCTTTTTCTGACCAGACGTGTTTATGCTCAAGTGGAGCGAGAGTATGAAATTTACCGCGCTGCACCCGAAGGGGGAACACCAGCACGATACATGGATGCCCTGGGTTTTGATCCAGTGGTTTCTCCAGATGGAAGTAAAATCGCTTTCGTGCGTGGCACTTGCCGGATCGAACGTGAAGCCTATCAGGGACCGGCCAATCGAGATGTCTGGATCTATGATGCAGAGAGCGAGGAGTATACGCAGCTGACTGACTTCGAGGGAAATGACTTTTCACCCAAATGGCTGAACGACTCGACCTTGCTTTTCATCTCCTCGCGCGAAGGTAAATACAATGTGTTCCAGACGTCTTTGAAAGGTTCGGTCAAACAAATTACTTTTGAAGAAGCTTTTGGAGTAAACACTTTCGACCTGAGTCCAAAGACTAAACAGATCGTTTATCAGTATGGAGCCGATGTGTCTATTCGAAAGGTTGGATCAAGGTCCAGCTCACTTCTTGAGATCGAGCTATCAGCGGATGTCCGATTTGATCCTGTCGTTTCTGAGACCAAGAAGGACGATGTCGACGAGTATGCGGTATCACCGGATGGCAAGCTGACGGCCTATGCGATTCGTGGAGACTTGTTTGTTACCCGCAATGACAAGGAGGATGATCGCAGTGTACGTTTAACCAATAGCCCTTCCCGGGAACGCGATGTCATCTGGCTGAATGACCAAGCCATTCTCTTTGCTTCCGATGCGGACGGGCAAAATGACTTTTACCTTATCGAGTCGGCCGACGAAGAAGAGAAGAATTTGTTTAGAACCCTTAAGACTCAGACCCGAAAACTCACCGATACTCCGGAAGAGGAATTTTCACCGATCCTGGCGCCGAATGGAAAGCAGCTCGTGTATCTTCAGGGCAACAGTACGCTGATCGCCGCCGAAGTGGATGAGGAAGGTGTTTTTTCTATCGCCGTAACCCTTCTCGATGGATGGGCCGAGCCAGCGGACATCAGTTGGTCCCCGGACAGTCGTTGGATTGCCTACTCCAAAGATGACCTGAACTACAACTCAGAGATCTTTATTCACCCGGTCGACAATTCCTCAGAACCCGTGAACGTATCGATGCACCCGGGATTTGATTCCAGTCCGGCCTGGAGCCGCGACGGGAGTAAGCTGGGTTTCCTCTCCGAACGAAACAACGGCGATGCCGATGTGTGGTTTGCCTGGTTGAAAAAATCTGATTGGGAAAAGTCGGATGAACAATGGGAGCGTGAGCGCCAGCAAAAGGACGATAAGGAAAAAGAAAAGAAGGAGTCTGAAAAGAAGAAGGGTGACGATCCCAAGGAAGCTTCTGAAGAAACTGAGGATGACGAAGGTGAAGAAGAGGAATTAGAGAAGGACGAAGAGGAAGCTAAAGAGAAGGATGAAGACGAGGAAGTTCCCGCTATCGAGATTGATTTCGATCGCATCTATCTGCGCCTCGTTCAGGTGACGTCCAAGTCAGGAAATGAAGGGGAGTTCGTTTTCGATAAGGAAGGCGAGATGATTTATTACACCATTGGTAGTCCCGGTCGTCAGGATTACGAAACCGTTCGGAACCTCTACAAGGTTCGTTGGGATGGTGAAAAAGAGAAAACGGTCATCGGAGATAAGAGTGGGCCCCGTGGATTACACCTTTCGGAAAAAGGTGATCACGTCTACGCATTGACTAAGGGTGGGGTGATTCGGCGGATTGTGACGAAGGATGACAAAGTCGAGAAGCTCGCCGTATCCTCCCGTATCCAAATTGATAGTACGGGTGAGAAAGAGCAAATCTACTTCGATGCCTGGCGTGCCCTGGATCGTGGATTCTACGATCCGAATTTCCACGGCTACGATTTTGCTGCGCTTAGAGATAAATACCTTCCGCTGGCCAAGGCCGCCTCTACCACGGAAGACTTTCAATACACCTTCAACCTGATGCTCGGCCAACTCAATGCCAGCCACATGGGAATGCGAGGGGTGGATAATCCCAAGGAGACGCAATCTCAGAAATCGGGACTCGTCGGTATGGAAGGCGTGAATACGGAGAACGGTTTCAGTGTTAGCTCTATCGTTCCCTCCAGTCCGCTGACCAAAGCTTCAACTTCCATTGAAGTGGGAGATATCATTGTATCCGTGGACCGAGAACCCGTTGCAAACGACGTGAATGTGTTTTCCCTGTTCGCCGACAAGGCAAACAACGAAGTGCTTCTCGAAATCGAAAGGGAAGGGGAGACCTTGGAAAGTATTGTTTGGCCGGTAGGTTCTTTGAGCTCAGAAAACTACGATGCCTGGGTAGAAGCCCGTCGTGAACTGGTCGATGATTATTCCGGTGGCCGACTCGGTTATCTCCATATTCGCGCCATGGGCTGGGACAGCTTCGAACGTTTTCAAACCGAGTTAATTGCGGCTGGCTATGGCAAGGAAGGGATCGTAATCGACGTACGCTACAACGGTGGAGGTTGGACTACGGATTACTTGATGGCGGTGCTCAATGTAGATCAGCATGCTTACACGATCCCTCGTGGAGCAGCATCCGATTTGGCGGAGGAGCATTTGAACTTTAAGAATAATTATCCCAGCACCAGGCTTCCATTGCCTTCATCCTCCAAGCCATCCGTCGCGCTTTGTAATGAGAATAGCTACAGTAATGCTGAAATCTTTTCTCACGCCTATAAAGCCTTGGGTCTCGGGACCTTGGTCGGACAACCCACCTTCGGTGCGGTCATCTCAACCGGTGGCTACGGTCTGGTCGATGGCTCCTACGTTCGCATGCCGCTCCGTGGCTGGTTCGTAAAAGAAACCGAGCTGAACATGGAGCATAATCCCGCCGTTCCGGATATCCTCGTCGAGAACCCACCCGCTTATAAATCAAAGAACATCGACCCCCAGGTGAAGCGCGCGGTTGATGAGTTGCTAACGCAGCTCGACGAAGAGTAGTTGCCCCGGGAACGCCAGGCCCCAGCTTGGCTCTTTAAAGAATGTAGCCATGGTCGTAAGACCATGGACCAAGTGTATTAGGCATTCCACAGTGTCACCGCAGTGGTTTCTTAACTTTAGGAGCGGGTTAACCCCGCGATCACTCGGAAGACTATCGATAACGCAAAATAGACCACATCGTTCAGTGTTATTTGCTTTCTTATGGATGGTAGGGCTCGATCGCCATACCGAGGCGAAGGCGACATCGCCCACGAGCCGTTGGTCAAAGGATTTCGGACGGATCGGTGATCCATCCCTACCTAAGTTAGCTAGTATTGAGATTCAATCTGTTGTTTAAGCAGTATAAAAACCCGCTCCTGCAGTTCCATTCATTCGTTCAGCTTGAAAATACTTCCCGCTCTTTCTCGAGTGATGCCAATGCTTCCTCATCGCTGACGGTGTTCGCCGGCGTCATCAGACTAATGACGACGCAACAAATCGAGGATACCGCAACCGAGGGTAGGGTAACTCCGCCGAACATCGCTTTCCAATCTGGGATAAACATCAGAATCAAAGCGGTGCCTGATCCGGTAACTAGGGCCGCAACTCCGCCTTGCCAGGTGGATCGCTTCCAGAACTTGCCGAACACCGCGCAGACGAACATGCCACTCATGACGATGCCGACCATGTCTTTGATGTAATCGAAGATGTTATTTGAAAGCATCGAGAATGCGACTGCGAAGACAGAAGTGACCATCGCACCATAGCGTGAGTAGGTGATGGCTCTTTCTTTCGGCGGCATTTTGCCCGTGAGAAGAATAAAGATATCGCGGAGAAGAATAGACGTTCCTGCAATAGCGTCCGAACTGGCCGAGGAAATCACCGCGCTCAGTCCGGCTAATAAAACAATGATCCCAATCCCGGCTGGGAGAATCTTGGTCACGAGCTCTGGAAAGGCTTGATCGGGATTGGCGATATCCGGAATGAGGTTGAAAGCTGTAATGCCAACGATGACTGGTATGATGGCAAAGAGCAGATACATCAGCGCCGAGAGATAGTAACTTTTCTGCACCGTCTCCTTGTCGATCGACGAGTAAATGCGTTGCCTGAACGACGGTACCGTAGAGGTACTGATAAATATACTGGCGACCACCGTGAGCGAAGCGAGAATGTTGCCCGGTTCTATGAAGGTGAAATATTGAGGACTGAAGAGTGCCTCCGAATGGGTGAAAGCGTCCAGTTGACCCAGGCAAAGAAAACCCATCAGGATAAATCCAAAGAACAGGATCACTGCCTGTATCGTATCCGTCCATACAACCGCGGTGTAACCACCGATGATTACGTAAATGGTAAACCCGGAAGCCACGATGATCTTGGACCAGGTCATGTCGATCCCGGCCACCCAGTTGAGGTAGAGGCTACCGCCGAGTATATGCGTACCCAGCCAACCTACCGATGCAAAGAAAATGGCTACTCCGACGATACCTTTGATCAATCGATTGCCGCCATAATAGAACGACATCTCCTCGGACAAGGTCATGAACTTGTATTTCCGCACATTGGCAAAAAACTTCGCCAGGAAGAACAGTCCAAACGCTCCACCGAGTGCGAACAATGCACCGGCCCAACCTTGAACGTAGGCCTTACCCACGGCACCCATACTCGAACCCGTGCCCACCATGGTCGCGATCGTCGTTCCGAGCACCAGGAAGAACGGCACCTTCCGTCCGCCGAGTAGAAAGTCATCACCCGTCTTCTGCTTTCTCGATACCCACCAGCCCAGAATCACCATGCCAAGCATGTAGAAACCGAAGATGATTAAAAAGAGCTCTTTATTAAAGGTAGATTCAGCAGGCATAAAACGGGTGGAGATGATTTGGAGTTAGAGACCAAGGCTAGGAAACGCATTAGACCCAAGCAACTTCTGATCCATTTGGCTACGACTAAAAGGCGATAAGATTAAACTTAAACTAAGGCCTACTTCGGGAACTTTGGTCGCTTCAAAGGTTCGATATCAAAGACGTGGTTCTTCTCGTATTGGGATTGGATTCCCTGGCCGATCTGTAGAGTGACTCCGTTGTTCTCGAAGATGGCATTCGCTGTCGTGGGATCCTTGAAATTGTATTTGATCTGGGTGACGGGTTCCCAGCGCTCTCCATCCGATATCCATGCTCCATAGTAGGTGGTGGCGCGTCTTTGATCCGCCAGTTTCTTGCCCACGTGTTCCAGGAAACCTCCCGGGCCTCTCAAGTAGTGAATGCCTGGCCGCTCGATGGTTGAGATAAAGTGCCATTCCTTTCCCACCTCCCCAAAGTAGGCTGAGTAACGCGTGTTCTCATTCAAGTGCTCCACCTCCACATACACCTTGTAGCGCACACCCGGCTTCCACGGAAAATCCAGCTCAGTGTGAACCCCTGTCCCTTCATGCCCAAAGCGATGGTTGTCGGGGTTACCCAGCTCGGACGACTTGATCAGTTTCGCCTGTCCAATCACCTTGCCTTTTACCTTCGTATCCCAGATCGAGAAATTGATGTGTGGGTTTCTCATCGCCAGCCCTACATAACCACCCGTGAACGAGATAGCCGAGTAGGTGCCCTGCGGTAGATCAACCACTTCCACTTCACGATAAAAGGCCGTGATATTCTTCACATCATGATGAGCCACCGCGTAAGCCGCTTTGAGGTGCTTATCTTGAGCGTTTAAACAAAGGCCCAGAAATAGGGTAAGTGAAACGAGGAGCGTTGAAGTTTTCATAGAGCGGGAATTATCAGTCGCACCGAGCATTTCCTCACATTGAATTGTCATCAAGCCATCTTTACTTCAAATTAGTTGGTTGATTAAGAGGGGCAAGGATTTCGGCGCAATTTCCAGCCTTGATCCATTTTGAGCGAGATGAGTCCGACCAATGGATACTAGAAGCAGAAAAGGCAGAAAGCTATTTAACAGGAATGATTAAAGATAACCCGAAGGCTGAACCGATTGTCTGGTCTTTGCTAAGCATATGCCATGCGTTGCAAAACGATCGCGATGAAATGTTGCGCACTTTAGAAAAAGCGAGAGAGTTCAGCCGCGATCCTTTTTGGGATTTCCTCCAGAAACAAAATTGTGAATTCCACATTGCGATTGCTTACCTCGTCCTAGGCGAAACAGAGAAGGCACTCGAAACTCTGGAGGAGGCAAGTCAGTTGAAGAGTTCTACTTACCTCAATCGCGAGCTCCAACTTTGGTTCATCTTCGACCGTTTGAGAGGCAATCCGCGGTTTGATGCGCTATTGGAGGAATGATTAAAAAGGTTGAAGGATGGAGGTTTAAATATGAGTTTCGTGTATGGCCAAGGAAATGACAGTGCAATTGAGCAAGCTTGAGAATTCAGGGAGGGATTACTTGGAAGATTGCAGGAAGCTGTCTCCGGCAGAAAGGATAGCTTGCATCCAAAAGCTTCGGGTGGCTTTTTGGGGCGATGAAGCAGCTACCGGACGAGTTCAGAGAATTCCTGAGTATATTAAACGAAGCGGGAGTTAAGTACTTGGTTGTCGGCGGATGGGCTCTTGGAATTCATGGCTATGTCAGAGCCACCGGTGACATAGATATTTGGATCGAAATAGAAGAGGATAATCTCGACCGTTTACTCAAGGCGTTTGATTTATTTGGCGTTCCAAGCGGGGTTTCCAAATCTTTCTTTCGCGAAGAGGGAAATGTGTTTCGTATGGGCGCATCCCCTTTGAGGATAGAAATCGTTACCGGAATATCTGGCGTCAAATTTTCCGACTGTTTTCCTAACAAAACAGGAATTGATCTAGATGGGATTACGGTTCCCTTTATTGGCTACAACGATTTTGTGACTAATAAGAGAAGTAGTGGACGCCTGAAGGACCTCGCTGATTTGGAAAGCTTGGGTGAAGACTTAAAGTAAATCCTTGCCGTCCTCGGCCCAGGTCCAGGGCTTGTAGTTCATCCCCATGGAGTCGTTAATCTTTTTCAGCTTGGCGTGGGCGGCTTTGGCTTCGTCGCTGGCGGTGGACATGTTGATGGGGGAGGTTTCTTCGGGGTCGATTCTAAGGTCAAAGAGCTCGCCGGTTTCCTTGACCAGTTTGTAGCTCTTGTCGAAAGCCCAGCTTCTTTTGACACGGCCTTCCTTCCCATTGCCGGGTAGGGGATCGTGGTGAATGAAGAGCCAATCGCGGTGTTCGCCTTCCTTACCTTGGATTTGTGGGAGGATGGATTCGCCGTCGAAGATTTCTCCTTCGGGTAAGGGAATGTTGGCGACGTCGAAGAGCGTGCGAGTGAGGTCGTTGCAGTCGACCAGGTCGTTGACCACATGACCTTTGGCTGCGGCGCCGGGCCAGGAAACAATGAGTGGAACGTGAGTGCCGCGCAGGTTGTTGAAACCTTTGCCACCAGGAACGATGGTCCCATCTTTCATTTTTGAACTGACCTCTTTGGGAGTTCCGTTGTCGCCGTAGAAGATGATCATGGTATCCTCAGCCAGTCCCAGTTCATTTACCTTGGCTTGGATTCGCCCAACCAATGTGTCCATGTATTCGACCATATCGTGATAGAACCGAGGATCATTGAGATGTCTTTGTTCAGGCCACTCGGGGCTGTCAGGTGTCGGTTGAAAAGGTCCGTGGGGTAGTGCCATCGGATAGTAAACAAAGAACGGTTCGTCCTGGTTGCGTTCGATGAAGCCATTGATGTAGTCGACAAACAGGGTGGGACCATACTTTTCCACTGTATCCGTCAGATAGCTACCATTGTCATTAATGGTGGGATCCGGGTAACGGCTACCTTTGTCCTCGGTGTGTGCATCATGCCAGAGAAAGTATTCATCGAAACCGGCGTCCTCTACCTTTTGTCCGAGGCCACGGTATTCAGGTAAGAAGTCGGGTGGGTTGTAACTCTGTAGCTGCCACTTACCTGAAATGCAGGTTTTGTAACCGGCATCGGTCATCCAATGGCCAATGGTTTTTGAATCGGGCGGGAGTATTCCAAATGAGTCCCAGTTGCGCCAATTGTATTTCCCAGTCATCAAAGACACACGGGTCGGTGTGCAAAGAGGTTGAGCATGTGCATGGTCGAAACGGACGCCGTTAGCCGCCAGTCGATCCAGCTCGGGTGTGTCGTAAGAGACGCCTCCGTAGGTGCCAAGGGTTTCGTAGCCGAGGTCATCCGCCATGATGAGGATGATGTTGGGCATTCTCTTTTCGCTTCCTGACTCGGAGGTATTGGGGCCCGAGCAGGCTGAGCTGAGAATTAAGGTAGCTAAAGCGAGTAGGGTGATATGGAGTTTTGTCATCAAAGGTATAGGAGTGATGGGATTATCCAATCTTGGGAATCTCGATAGATCAAGTGGGATTACTCCCTTCTCGTGTGACATGTAACGCTCTCGTCAATTCTGGGTGGAGAGGGGAGTCCGATGTAGGAATAGCTTGCAATTGTAGAGGAAGCCCCTCACCCATGCAGCTTCAAATTAAGGATTACCGGGTTTCCCTCTCGCATCGACGCCTGAATTACACCCATGGAAAACCAGGCGCTGCGGTGATCTTAACCATATTACAGGGTAATTCCTAACTGCTTCGGCATGTTGCTAATCTTGGCAATCGCGTCCTCATGGGTGGCCGGCCAGAGCATCCAACTTAACCAAAAACCATCTCCAGAGCATAGATTGTATTCATGAGGTGGATTCAACATATCATTTAATTAGATGAACACATTTGCCGATCTCGGCTTATCCAAAGAAATTCTCCGCGCTATAGCGGATAAAGGCTATCAGACACCGTCCCCGGTACAAGCAGAGGCTATTCCTGCTGTTTTGACCAAGCAGGACGTTATGGCGGCCGCTCAAACCGGTACCGGTAAAACGGCCGGATTTACCTTGCCGATTCTGCATCGGCTTCAACAAGAGGAGAAGGGCAAAGGCTATCCCATTCGGGCCCTGGTTTTGACTCCTACCCGCGAACTGGCTGCCCAGGTGCAGGAAAGTATCCAAACCTACGGCAAGCATTTGCCTTTCAGAAGCCTGGTTGTTTTCGGAGGTGTAAACATTCGCCCACAGATCAAGGAGCTTCGAAGAGGAGTCGATATTCTCGTGGCCACTCCGGGGCGATTGCTTGATCTATGTAATCAGAAAGTGTGTCGCCTGGATCAAGTCGGCATCTTTGTCCTCGATGAAGCAGACCGTATGTTGGACATGGGGTTCATTCCTGACATCCGCCGGACGATCAGTCTGCTACCGCGGAAACGTCAGACACTGTTGTTTTCCGCAACCTACTCGAAGGAGATTCGCCAACTAACCCGCGAGTTTCTCCACAAACCCATTTCCATCGAAATTGCGCCTGAAAAGCCGGCTGCTGAAACGGTAGAGCAACGCGCTTACCGTTGTGATGTCTCTCAGAAGGCCCAGCTAACGACTCACTTGATCAAAAAAGGGAAGTGGGAGCAGGTGCTTATCTTTACCCGGACCAAACATGGTGCCAATCGCCTGAGCAAGAAACTCACCCAGGCTGGCATCCAGTCCAGCGCGATTCACGGTGACAAGGCGCAAGGAGCAAGGACTCGCGCTTTGGAAGGATTTAAGAAGCGAACGATCCGTGTGCTTGTTGCGACAGATATCGCAGCTCGTGGACTCGACATCGCTCAACTCCCCCATGTGATCAATTACGAGTTGCCGAATATACCGGAAGATTATGTGCACCGTATTGGACGAACCGGTCGTGCCGGTCGAGAAGGGGAAGCGATTTCGCTAGTAGGAAATGACGAACGTCCTTTCTTCAATGGCATCGAACGACTCATTGGGCAAAAGATTGAGATATCTGATGTGAAGGGCTTTGTGCCTACTCATTGGCCTGATAAGGCACCGACTGCGAGTGAGGTCCAAAAGGCTGCTGCTCGACGGAAAGAAGCGGCCCGGCAAGCTAGAGGTCCTAGAAAGAAGACTGACGGCAAGCGTCCTCAACGTTCTAAAAAGAAATCGTTTGGGAAAAAGAAGACATCGAATTCTCGGGGTTCCAGTTCTGGATCGTCTGGAGGGTCAAAACCTTCAGCTTCCGGTTCATCGAGTGCCGTTGCTGCACGTCCACAGGCTCGCCGCAATCGCAGACGCAACCGATAGGCTTCAGATTGCCTGGAGGAAGCGTCCTCAAATAGCTGCGATCGTTTTTTGTAAAAAGCTTGTAGCAGAAGTGAGCTTCTCAGCGTTGGCTTTGATATGGGCTGCTATAATTGTAGCTTAATCAATCCAACCACCTTTGAAGTATTTACTTACAGTCTTCCTATTTCTTGCGCTATCATCTGTAGCGCATTCACAAGTATTCAGTAGCCGATTCAGCAGGCCACGATATCTATAAATACGATGAAGATAAGGGGCAGAGAATCGGTGACGGTGCCTTTATTCCCGCTCAAGCTGGGTTGACCAATCCGCACGGGATTTTGGACCGCGGCTCCGATATCCTGGTTGCCAGTTGGACGCACGAGATCAAACGCTGCGATCGCGAGACGGGAGCCTTTCTGGGAAACTTTGTCCAAAGCGATGCCGGGCTGAGCAATCCGGTTTATATGGAAATTGGGCCCGATGGTAACTTGTATGTGTCGAGTCAGCAGAATAACCGTATTTATCGTTACAACCCCGATGGGGGTTCGGGCATTTCTGTCGATGGAGGGCCTTGGATTGAAGGCGGCTCTGTCAATGGACCGAGTGGCTTTGGTTGGTCGTCTGACGGATCTGTCTTTTACGTGGCGGGTCGGTTCTCAGCGAACGTTGCTGCCTACAACAGCACGACCGGTCGGAGCTTGGACAGTTTAGCACGTCGGTGAATGCGGGATCTACCTTTGGCTTGGCTGTTGATGATGCATCGGGTGATCTCTTTGTTGCCGTCGACGGCAACGTGATTCGCTACGATCTATCCGGTGGGTTTCCCAATAACAATGTGGCACCACCGTCTACCACCATCAGTACTTCCGGGGCCATCGGATTGGAGCCTGGTGAAGAGGGTTCTTTGATCCACGTGGCATCCGGAAACAACTTGGTTTCCATCTCGGTGGCTGACAATTCAGTGAGCGCTCCCTTTTTTCAAAGTGACGATGGAAACCTGCACAACTTTTTCCATTTCTCCGAAGTGGAGGAAACGGTGACGCCTTCCGGGAGACAGAATGTGTTACTGTTAATCGCCGATGACTTTGGCGTTGATAGTTGTCCTCTCTACAATCTTAACGAAAGTGCTTCTCTACCACCCATGCCTGTCTTTGAATCATTGGCGGCCAAAGGGGTTCGTTTTACCCGGGCCTATTCTGCACCGGGTTGTTCACCTACGCGTGCCGCTATTATTACCGGACGCTATGGCTATCGATCAGGAGTTGGGGACATTATTGCTGGCGATGTGACCGCTGAGCTGGATACTCCCGAGTTCACTTTGCCTGAGGCTATCGCGTCGGTAGATTCTGGATACGGACTAGCTGCTTTCGGGAAATGGCATTTGGGAGGCAACAATCGAGCACCTGAAACGATCGGAGGATGGCCTTATTTCAGTGGAAGCCTAACCGGAGGTGTGCCGAGCTACACCGGTTGGAGAAAGACCGTGGTAGAGAATGGAAGTTCATCGACGGCGAATAATTTCCCCGTTTACGTAACAACCGATAATGTGAATGAAGCGATCAGCTTCATAGACGATCAGGGTGAAGACCCGTGGTTTGTCTGGATGGGGTTTAACGCGCCACACAACCCACTGCATAAGCCGCCCAATGAACTGCATTCCTACGATGCGCTTTCCGGGGAAGAAGCAGATATTAATGGAAATGGCAGAGCTTATTATGAAGCAATGTGCGAGGCACTGGATACTGAGATAGGTAGATTGCTTGATTCGATGCCAGAAAGTGTGAGAGCGAATACCAATATAATTTTTGTGGGCGATAACGGAACTACCAGAGCTATGTTGCAACCCCCTTACCCGAATCGTATAGGGAAAGATACACTCTATCAGGGAGGTGTGCATGTGCCCTTGGTTATATCTGGACCTGCAGTTAAGAATCCAGGTCGTACTTCCGACTGGTTTACCCATGTAGTGGATCTTTATGCCACCGTGCTTGATCTTGCCGGTTTGCGACCTGCATTTCCAAATACCCTCGATTCGCAGAGTGTGCTTCCTGCTCTCCAAGCAGTGAGTGGAGGTCCGCTGACCAATTACTCCGAGCATTTCAGTTATGACTATGGAGTTGATCCTCCGGTGAGACGAAATGACGGAGGAAGGACGATCAGGAATGATCGCTATAAACTGATTGATTTTTTCACCGGTGACCCGGATGAGTTTTATGATCTGATCAATGACCCCTATGAGAATGAAAATCTGTTGGACGGAAATTTGTCCGCGGACGAAGCTGCGGCTCTTGCGAGTTTACAGTTTTGGTTGGGAAGTTATAGTGCCAGTGCGGTTCCTGAGGTGACCGAGGTCTCGAGGGAAAACTCAAGGTTTGAACTGACCGTGCCAGCGGATCTGGATGCGACTGCCTATGGGCTTTGGAAGTCTTCGGATTTATACAACTGGGCTATCGTCGAAAATACAGAACAAGATGCTGCGGAAGGTACCGTGGTTTTGGCGGATCCCGATTCTGAGGCTTCGACCTTCTATTCTATCGCGATTGAAAAGCCGATAAGTATACCGCCGGTAGTTCCTTGATTGGCCTGAAGGAAGAAGTCGCGCCGAATTCCATTCTCTACCTGAATGAGGGAGATACGGAGGATGCTATCCAAAATGCCTACAATCGTTTGAAACAGGAGGGTGCATCGGTAGGAGACTCTCCCCATTGCATCGCCAAAAACTGGAATGGAGTGGATGTCTGGATGGCATTCTTTAAAGATCCATCGGGAAACCAGCTTGCTTTTAAGGTCAACGTTCCGGCAAGCTGAGCCTGAATGATAAAAAACCTTTCCCGAATCAAAAGAAGACTGGCTGTCCTAGCTGTTGTGCTACTTGCGTTTTCACTGGCAGAGGCTGCTGCCAAATCCTTTTCGATTGGGGTCATTGCTGATTGTCAGCATTGTTCCGATCCTGGGACAGGGAAGCGAAAGTATTCTCTCTCTGAGAAGAAGCTTCAAGAGTGTATCGATCACCTCAATACGATGGATCTGGCTTACGTGATTCATCTTGGGGATTTTATAGATAAAGATTTTGAAAGTTTTGAGGTGGTGGCTCCTATCTATAACCAATTGGATGCGCCTCATTATCACGTGCTCGGGAATCATGACTTCTCTGTTGATGATTCGTTGAAGGCCAAGGTTCCGGAACGGCTTGGGCTGACGTCTCGCTACTACGACTTTGAAATGCACGGCTGGCGCTTTGTTGTGTTGGATGGCAATGATGTTAGCTTTCATGCTCACCCTGAAGGTTCGGCTGAGTATCGTGAGGCTGAGCGGTATTATGATGAAAACAAGATTACCTCACCTAAATGGAATGGTGCACTTGGTGAGGAGCAGCTTAGCTGGTTGAAACAAGTTCTGGATAAAGCTGAACGAAGCGGAGAGAAGGTGATCTTGTATAGCCATTTTCCAATTTTTCCGGAGAATAACCATAACTCATGGAATGCTAAAGAGGTTGTGTCATTACTATCTGGTTACGAATGCGTGAAAGCCTATATTAATGGACACAACCATGCAGGGAACTACGCCAGTCGAGAGGGGATTCATTATATGACCATGAAAGGTATGGTCGATACTACTGAGACTGCCTATTCGGTTGTAGAATTAACAGAAGACTCGATTGAGGTTCGTGGGTATGGTCGGGAAGAGGATCGTACTCTGGATCTGCGCTAGCAATTTATTTGAATAACTATGAAACCACGTATCAAGCTTGCTGAAATTACAGTAGGGGATGGAGATTCGCTCTGTATTCTCGAACATGACGGCGCTTACGCTATCAGTTTTAACGGGGCTGAGCTCATGCATTCCAAGGCCAGTGCTTCGGAGAAGATGTTAGGCACACTCGGAGTAGGTAGGTTGAATAAGGAATCTGAGGCCCGAGTACTGGTAGGTGGATTGGGGTTGGGATACACCCTGCGCTATGCGCTGAAATCGCTGGGGCCTCCCGCCATAGTTGAGATGGTCGAAATTTTTCCTGAAGTGTTGGATTGGTATCGGGAGCATCTGGAACCACTCAATGGTCCGATACTGGATGATCCTCGTGTGCTCGTTTCTAAAGGTGACGTGGCCCGTCGCATTCTAAAAGCGAAGCCTCAAACCTACGATGCAATATTGCTCGATACCGATAATGGACCGATTCCTATGGTCGATAAATCCAATAAGATGCTTTATTCCTATATGGGAGTTCGAGCAGTGAAGGATGCACTAAAACCCAATGGTCGCGTAGTCTATTGGTCGGCGGGAAAAGACAACAAGTTTGAGAGCCGGTTGAAGTCGGCCGGTTTCCAGGTAAAGGGAATCCCAGCTAAGATACACGAACGAGCCAAGCGCGATGCCTATATGATTTATACGGCAGACCTGAGGAATTAGTCCGGAAATCCAGTCTAATTAGAGACCGGGTATTTCGTCGTTTTCGTGGATGATTTTGTCTTCCCAGATGATTTCGTTCTTATCAAACACCAGGATGCGAGCTCGGCTGCCAGGAGCCGGTAGACGATCTTCCTCGGGAAGCCATTTACGCATGAGTTTCTTAACACGCCCATACTTGGAGTTATAAGCCAGGTTGTTCCACTCGTGTGGATCCTCATTCATGTCGTAAAGTTCTTCCTCTCCATCTCGGTAAACTATGTAGCGCCAGTCTTCGTTGCGCACACTATGGTTGCCTTGGTTGTGGGTGGTGATGGCTGGCCACTCGCGCTTCGCTTTTGGATCTTCCAATTGAGGCACTAGACTATGCCCTTCGAGTTTATCATTTTCGGGAAGGTCGGTGAGTTCGAGAAGAGTGGGGTAAATGTCGAGTAATTCAGCCGGGCGATTGGTTTTCTTATTAATGCCTACACCAGGGCCGGCAAAAATCAGTGGCACGCGTGTGGAGCGATCCCACAGAGTGTTCTTTCCGGTGATATCTTTTTCACCCAGGTGATAGCCGTGATCCGACCACAATACGACGATGGTGTTTTCGGCCAGGCCATTGCGCTCCAATGCGTCCAATACACGCCCGACCTGACTATCCACAAAACTAACGGTAGCCAAATAACTGCGAACCAGGTTTCGCCATTGGTGAGTCTCACGAATAAACTTAAGTCGGGGTTCTGGTAAATACCAGTGGGTATACCAGGAAGAGCGAGATGTGTCATTGCGGTCTCCCGGTATCCAGGGAGGAAGTTGAACCGATTCTTCTGGATAGAGATCGAACCACTTTTGGG
>CALJGU010000342.1 GCA_938075565.1 uncultured Opitutales bacterium | reverse complement strand
GACCAATACCACTGGTGCCGCCGGTTATAATGATTCGTTTGCCCTGAAGTGTTGCTTTCACTCCCACAGTCAAAATCAACGGCAATGAGGGTCAAATCCTAAACCGCACCGAGACATACGGGAAGCACATCTTGGAACGTTTCCAAAAACAGGCACTCAACTAATTCATAATTTACTTTTCATATGGCTAAAAATGAGAAGCGTCTTCTGCTAACCTAAATCATATGAAAGTTTCCCTAACACTCATACTATTTCTATTTATTTCTCCCCTCGTAATTTTTGCCCAGCTAGGTGATCGGAAAGACAAAGGCGACGAAGAACAGATCGATCCTATCTCCACAGAACTGATTCCTCCCTCACCCTTTCTAACGGCAGAAGCATCCATGGATGCAATTGAGGTAGCTGATGGATTTGTCCTGGAAGAGGTCGCAGCCGAACCTTGGGTGGAAAACCCGATTGCGATGGCATTTGATGCGAACGGCCGCATGTGGGTCGTGGAAATGCGTAGCTACATGCCAGACGTGGACGGCACAGGCGAAGATACCCCCAACGGTCGCATTCGCGTATTAGAAGACACAGACAATGATGGCCAGATCGACAAGGCTACGGACTTCCTCGACAATTTAGTGCTACCCCGTGTGGTTTCCTTTTCGCATGGAGGAGTCATCTTTAACAGTGGAGACGCACTCTACTTTGTTCAGCGCGACGGCCTGAAACCAAAGGGCGAACGAGAGCTCATCGACCCCGACTATGCCAAGGGAGGAAACCCCGAGCACAAGGCCAATGGCATGATGTACGGTCACGATAATTGGTTTTACAATACCAAGTCGTCGAATCGATACCGCCGAATCGATGGGAAGTAGATCAAAGAAAGAACCTCAACCCGCGGACAATTCGGAATCACGAAGGACAACGCCGGTCGGCTTTTCTACAATTCGAATAGCACGCTCTTAGTTGGAGATTCCTTTACTCCAGGATTCCTGCAAAAAATGCGCGCCTACCAAGTAAGCAGCAATCAGGTCCATCCCTCGCGCATCAATCCCGGTGTCAATCGTGCCTATCGTAGCGGAACGCTGACTGAGGACGGTAAGTTGGCCAACGCCACTGCAGCCTGCGGACCTGTCATATACCGAGGAGACAATTTCCCGGAAACGTTTAGCAACTACGCCTTCGTTTGTGAATCCTCAGGCAACCTCGTCAAAGCCATCGAACTCACAGGACTGAAAGACTACCGGCAAACCGGAACTCACCCTTATGGTGAAAACGAATTCTTAACGTCAACCGACGAGCGTTTCCGTCCCGTCAATGCGTATACAGCTCCTGATGGAACGTTACTCATTGTAGATATGTATCACGGACTGATTCAGCACAAAGCTTACGTTACGTCCTACTTAAGAAAACAGTATTTGAGCCGAGGCCTCGATAAACAGAACAATCAGGCAGGTCGCATCTACCGCGTCCGCTGGGAAGCAAACGAACGAGCCCATGTCCCTAAGCTCGAGAACAAGGCCGCTCCTGAATTACTTCCGTATTTGAACCATCCAAATGGTTTCTGGAGAGATACTGCACAACGACTCATCGTTGAATCAAAAGATCGGTCATTGATTCCTGAACTGGTAAACTTGGCCGGCGACCACAGCAGTCCACTTGGGCAAATCCATTCTCTATGGACACTGGAGGGACTCGGACAAATTCCAGCGTCCGCTATTAAGTCTACCTTAAGCTCATCGAATCCAGATGTTCGAATGACTGCGCTCGAGCTAGCACCCCTAGCAACCGAGGGATCGTCCAAGAACATTCTCGCAGCCTGTATCCAGGCAACAGATACTACACAAGTATACAAAGCACGCTGCTTAGCTCGACTGTGAAGCATAGATTCTTGGTCCGAATTGTTAAAGATCATCGACGCTCCTATAGATTCAAAGATTCTTCTCGAAATCATCTATACGGCCGTAGGCGACAACTTGGACGCTTTCCAACGATTCTTAAACAAAAGGAATACATCCGTTCAGCAATTTATAGTTCAACTCGATGAAACCGTTGCAGCCATCAAAGCGAAAAGCCAAGGAAACAAAAACAACCTGGAAGGAAAACAGCTTGAATCATTCAGAAGAGGAAAGGTCGTTTATGAAGAAAAAGCCGTTTGTATGGGATGCCATGGAATGGATGGAGAAGGATTACTCAATCTTGGTCCTCCGCTGGCCACGTCAGACTGGGTAACCGGGGATCCCGAGCGACTCATCCGAGTATTGCTCCACGGAATGGAAGGCCCCGTGACGGTCAACGGAACCACCTACACGCCCCTTGCAGTTATGCCCGGATTGGGAACCAATCCAACGATTACCGACCAAGATCTGGCAGACGTAAGTACATTTGTTAGAAATTCATGGGGTAACAGCGCTCCACCCGTCAAAGAAAAGGACGTCGCCCACGAAAGAGAATTAACGCAAGGACGTGGGGAAAAGTTGTATCGTGAAGAGGACTTTTTCTAGACTCTTACCCTGATCAGGCATTTCCGGTTGACCCAGTTTCATTTCTGCCATGAAACCATTTCATGACCGATTCTTCTTCGAACGATTCCGACATTCCATCTCTATCAGACGAAACTCGTGCCCGCCTTCAAAAGGTCAGCACACCCACCATTGCTACCCTCCTCTACAAGCATGGCTTCAGAAATGCCTACATCCAAGGAGTATCTGTACTTAACCCGATTGACACCCCACTCGTAGGCCCTGCCTTTACCCTGCGTTATATTGCAGCCCGAGAAGATACCGATCAGCTGACAGAGTTTCGTAAACCCGATCATCCACAACGCCTGGCAGTGGAAACCTGCCCGGAAGGACATGTCTTGGTCATGGATTGTCGCCAGGATGCATCCGCCGCTTCAGCAGGCTCGATTTTGCTCACCAGACTGGCAGTACGCGGAGCCGCCGGTTGCGTAACCGATGGCGGGGTTCGAGATGCCAAAGGTGCCATGGGATTGAGCATGCCCATTTTCACAGCGAAACCATCCGCCCCCACCAACCTGACCAAACACCACGCGGTCGATATCAACGTCCCTATTAGTTGCGGAAGCGTGCCGGTTTACCCTGGCGATGTGCTAGTCGGTGACTCAGACGGCGTTATGGTAATCCCTGCTCATATGGTTGACCAAGTTTTAGAAGAAGCCGAACCGATGGAGCTATTTGAGGAATTTGTCCTTGAGGAGGTTAAACGTGGAGTTCCCATCATTGGCCTCTACCCAGCAACCGATCCAGACACGCTCGTGCGATTTGAAAAATGGAAAGCCGATAAGAGCTAGTTGGCTATACTCACCCAATCAAATCCGCATCTCGTGACTCATCCACCATCTTCAACCACCTCTCGCCCATGGTTGATAAGGATATCGAAAACTTTCGAGCACTTCTCCTCTGAAATCATTGCGGATCTGGGAGCTACTTTAACGAAACGCTTGGGCGACGAATATTACCTGCTTCAGTCACCGGGCTTCAATACAAGCTGCAATGCCGCTCGCTACATTCGCTGGAACCTTCCAATGGAACATACCTGGCCATGCAACCCTGAGAAGATGGAAGGGTTTATTGAGAAAGCAGCACAGACCTTACTAAAGAAATTCTCAGAGCAAAAGCCTCAAGGCATATTCATAGGGCGCCTGGACGCCAGCTCGCCTCGCAGATACTATAAGTCCTTAGCAACAAACCTCCGCGGACGAACCATTCCTTTGTTCACTCAAGCGGTTGGTCATCTTAAGGACGTCGAAGATCAGGATCCGAAAAAAGATAGTCTCTTTTGCTTGCTCGGCAGAGAAGGATTATTCTGTGGGATACAAAGTCCCTTAGCGGCCAACGGATTCTATCCTGGCGGCACAAAATTCATTAGCCAAAAAGCTGCCCACACAATCAGCCGTGCCGGCGCAAAAATAGCCGAAGCACTCCATTATTTGAAATTACACCGAACACTTCCTAAGGCTGGAAGCCATTGGTTGGAGTTGGGTGCCTGCCCCGGAGGAATGACGTCGGAGCTTCTCGAACGAAATTACCAGGTCACTGCGGTTGATCGCGCTCCACTGGATGTTCGCCTCAAAAACCGGAAAGGGCTACACTTTAGCAAAGCCGACGTGACAAGGTTCAACCCTCCAGTCAAAGCTAAGTACGATGCCATTCTTTGCGACATGAATGGAGAGGCAGAAATTTCGCTCGGGCAAGTTATTCGGCTATCGCAATACTTTCGAAAAGGAGGACTCGTAGTATTTACTTTGAAGACTCCTGGAACCACAGGCTACCAGGAAATGAATACGCTCTTTCACACTGCAGCCGGATCAGCCAAGAATTCTGGACTGAAGTTACTCGCGAGCACTCATCTGACCTACAATCGCCACGAGTTTACCTTATTCTTTGAACGAAACTATTAGGATTCCGAGGGAGAGATACTCAACGCATCCATTCTATATCCAATGTAGCTTGCCCCATCAACCATTTAAAACCACGTTTTAGAAAAGCAAAACTATCATGTCAGAATTCAACAATGTAACCGTAGTTCGCGAAGCGAATGTATACTTCGATGGTAAAGTAACCAGCCGGACCGTCGTTTTCGAAGACGGAACCAAAAAGACCTTGGGGTTCATGCAAGCCGGAGAATATTCTTTCAACACCGAAGCGGCCGAGATCATGGAGTTACTGGGCGGATCAATGGACGTGCGCTTACCTGGCTCGGACCAATGGAAAACCATTCAATCACCAGACTCATTTGAAGTACCTGCCAATGCCAAATTCGATTTAGTCGTAAAGCAATTCGCAGACTACTGTTGCTCCTACATTGAAAGCTGACTTCAAAGATTCCTTTCATAAGTTTTCGATCTTCTCTCTTCATCGTTTCACCTACGCTTAAACTCAAATCACCATGCCCGACTACCGCAAAGACTACCCCGTATCCTGGGATGAACTTCACCGTGACGCACGCGCCCTTGCCTGGCGTCTCATGAACCAAGAATGGAAAGGCGTCATTGCCATTACCCGGGGAGGATTGATTCCGGCCGCCATTGTGGCGAGAGAGCTGGATCTGCGTCTGGTCGAAACCATCTGCGTGGCCAGTTACGATCATCAGTCTCAAGGAGACGCACAAATACTTAAAGGTCTGGATATAGACAGCAAAGGCTGGCTTGTCATAGATGACCTGGTCGACACGGGGCAAACCGCCAAGGTGGTAAAAGAGATGTTACCCGATGCTCACATTGCCACCGTATATTCCAAACCAAAAGGTCGTCCCTTCGTGGATACATTTATCACTGAAGTCAGCCAGGAAACCTGGATCCTGTTCCCCTGGGACGGTGCCATGCAGTTTACGCGCCCGATGATTGCAAAAGACGGGGAGTAAGCGTTTTTGCGCAAAGATCTGTTTTGTACGAAATAATTGAATAAATTCAGTGCTTATAACTCCTGATAGCAGAGATGGAGTTATTAGGTATACAGCGCAGGTTTAGAGTAGCGCAGATGAGTCACCTTTGGGTGATTCGTTTTTTCTGCCTCTTTGGACTGGCATACTCCTACGGTCAGGCTGAGACGTCAGAGCTAATCCAAACAGATCTCAGAGAAAATGGTCAGACGATTCGCCTTGAATTGGTAACCGCAAAACCCGACGGCGATTGCCCATTTCCAACCTTGGTTTTCAACCATGGGTCCACTGGAACTGGAAGTGATCCAAACTTATTCAAACTTACCTGGTGGAGCGAAGAAATTGCTGAGTTTTTCAATGAACAAGGCTGGATGGTCGTTTTTCCACAACGAAGAGGTCGTGGTCGTTCGGATGGACTTTACGATGAAGGTTTTACCCAGAATAGATCTGGATACACCTGCGATTCCAGCGATTCACTCGAAGGAATGGAACGCGCATTGACCGATATTGACGAAGTCGTTGCTCACCTCAAACTGAGGCCAGAGGTACTACCTAGCCGCATGATGATCGGCAGCCAATCGCGAGGAGGCATCTTGTCAGTAGTTTACGCAGGAACACGCCCTGATGCGTTTGATGGGGTTATCAATTTCGTAGGGGGCTGGATGAGTGATTCCTGCAGCAATCCTCAGTTGATAAATACCGTCAGCTTCAGACGAGGAGCCCAATTTCCACATAAAACCCTCTGGCTATACGGCTTGAATGACCCGTTCTATTCGCTTTCACACAGTCGGTCGAATTTTGATGCCTTCATTCAGGCGGGCGGAAAAGGTGAGTTTAAAACCATCACACCCTTCTCAGGTTTCAACGGACACGGCATCATTTTTACTCCAGATCTTTGGAGAAATTCCCTAGCTGCGTATCTCGACGAATTACCAAATCAACCGATCCAGAAATATCGAAGATCACGCAACTAAAGGCTTTGGAAAATGATCGCCTGCAAGTTGGATTTACTACACTCGAAAATCAGCGCTACCGCATTCTGACAAGTAGCACATTATTATCCCCAATCACATGGACGCCAGAATCAGACATAGTCATTGGAGACGGAAATGATCATGTAATAGAGCTAAACCTGTCTTCTCCTCTATTCATCTCCATCCAGGCACATTGACTTTCCCGAGAGTCAATTATGAGATGTGGTATGCAAAAGAAAACTATTTGGTTCTCTATACTCCTCCTATCCCTCGTCGGCGGATACTTAGTGGCAAATCACCACACCTCAAAAAATGATAACATCCAAGTCGTAAAGCTCGACGATCAACCTTGGTACGAAGCCGACGACAAAGCAGTCGCTCGTGAAATCGCCAGCCCTCGAAATTCACGTGCCGAGGAACTCAGCATCGCTGACATCATCATTCCAGCTGGTGTGAAGGTAAAACCTCACTATCACAAAGTAATCGAAGAAATCTATTTTGTCAGTGGCGGTTCAGGCATCATGTGGCTGGATGGGAAAGAAAAGAAAGTCGTCAAAGGCGATGCGATCGTCATTCGACCTGGCGAACGACACAGTATTCATAACAACACCAATGAAGAATTACGACTCATCGTTACCTGCACAACCGCTTGGACCCCGGACTGCCTGATCTTTGATTAGCCTTTAAAAAACAACCAACTAACAGACACACTTTTATGAAAATCCATCGCAACTGTTTCTCCTCTATCAATCTTTCCGTTCTACTTGTACTCTTCGCGGTCCTCTCACTTCCACTCAACGCTCAATCATCTTCTAAAATCGAGAGTCAGAAAAAGAAAATCATTTCTCTGGTGGACCAATACAGCCAGGCCCGTGAAACGAAGGATGCTGAGCTCTTAACCAAGATCCTGACCAAGGATATCGATCAGCTCGTTTCTAGTGGAACGTGGAGAAAAGGATTTGATGCGGCCCTTGAAGGAATGATGGGAAGTTCCACACGACGACCAGGCTCCAGAACCCTCACTGTAGAATCTATCCGCTTTATTACCAAAGATTCCGCGTTAGCCGATGCACGGTACGAAGTAACGAATGCAGATGGTTCAATGCGTAAGATGTGGAGTACATTTGTGGTCGTTCAGAAAAACGATCATTGGAAGATCGCTGCTATTCGCAATATGTTGCCTGCCAAATAATCTCGCAACGAATCTCAATCTCTTGAGATCGTGTTGGCTCCATCGCGCTAAATGAACAATAGTGCAAAGCGGCTCAACTCATCCCACATTTCCAGCTTTCTTATTCATGTTTAGATACGGCATCACCATATTCCTCGGTGCATTTCTGGTCTTTCAAGTCCAACCCATTATCAGTAGAGCTATTCTACCCTGGTTCGGTGGAAGCCCTTCGGTCTGGACGACTTGCATGTTGTTTTTCCAGGTTATGCTGGTTGCAGGCTATGGCTACACTCATTTTGTTTCCAAGAAACTGTCTGCAAGAAACTTTGTAATCGTTCATTTCAGCCTTCTAGCAATCGCGCTGATCTTTCTTCCCATAACACCGTCTGAAACGTGGAAACCTACGGCAGGAGAAGGACCTACCCTCCGGTTACTTATGCTGCTGCTGGTCACCATCAGTCTGCCCTATCTAGTTTTATCAGCTTCGAGCCCCGTCCTACAGTCCTGGTTCCACCAACAACATAAGAAAACCCCCTATCGATTATTTGCGCTGTCCAATCTCGGCTCGCTCCTCGGTTTGTTAACCTACCCGTTCTTGGTAGAACCTGCGCTCACTGTACGTTATCAATCCATCTTCTGGTCCTTTAGTTTTGCTCTTTATGCAGTCTGTTTCGCTTGGTGCGGTTCCGCATTCCTTAAAAAACCAAAGCTCAAGAAGGAAGAAATGAAAGCCAAGGCTCGAGGCAAGAAGCAACAAATAGAAGAAAGCCAAACGACTTCGGAGCCGACACCACCCAAGGAGTGGATTCCATGGATCATTTTACCCGCCTGTGCTTCTTTGCTGCTCCTGGCCATCACTAATCAGATATCTCAAAACATTGCTGTTGTACCATTTCTATGGATACTTCCATTGAGTCTTTACCTAATCAGTTTCATAATATGCTTTGATCGTGCTCGCTGGTATAAACGAAGTATATGGGGAGCATTGTTCCTTCTTTCAATTGGCACCGTCTTAATTGCGCGAATAATAGGCATGCCGATGATCATGCAAGTTGCCGCATACTCGACGTTTCTTTTCTCCGCCTGCATGCTATGCCACGGAGAACTGGCTCGCATCAAACCACCCCCAGAAAAACTCACTCTCTATTTCTTACTGATTTCGATTGGGGGTGCGCTAGGTGGACTCTGCGTAAGCGTCATCGCTCCGATGCTCTTCAATGACTTCTGGGAACTCCATTTAGGTATCCTGTTTACCGCGATCGTTTTGGCCTTTTTCCTCTTTAGCGAAAAAAGAACCCAAAAGGGAATCAATAGTCATTTACCTACTATTGGTTGGTTTATCGCCATACTCGCAATGGGTATTTTTCTCTGGCATGATTTTTCTAACAGGACCCGATCAAACATTGAGCAGCTAAGAAACTTTTACGGAACGCTGAGCGTTAAGGAGGAGAATGTCGGTTTGGAGACAGAAAAGCGCATACTGTTCCATGGAGATATTGTTCATGGCATGCAGTACACCTCCAGCAACAGACGCAACCACCCCACAACTTATTACGGCCTGAAAAGTGGTCTCAATTATGCCATTAGACGCCACCCTAAACGCAGTGTACGGGAAGCTGACCCTGTAAACTTCACTCCTATGCGAATCGGGGTCGTCGGACTGGGAGTTGGAACAGCAGCTATCTACGGTTTGCCTGAAGATGTCATGCGTTTCTATGAAATCGATCCAGATGTAAAGACAGTAGCCGAAAAGCACTTCACTTACTTGGAGAATAGTTTGGCCGAGCTTGAATTCGACATCGGCGATGCCAGAACCCTCCTCGAAAACCAAGCTCCACAAAATCTCGATGTTCTAATCGTAGATGCTTTTAGCGGAGATGCCATACCCGTTCACCTCATCACAGCCGAAGCATTTCAACTCTACCTAAACCACTTAAACGACAAAGGGGTTTTAGCCTTCCATGTTTCGAATAAATTTCTGGACCTTAAGCCGTTACTCCTAGGCCTGACCCAACAAGCCAAACGAGCGATCGGCCGAATATCGAGCGAAGAAGATACTACTCATGGAGCCTTCGAGGCCGAATGGATTCTAGTAGCCAATGATCCTGGTTTCTTCGATGACAAAGAAGTGATCAAAGCTCTTCGACCATTTCCCAAGTATGAGGATTATATCGTCTGGACAGACGATTATAGCAACTTATTGAAAGTGCTTTATTAAGAGCCTTCTGAACTATCAATGGCTACCCCACCCAAAGATTCAGCTGCTTCTTACCGAACGATACTTCAGAGAACTTGGCCCATAATCTTGGCCAATTCTGCTACGCCGTTTTTGGGATTGGCTGATACCGCCGTTATTGGACGAACTGGCACCACTGCATCCTTAGGCGCCATAGCACTTGGGGCATTGATCTTTAGTTTTGTCTACTGGACATTCGGCTTTCTACGCATGGGAACAACCGGGCTCATCTCTCAGGCAGATGGTTCTGGTAATGAACCAGAAGTGAGAGCCATCCTTGGACGTTTCGTCCTCACTGGATCCGTTATTGGGCTGATACTCGTAGTCCTTCAATTTCCCATATTCTATATTGCCTTATCCATCCTTAGCGGAAGCCAGGCAGTAGAGACATCGGCAAGCGAGTATCTGAATATACGTATATGGGGTGCGCCCGCTACACTGGCCTCTTATGCCCTGATGGGTGGATTGATAGGCCTTGGAAAATCCAGAACCCTACTGAGTGTCCAACTGGTCCTTAACGGAATAAATATCGTTTTAGATATTCTATTCGCTGGTTATCTGGGAATGGGGGTCGCAGGAATTGCCCTTGGCACACTCATTGCCGAATGGACCGCCTGCCTATTCGCGTTATTTCTAGTCATACGTTTATTGAAACAACGGCAGCAAGACACGGAACCGTTCTTATCCTGGTCTCGTATCTCTGACACCAAACAATTGATCCGCACGGCAGGCATACAGATCAATATTATGATACGAACGCTTTCACTGCTTGTGGGATTTGGTTGGTTTACTCAACAGGGTGCGAAACTCGGAGATATTGTTTTGGCAGCAAATCACATACTGCTTCAGTTCGTTTCCTTTAGCGCCTTCTTTCTCGATGGCATTGCTTATGCAACCGAGGCATTAATTGGAAAAGCAGCAGGAGCTCGCAAGATCGATGTATTTACGATCCTGGTACGACGGACCATGAAACTAGCCGGCTTCCTTTCTTTAGTCTTGGCGACGGGGTTCTTTCTCTTTGGATCTTCAATCGTCCACGCACTAACCGATCTTCCAGATGTTCGCCAAACAGCTATTTCCATGCTACCTTTTGCCTGCGTATATATTGCCGTGTCTTTCGTGACCTTCCAGTTGGATGGGATCTTCATTGGAACTACGAGAACGCGAGAGATGAGAAATGCCGGCCTCCTAAGCCTGCTCCTTTACCTAGCCCTAGGATGGCCCCTCGTGAATACCTACGGCAACACCGGACTTTGGATAGCCTTCATAGGTTTTATCCTGCTGAGGGCAGGAAGCTTACTGGTGTTCTATCCGAAGCTGAAGAGGTCGATTGGTGGTTAATCCTAAAATGGGATCTCGGCGTAAAACCGCTCCTACCAATAACTAGCTAACCGCCTTAATATTCCAGCCTCGCCGATACTTCTTGGAAACAAACGCGTTAGCTTCTTTGAGATTAGTAAAGCGCAGGGCGGCAGTATCCCATTTGAGAGTCTCTCCTTTGAACCGCTGAGCAATGTTGCCTAAGTTTACGGCTTCTGTGAGAGGACCTGCATAGTCAAAGCCATCCGAAGGTTGTTTACCAGAAATACAACCATCGACGAAACCATGGTAATGATTCAAGTCCTCCACCACTTCGATACTTCCTTCCGGGTAATTTTCCTCAGGATAAAAAATCGGAGCACCGATATGGGGTACGGCGACGCTGCCTTCTGTTCCAATGATCAGAGATCCGTTTGTGGGAAGTGCAGTCGTCTCAGGAACATGAGACCCGGCAACTGAAGGATGAAGCCCTCCATTGTACCAAGTAATACGAATGCGTTCTTTTTCAGTATATTCAGTTCCAGGGAATAGATAATTAACCGTCGCCTGCGCTGGCCAGACTTCGTCATTCATTCCCGTGTGGTCGGCCACAATTTCAAAGGGACCCCCCTTCATGTTGAGGGCGGTAAATACTGGATCAAGAATATGGCAACCAAAGTCCCCCAAAGCACCCCCTCCGAAATCCTGAAAGTCGCGCCAGCCAAATGGATGGTAAATGCGCTCACCACCGTAGGGACGCTTTTTAGCTACACCCAACCAAAGGTCCCAATCCAAGGTAGAAGGTATTTCAAACTTCCCTTTGGGTCGGTCTATCAACCCAGAGTAGCCATGACCGGTTCTTCTAATCCATGAATGCACACGCTTCACTTTTCCGATCTTGCCTTGCCGAATCGCTTTTACAGCGGTGCGATAAGCGGTGTGAGAATGAATCTGATTTCCCATCCGGGTAATCACCTTTGATTTCGCAGCCTGCAGAGTCATCTGCCGTGCCTCCCAAACGGTATGTGTTAACGGTTTTTGACAATGCACATGTTTACCACGCCGCATGGCATCGAGGGATATATAGGCGTGCATATGATCCGGGGTCGAAACCGTAACGGCATCAATCTGGTCATCCATCGATTCAAACATCTCACGATAATCCTGAAAGACTTCCGCTTTTGGTTGAATTTCCAACGCCTTCTCCATCCGGGCCAGGTCCACATCACAGAATGCCACATGAATAGCACCAGGATGATCCGCAATCTTCGAAATATCCGAGTAGCCCTTACCATCAGAGCCAATGGCAGCGATCTGGAGCTTCGAGTTGAGATTGCTACCTCTTACAATTGCAGGTGCCGCAACAAGTGCGGCGGTTGAGGTTTTGAGAAACTGTCTACGGGTAATTTTCATGGGGAACGAAGAAGATTTCAGACGATCTAAATAGAATCGAACAACAATAACCTTGAGGAAGGCGGTTCCTTCTACAATACAGAAACTATGAGAACATCACTATCCCTAAGAAGTATCCTTTCATTCATCACTATTTTTGCCGGCCTTACGAGTGCCCAAGCCATCACACCCAATTCCGGTTTCTTTGACCGCTGGGCATTGACCATTCCCGGCGACCGTGCCGGATGGCTTGAAGTCACCAAGGAAGATGGCTATTACGATGCCAGCATCCTT
>CALJGU010000341.1 GCA_938075565.1 uncultured Opitutales bacterium | reverse complement strand
CTTTAGTATGCCGATGGCCATTCAGGTTAAAGGGCCACATGTCATTGGAGTAGGGGATTCCAAAATATTCATCAAAGCCGTTTTGCAAAGGGAGAAACTCGCGTTGATCGCCAAGGTGCCACTTGCCAAATATACCGGTTCTGTAACCCACGGATTTCATGGCATCGCCAATTGTTAACTCGGTTGGGTTGAGCCCCCGTTTTTCGTTGGGAAAACAGACCGTACCATCCATTCCGATACGCGCGGCATAGGTTCCGGTCATCAAAGCAGCGCGGGACGGGGTACAAGCAGTGTTTGAAGTATAATACTGAGTTAACCGGTTTCCTTCTTGGGCCATCCGGTCCAGGTTGGGTGTCTTGTTCACTGTGTTGCCAAACGGACCTATGTCGCCGTAGCCCATGTCATCAATGAACATCAGCACCACGTTGGGCTTGTCTGCCGCGAGGGAGGTCAAGCAGGTGTAAAGAAGTATTAGGAATACGGAAAACGTTTTCTTATGGTGCATGCGAGTAGTTGGTAAGGTCCTAATTCCTTCGGCCCTCCAAATTGATTTTTGGAATTTCTGATTCATCCCAATCGAGTCGTTTGAAGTAGGCCGTCATTTGAGCGTAGAGTTGTTTGACCATCTCTGGTTTTTCCTCAGCCAGATTTTTACTTTCTCCAATGTCTTCCACCAGGTCGTAGAGTAGTAGCTGATCGGAGTCGGCATCCTTGATGAGCTTGTGCCGCCCCTGAACGATGGTGAGATCGTGACGGTTGTTGGGTTTGGTATATTTGAAAACGAGGAAGGGGTCTTTGCGGCGGATGGGTTGTTCACCGCTGCTTTTCAAGTGATCGAGTAGGGAACCACCCTCGACGGTATCTGGAAGCTGACGGATACCATTGATGATATCCATCGCAGTCGTGTAGATATCGGTACCTACGACTGGTGCCGTAGAATGGGTGTTCGCTGGAACTCCTGGTCCTCGGACAATAAAGGGTACACGAATACCACCTTCGCTTACATGGTACTTGTGACTGCGTTGGGGGTAGGCTTTGTAATAACCTCGCCTGTCAACAGGTTTGTGGAAATCGTGTTTGTCTTCGTAGCCGTTGTCGGCGGTGTAGATGACGTAGGTATTCTCCCGAATTCCCAGTTCATCGATTTTGTCCAGAACGCTTCCTACGCCCGCATCGAGGTTCTCATTCATGGCGGCCCACACTGGACTGTTTTGGTAGGGCGTTGCCTTGTCCGCGTGCTGAGTCTTGTACTTCTCAATGGTTTCTGGGAGAGCCTGGTAAGTGAGATGATTGGCGTAGTGAGAAATCTGCAGGAAGAACGGTCGGTCTTCCTGAACCTGCTTCTCCATAAAGGCATTGGCCTTACGAGTCAGACTAAAGATGAAGCGTGGATCTCTAGGGTGCGGAGAATCCGGGTTGTTACGATTTTTCCCCCTGGTTGCGTTGGGGTCGTGCCCATCACCATATTCGGCAACGTCATAACCGAGTTCCGAAGGATCCCATTCGATGTGCCACTTGCCCATGTGCGCACATACGTAATCTGGGTTCGCTTGTTTGAGGCGATTGGCCAAGGCATCCATTACAACCGCATCGACATTCTTGCCGATATTGTCCGCTCCCCAGATTTGAAGACTGGAAGGGCTTCGCCCAAATTGAATGGCATAGCGGGTGGGCGAACAGGTGGGGGCAGGTGCATAGGCCTGCGAAAACCGCATACCTTCCTTGACGAGTTGCGCGAGCCTCGGTGTCTGATAGTATGTGCTCCCGGATCCCGGAATATCAGGATGCATCCGAGTGGAAAGCGCGTTCCAGCCCTGGTCGTCGGCCAGAATAAGAATGATATTCGGCCTGTCTGCAGCGACTGCCGCAGACAATCTTAGAAACATAATTAGTAAAACCAATGCTCTCATCGTATCCCGATCAATAGATGGTGCCCATTTGCTAGGCATCGAGTAAGACCAGTTTCGCATCCGCACCCTGGGCACGCAAGGAAACTCCAAGACTGTCTTCGCGTCCCGGATATGTGCGTGCTGCCACGCATGCTTTTCTGTTTACGAAAACTTCGACCACACTGCGGTCGATAAAGATGTGGAGTTTGAGCGGTTCTCCTTTGCCCCGTTTGAAACTATCCATCTCAGGTGGACGGGACGCAGCTTTTGGAAAAATCGAGGAGCGTGTATTGTCGAGCGTAACCACGGTGTCGTTTATTACCTCTCCCGCAGCTCTGCGAGCCCGCATGTCATCTAGACCGAAGATTCTTGGACTGTAACCCTTCTCAGGCTGGATGATAACACGGGTTTTTTCTTCACCTCCCGGAGAACGAAGTAGTTCCAGTTCTATCGTTTGTGCTGACTTCGGATCGATTTCCGCAATCAGTTAAATGGTGTTACCAGAAATGGTTTTCAGGACCACGTCCTCATTGGCCGGTAAGCTGAGGTTTTTGACTCTCTCATGATCTCCACGTAGCGAAGCATAATCTCCGGCCGGTTCCTGACGGATGAGATCCCAAATATCATCTGGCTCCGAAGTGATCCTCCATGGTAGGGACATTAGTTGATTCCAGGCCTTGCTGGGGTAACCAGGATTCATGTTGAAGACGGTAATGAGGCCACCTTTACCATCTGGAAACACGGACGGAGCATGTACACCACCGGGAGCAGAGGGCCCGTGATTAAAGTCTCCCCCATCGGTCACTTTAAATTTCATGCGCTCGTTATCAAAATCTCCAAGTATCCATTTTCCTCCACTGGTATGACTGTAGTGAATGAGCATGTGCTTTTCCTCATTCTTCCCGATTGGCCAGAAGTAAGGGCAGGCCCCATCACCACCCACCATCCCGTAACGGTCATCTTCCAGAAATTGATGAATGTATTGCCAGTTTTCCAAGTCGGCAGAACGATGTAGATACGTAGCACGAACGTTTTTACCTCCCGGGCCGTCTGCAGTTTGGCCAGCAGTGAGCGTGTTGTAGTAATCACCTTCTTTGAAAATGGCGGGATCAAAAATGCGATTGGGTAAAGGCGGAGGCCCAGCGGTCCATTCGGGAATCACCGCCTGCCCCGTGACCTTCTTCCAGTTAAGAAGTAGAGGATCACTGGATACAGCCACTATAGTTCCGACCTCGGTTCCGGGATACATGGCAATGG
>CALJGU010000340.1 GCA_938075565.1 uncultured Opitutales bacterium | reverse complement strand
AGATTCAAGAACAGACTCTTCGCGCTGAATTTCCTGCATCCGGCTTTTGAGGGACTCAATTCCCTCCTTAGCCTTGGTTAATTCTTCATCGACTCCGCGAGCCGTAGCACGTTTGGCCTCTAAATCAGTTTCGCACTTTTCAATCTTGGATTTCAGATCACGAATTTGATTACTTCGCTCCAAGATACTATCAGGTTCATTCTTACTATGCCCGCCGACAAACCAGCCGCGACGGTCCACTAAATCACCAGATCGAGAAGCAATGCGAGAGAATGCAAACTTGGGATTGTCTTTCCAGAAAGCTAGGAAGGCATCCAAGTCGTCGCACACATAACAACCTGCTAGAACACGTTTGAGCGCTTCGGAGGTTCTAAACTCTTCAGAATTAACGACAGATGCTGCAGGTATCAAGAAATCCGGTACATCCGCTGTCTCACCGACCTTCAGTGGCTCAACTGGGAATTGTAAGCAGGCTTTCCCCAATTTGCGGATTTCCAACTGCTTAACGACCGTTTGGGCCACCTCGGCTGAATCGACAAGCAGCGCATCCAAAGAAGCGCCGAGCAAGGCTTCAATCGCCCGAGTGTCTTTAGTACTCACCTCAATGCCCTTAGCCAATAGGCTGAATTCGCTGGCATCAACAACGGCATCAATTCGCCCCTGCATGAGCGCCTTGGCTCCTTCACTGAACCCTTCGAACTTCTTATTGAGGTCGTTGAGCACGTTCAGGTGAGCGGCCATACGAGCCAACTGGCGATCCATGTCTTGGATTTCCACCTGTAGGTCACGGAAATGAGATAGCAGTTTCTCAGAAGATGCTTCTCCGACTTCCAAGCCTTTCTTTACCTCTTCCTTTTCTGTCTCAAAAATCTTGGACCGTTTTTCAATATCAACGAGGTCCTTCTCCAAATGAGTAGTCTCTTCCGTCAAACGATGAATATCTTCGTTCATGGAAGACTGTTTCACCTCATCGGTCTTCAACGCTACTTCGAGGTGAGAAACGTCAGTGCGCAGGCGAGTAATCGAAACTTCATGCTCACCAATTAAGCGACGTTCATTTAGCAAATTTGCCTCTGCAGTGGCGATGCGTGTTTGAACTTCCGTAAGTTGATCAGACTTTTCCTGATGAATTTCATCAGAATTGCCGACCATATCTAGCTGTTGCTGACGAACTTCAACATCATCCTCCGAACGATTCTTCACATCATCCTGACGCTTGCTCATATTCTGGAGCTCTTGATCGATTTGCTCCAAACGATGAGTCACATCTTCAATCCGTGACTTAGCAAACTTGGCTTGGTTTTCTGCCTGATCACGCTTGGAGCGCAGGTCAAAAATCCCTTGCTGGGATGATTCCAGATTCGTGTAAAGTTGTGTGCGGGACTCTCGTTGAGCTTCCAGGGATTCTTCCTTGGAAGAAACAGAGTTTCGTAGCTCTTCGACCTTACTGGTAAATTCCTTACTGTGCTGGCTGGCAGAGTTCAGGCTGCTTTCAATTCCAGAGAACTGATGGCTACTCAGAGCCAGATCGAGGTGCTTCAACCGATGAGATACACGCTTATACCGCAATGCCTTACTGGCTTGGCGACGCAGGGATCCAATTTGCCGAGTCACTTCTTCTATCACATCCGTTACACGAGCCAGATTGGCGTCCACGTGAGAGAGCTTGTTTAGCGCTTCCTTACGTTGAGCTTTGTAACGAGTGATTCCAGCGGCTTCCTCAAAGATCGTACGACGTTCTGACGGATTAGAAGACAGAATCTGGTCAATCTGCCCTTGGACCATGAAGGAATAGGAAACTTGCCCGACCCCGGTGTCCATGAAGAGCTTGCCGATATCCTTTAAGCGACACGACTTCCCATTAATAAAGTAACTA
Organism: uncultured Opitutales bacterium; assembly: GCA_938075565.1. GTDB lineage: Bacteria > Verrucomicrobiota > Verrucomicrobiia > Opitutales > UBA2995 > UBA2995. The sequence goes on along the minus strand of CALJGU010000340.1, from coordinate 1,332 downwards.
CTTCCTCCATCACGCACTACACTCCGCTTGATTTCCACTTCGTGGAATCCTTCACCGAGCTCTTTTTCGCAATCGGAGAAGATAAGACTGACTTCGCAAATGGAGTGTGGCTTGCGTTTATCAGTACCTTCAAAAATCACATCCTGCATCTTACCACCGCGCAAAGCCTTAGCGCTCTGCTCACCAAGAACCCATCGAATGCAGTCGGCAATATTACTCTTGCCGCAGCCATTCGGGCCTACGATAGCGGTTACTCCAGGTTCGAGCGATAGTTGGGTAAAATCGGCGAAACTCTTGAAGCCATTGATTCGGACTTCCTTCAGATACATGGATAAAAGAGGGGAAGATTTGTAAGCGACTGACGATTCAGCAACCCTTAATTTCAGGAAAAAAACATCCCTTCCAATTAGCGCCCTGAAATGCGCCTAAAGAGAATAATCCCGAGGATCTGAAAAGCGATATTGGGCAGCCAGACAAGAAGGTCAGGTCTCATCTCGGGTGACTTTTCCAACCACTCTACGATCACCGTAGCGAAGTACCAAACAAAGGCTAATCCCAATGCCACCAGGATGTTCGCATAGCTTTCTCCCCGCCCCACCTTGATTCCGAGAGGAATAGCTAGAAAGGCAAAGGCCAGCACTGAGTAGGCCATCGCAAAATTCTTTTGCACCTGGGTTTGAACGCGAACGACTTGCATTCTTTTTTCCTCGGGATCTAAGTCGGGATCGTTTTTCAGTCGTTCACGCTCTCTCAGCAATTCGTTGAAATTCAAGGCAGACAATTTGCGGTTCACGGTCGATCGCCCGAGGAATCGATCTAGGGGAAGTTTAATACCCGCCTTTTTAAACGATCCGGCCATAAGCGGTTTTTCCAAACCATCCGGATCCTTGCTATTCCGGGTCTCAGCATAACCGTCATAAATGGTGAGCATCATCGCATCCTGCTCCTTATCGTAGTGAAACTCACCTCGCTGGGCCCGAACCAATTGATTCACATTGCGATTCTCGTCCAACTGCCAGATCCAGAAATCCTGCAACTCTGTTTCAGTTTCTTCTCCTATATAAAGTACCCGACGAGGAAATTCCCGAATAAAGGTCTTCGGAACAATGAGCCGCATGGGGTCATTACTGATGGCATCCCGCATTTGCGCTCGATTCTTAGCCTTGGAGTTGGGCGCGTAATAATTGTTGATCATGACCGAGCCAGCCACACCCATGACAGAAATGGCCAAGATGGGGGCTGCGATCCGCCAGATGCCAATACCCGCACAACGCATGGCTGTGATTTCATTTTGGGCCGACAGTTTCCCAAGTACAAGCAGGATTCCAGTAA
>CALJGU010000339.1 GCA_938075565.1 uncultured Opitutales bacterium | reverse complement strand
AGGCGTCGGATTTCATTCACCTATGCCCACCGAAATTCCGGGATTTTTTAATGGTGAGATAAGATCTGGTCCCTCTCATCCCAATCGTGGCCCACTATCTGAAAAGGGATTCCGTCACTGTGTCGATTGTGTGGAAGCCATGGTAGAAGCCCTGGATGGTAAAGCCCAGTTGGCATTGGATTGTGGACCGGGGTGGACCCTTCCTGATGCGATCCGTTTCGCGAAAGCATTGGAGCCTTATCCTATAGCGTGGCTTGAAGATCTTCTGACCGGTGATTATTGTCCAAATGTTGGGGCAGCCGAGTATCGAGAACTCACCCGGTCGACCTCGACTCCTATTCATACGGGTGAGCAGATCTATCTCAGGCACGGATTTCGCGAATTGATCGAAACCCACGCGGTTCGAGTCATTGGACCGGATCCACTTGATGTGGGTGGTTTGGCGGAGCTGAAATGGATTGCCGAATATGCAGATATGCACGGAATATTGATCGCCCCCCACGGTACTTTTAACGGGTTGCTTGGCTTGGCCGCAATGGTTCAGCTCTGTGCAACCTTGCCGGATAACTACATTGCCTTTGAAGTATGCAAACCGCCGACCGACTGGTGGTCGAATATTGTGGATGGTTTGCCGGAACAGTTGGTTGTGGACGGACACATACAGGTATGGGACAGCCCAGGGATAGGAGTCACCTTGAATGAGGAGAAAACGAAACCCTATTTAAGACCTGAAGATCAGGACTTCTTCGATTAGCCTGCAATGAACATTTGCTTTTTTTCCAACAATGAGCGGCAGAGCAGGGATGCTCTTGCCCTACCAAATGACCGGAAAAGGGTAGGGCGACAGCGTCCCCGCTGCGCCGGTTTCTACGACATTGTTTGATTCAACAAATTACTGAAGTAAGCCATTTGAATATGCGTAAAAGTTTCCAACTGATCCTCCTTGCTGTAATTGCAGGAATTACTTCTCTAGCCGCCGCAGACGAGCGTCCAAACTTTCTCTTTATCCTGGTCGACGACCTTGGCTGGGCAGACATCGGCGCGAACGGAAGCACCTTCTATGAAACGCCGAACATTGATGGTCTGGCCACCAGGGGTATGCGCTTTACCGATGGCTATGTGGCATCCCCGATGTGCAGTCCGACCCGCGCGAGCATCATGAGCGGCAAGCACCCTGCGCGCTTGCATATGACGAACTGGATTGGCGCTCCCCAGCCCGAGAGTTATAAATGGAATACCATTCTCCGGAGCGCACCTTACAGTGAAGCCATGCCGCTGAAAGAAGTTACTGTGGCAGAGACCTTGCAAGGGGCGGGCTACGAGACGGTTATTTTTGGGAAATGGCATTTGGGAAAAGATGAAAAGTATTGGCCGGAAAATCAGGGTTTCGAAACCAATATTGGTGCCTGTGCCTGGGGCGCACCGATTGGTGGTGATATGTATTTTTCGCCCTATGGAAATCCTCGCCTGGAGGATGGTCCCGATGGGGAACACCTGCCGGACCGATTGGCCAAGGAGACCATCAAGTTTTTGGAAAAGGATCATGACCGGCCGTTTTTCGCCTACCTTTCTTTTTATTCCGTACACAGTCCCTGGATCGCACGGCCAGATTTGAAGGAAAAATACGAGAAGAAGGATAAGCCCGCCGACGAATGGCGCGAGGAGCGTTTTATTGATTTTAAGACCAAGCAAAACGATCCCGTCTTTGCCGCCATGATTGAATCCATGGACCTGGCCGTAGGTGATGTGCTTGAGGCTCTCAAAAGCACTGGTCTGGATAAGAACACCGTCGTCTTTTTTCTCTCCGACAATGGCGGTCCCAGTGAAGTGACCTCCAACGCACCACTGCGGGCAGGAAAGTGCTTTCTATATGAGGGGGGAATCCGTGTCCCGCTTATTGTGAGCTGGCCGGATCAAATTGAAGCTGGAAGCGTTTCTGAAGTGCCCGTTACCAGTACGGATTTTTATCCCACTATTCTCGAATTGGCAGGAATTCCTTTGGTTCCCGAGCAACATCTGGATGGCACAAGCTTTGCAGAACTGCTTAATGGCGGTATTTCGTCGGGGAGGGAAGCCTTGTATTGGCATTACCCCCACTATGAAGGCGGGTGGGAGCCTAGTTCGGCCATCCGGTCGGGCGACTGGAAATTGATCGAATTCTATGAGGAGAGCCGGATCGAATTATACTATTTGAAAAACGACGTCGGTGAGCATCGTAACATCGCTGATAAGGTTCCCGGCCGAGTGAAGTCACTGCGTCAAAAGCTCCATAAGTGGAGGGATGAAGTAGGTGCCAATCGTCCATCTCCTAATCCCAATTTCGACCCGTTTAAATCTCAGAACTACCGCATCGGCTACAAGTCCAGTTTTGTCGATGTAAATGAAACTCAATAATTTTTAGAAAATTATGTATCAAAAATTCAGGTACTTTCATCTGGCTTTGTGCCTTTCGCTTGCCGCAGTTGTGGTATTCGCCGCTCCGTTAAATCTGTCGGCCAAGGCTCCCAACGTCATCATGGTCCTCACCGATGACCAGGGCTACGGAGATTTTTCCATCAACGGGAATCCGGTCATCAAGACACCTCACATCGATGCGCTGGGTAATGGCGGCATTCGCTTTACCGACTTTCACGTGGCTCCTATGTGTACCCCGACTCGTTCGCAGCTCCTGACGGGATTGGATGCCATGCAAAACGGTGCCATGAATGTCAGTAGTGGGCGGAGTCTGATGGATGCGTCCCTCAAAACCATGGCCGATGTTTTCAAGGAGGAGGGATACGCCACCGGATTGTTTGGCAAATGGCACCTGGGTGACAACTACCCTTACCGGCCCGAAGACCGGGGTTTTGATGAGGCTATCTGGTTTCCGTCGTCTCACATCAACAGCGTTGCCGATTACTGGGACAATGACTACTTCGACGACTTCTACATTCACAATGGTATGCGGGAGCGTTACAACGGCTACTGCACCGATGTGTTCTTTGATGAAGCCATCAACTGGATGAGTAAGCAGGTGGATGCGGACGAATCCTTTTTCACCTTTCTCCCACTGAATGCCGCTCACTGGCCGCCGTATGTGCCCGACAAATACAGGGGACCTGCCAGGAATGCGCTTGAGGCGCAGCCGGACATTCTCAAGAAGATGGTCGATGCAAATCTGAATCCGTATTACGGCGATGATAACAAAGAGGCTCTGGTCACTTTCCTCGCCATGGCGCTCAACATCGATGAGAATGTGGGTAAGTTGATGCAATACCTCGAGTCGGAAGATTTACTGGACAATACCATCGTCATTTTCTTCACCGATAACGGCAGCTCATTTGGCCGGCATTACTACAACGCGGGCATGATTGGCGGGAAGCAGGAATTATGGGAAGGCGGTCACCGTGTGCCGTTGTTTGTTTATGGTCCCGAAAAGTATATTGGTAAACCGTCTGTAATTGATGAGCTTAGCCATGCTCAGGATATCCTGCCGACCTTATCCTCGGTGATCGGTGTTAAGGAGCCTTTGACTGATCTCGATGGTGTCGACCTTCTGCCACTCATGAAGGGCGAAACTGATTCGCTTGAAGATCGGATGCTGGTAATTAATTACACCAAAACCAATCATACCGTGTTTTTCCCTGAACAGGACAATCCGGATAATTTCGCCGTTCCGAAAAAGAATACCGCCGGAGTCTTGTGGAAGAAATGGCGTTTCCTCAATAACGAGCGACTCTACCATGTAGCCAACGATCCCAGCCAGAAAAAGGATGTCGCTTCACAGCACCCGGAAGTGGTCAATGCTATGCGGAATCATCTGGATGCCTGGTGGGAGGATGTTGAGGACGATGCTTTTAAGATCCATCGTATCACCATTGGCTCACCCAAGGAAAATCCTATGATGCTGACCGCCTGCGATTGGTACCAGGTGTTTATCGATATGCAGAAGCGAGCCAGAACCGGTGAAGAGAAAAGCGGGAACTGGCATGTGGTTGTTGATCAGCCCGGCACCTATGATTTCGAGCTGAGGCGCTGGCCGGTTGAATCGGGCTACGGTTTGAGCGATTCCATTCCTGAGACCCAATTCTTTGACGGTGTTCAACCTCCCGGGAAGTCGTATTCCATCGCGGGTGCCAGGATTATTGTCGGCGACGAGGAACAGTCAGTTCCTGTTACCAAGGATGATAAATCCGCTCGCTTCACCTTCGAACTGGATGCCGGAGAAACGTCGATTCTAACCTATTTCGACGATGCGGAAGGGGAGAGAATCCTGGGAGCCTACTGGCTGTATGTGCACAGGAGAGGCTAAGCAGAGTTTGGCGTATTGATAATTTCTTATACGGGGGGCCTCCATGAATTGCCGGTTCACGATTCATCAACTATCATACTGGAAAACTGTAGGAGCGGGTTTATCCCGCGATTGCACGGTAGACATACAACAGGATCGCGGGATAAACCCGCTCCTACAG